>CALMVO010000113.1 GCA_937873205.1 uncultured Acetobacteraceae bacterium
GCCCGGCGCCGCGCCCGGCGTCGTCGCCGGCGGCCGGCCCCGGCCGGGCGGCCTGGCGCTGCACCGGTTGGTGCCCTGGTTCATCATCGGCTTCCTCGGGCTGGCGGCGCTGCGGTCGGCCGGGCTGGTGCCGGAGATGGCGCTGCGGCCGGCGGCGGCGGCGGCCGGCCTGCTCACCGTGGTGTCGATGGCCGCACTCGGCCTTGGCACCGACCTGCGGGTGGCGGCCCGGGCCGGCGGCCGGGTGACGGCGGTGGTGGTGCTGTCGCTCGCCGCACTCGGGCTGCTGAGCCTCGGCCTGATCCGGCTGCTCGGCCTCGCCTGATCGGGAGCCGTCAGCCGTCCTGGAGCCGCATCAGCACGGGGAGGTCGGCGACCCGCAGCACGCCGTCGGTGACGTCGTCGAACAGCGCGTCGTGGAGCCGGATGCGTCCGCGGCCGCCCATGACCAGCAGGTCGGCGCCGGCCTCGTGCGCCATCGCCACCAGTTGCTGGCCGGCCGCGCCGTCGGGGGATGCGGGTGCCGTCACCAGCTCGGCGCGACGGCCGGCGAACGCCCCGGCCAGGCCGTCTCCCACGGCCGCGCCGCCGACATGCAGCGCCACGATCCGCCGCGCCCGCGACAGGAACGGTGCCGCCGCGCGGATCGCCTCACGGACGTCGGGGTCGTCCCGCCAGGCCACCGCCACGATGCCGCCGAACAGCGTCACCGGGCCCGCGGGAATCAGCAGCACCGGACGCCGGGCGCGGACGATAGCGTCGTGGACGCGGATCCGCGCGGCCTCGTCGCCGGGCCGCTGCTCCAGCAGAAGCAGGTGGGCGCTGCGCCGATGCTCGGCGACCGCCAGTGCGCCGTCGCCGGCCGCCTCGATCCAGCGCGCCCGGTGTCCCTGCGCGCGCTCGGTCCAGACCCAGTCGTCGAGGACGCCCTGCGCAGCGGCCACCAAGTCGGGGCGCCCGGCGGCAGCCTCCGCCTCCCGGCGCGCCTCGGTCAGCACCTCCTCTGTCGGCTGCGGCTCGGCCAGGGTCGCACCGCCGATCGCCAGCACGACCGTCCGTCCACCGGTCTCGGCCATGAGCTGCGCCGCGGCCGCCAGCATGTCCGGCACCGCCTGCGGCCGGTGCAGCGTCACCAGGGTGGTGCTGCCCGCCGTGGCGGGTGCCGCGGCGCCGACCATTGCCAGGGGCGAGACGCGGATCGCCGTCGCCAGGCGCGACCCGGCGGCGACGCCGGCCAGGCAGAGCAGCACCGAGAGGGCGACGTTGCCCAGCGCCTGGCCGGCCCGGCCGTCGCGGGCCAGCTCCAGGGTCTGCAGGCTGAAGGAGGAGAAGGTGGTGAAGCCGCCGCATACCCCCACCATGACGAAGGTGCGGGCGTCGAACGGCACCGCGAAGCGGCCGTCGGTCGCGGTCAGCATGGCGAACAGGCCGATGACGAACGAGCCGATCACGTTGATGAGGATCGTGCCCCAGGGGAAGCTGGGTCCGGTCAGGCCCACCATCGCGGTGCCGAGCCAGGCGCGCAGCATGCTGCCGAGCGCGCCGCCGAGACCGATCAGGGCGTAGTTCAGCATGCGTGCGGGTCCGCCACGTCAGAGGCCGCCGAACCAGGAATAGCCGCGGGTCTCCCAGTAGCCGCCGGGATAGGCGTTGGTCACCCCGATCGAGGTGATCCATTTCGGGTTCTTGTAGCCGAGCTTGGTCGACATGCGCAGCCGCAGCGGATAGCCGAACGGGTCGGCCAGCGTCTCGCCGGCATAGTCGATGGACAGCAGCGTCTGCGGGTGCAGCGCGGTCGCCATGTCGATGCTGCTCGGGTAGTCGTCCGCGGTGGTGAAGGCCACGTATTTGGCGGTGAGGTCGGCCCCGATGCGCTCGAGGAAGGCGCGGAACGGCACGCCGGACCACTGGCCGATATAGTCCCAGCCCTCGACGCAGACGTGGCGGATGATGATCTCCCGCTGCGGCAGCCGCGCGATCTGCTCCACCGTCCAGGGGCGCTTGTCGGCGACCAGTCCGGCCAGCTCCAGGCGCCACGTCCGGCCGTCGACCGGCTTCACCATCGTCACGTCGTAGTAGGCGTTGAACTTGGGCGGCCGCAGCACCCGGGAGGCGGGGTAGGTGGGGGCGAGCCTGGTCGGGTCGAACATCCAGGCCTGCACGTCGTCGTTCATCGAGCGGATCGCCAGCAGGGCCGCCTGCACCGCCTCCGGCCGCCTCACGTCGCAGCCGGTCAGCATGGTGAGGGCGCCCAGCGACAGGCCGCCGCGCAGCAGGTCTCGACGCCCGGTCTTGCGCTCGATCTGGCGGATCATCGGACGGTGGTCGTCGAGAATTGCCGCAGAGGGCGGCTCCGTGGGCCGAAAGATCGACCTCATGATGCGCGCGGCAGCTCGGGCGACGGCGGCGGCGTCGGGCTGGCCGGCCGGAGGCGCACCCGCGGGCCGCCGGTCAGCATCGCCCACAGCGTGCTCGGCACCAGGACCGACAGCGCCACGTGCACGACGAGGAAGCCGACGATCACGCTCATGCCGGTGAAGTGGATGATACGCGCGGACTGGAAGCCGCCCAGCAGCCAGACCAGTCCGGCGAGCTGCACCGGCTTCCACATCGCGAAGCCGGTCACGACCTGCGAGATGGCCGCCAGAATCACGACGATGTAGAGGATCTTCTGGACCGCGTTGTAGGTGGTGATGTCCTCGTGCGCGATCCTGAAGTGCAGCGTATCGTTGATGGTGTGGATCAGGTCGTGCAGGCGGATCGGCAGCAGCCGCTCCCGGAGCCGGCCGGTGAACAGACCGTAGCCGAAATAGAACAGCCCGTTGATCGCCAGGAGCCACATGCCCGCGAAGTGGAAGTTGAGGCTCGGCGCCGCCCAGTCGCCCAGCCGCAGGTATTGCGGGAAGTGAAACCCCTCGATGACGACGTCGTCGTCGTAGATGCCCCATCCGGAGGTGATCATGACGAGCATGGCGGCGGCGTTGGTCCAGTGCATGACCCGGATCGGGACGGGATGCAGCCGGCGGCCGACGCGTGCCCGGGGTCTCGCCACAGCCTCTCCCATAACGAGCCACCCTTGCTGACGACGGACGTTCGCGACGACGAGGCAGCCGGTTACCGGCCACTAACCGCCATCCCGCGCCTTGGTCAACGCCGCGTCCGGCGCGGCGCGGCGCGGCGCCTCCTGCAGCCTGGCCTGGCGTTGGCGCTGCTGCTGGATGCCGGCCCGGCGCTGGCGCAGAGCCACTCCCCGGGCGGCACGCCGCCGCCCACCGGCATGAGCCTGCAACGATCAACGGCGATGCGCTTCCCGCAGCCGGTCCGGGTCGGCAGCCTGATCGGCGAGGACGTGCAGGAGCCGCTCGAGAGCCATGTCGTGCTGGGGCACGTGAGGTCGCTCGTGCGGGCGCTGGACGGGCGAACCCTCGTGGTGGTCGCCTATGGCGGCTGGTTCTGGGCCGAGCTCGGCAGCCGGCCGATCGCGGTGCCGCTCGACGCCATGGTGGTGGTCGGGCGGGTCATGGAGATCGTCGCCTACGAGCCGACGGCGCTGCGCCGCTTCCCGACCTTCTCGCCCGCCGGCACGACGACGCTGCCGGCCGACGCCATGGTCGAGGTCGGCCTGGCCAAGCCGTCGCACTAGAGCATCATCCGATCGAACGGAATCGTTTGATCGGATAAGATGCTCGTTAAAACAACAAGCTAGAGCGTGATCCGTGAGCCTAAGCGATCGGATCATCCTCTAGCACGAGGCTGCGTCAGCATCGCGGCCCCTGAAACCCAATCCTCATGAACGGAGTCCAGCGGCGTCACGCGTCAGCGTGCTCCGCACGACGCCCCTAGCCTTCCTTGCCGCGCGACCGGTCGTTTCCTATCCTGCGCGAGACCATCGCTCATTGCAGGGGAAGGCTTGTTCATACTCCATCTGGCGCTCGGCGGTTGCCTGAAGGCGCCTCCCATCCGCTACGGGATCACCGCCGACACCGGCGGCCACATCGCCTACGTGCTCGAAGCCGCCGCGGCCCAGGCGGCGCTGCCCGCGGTGGCCAGGATATCGATCGTCACCCGCCTGTTCGACGACCCGCCGCTCGGCGTCGAGCACGCGCGACCCTCGCAGCGGATCTGCGCCAAGGTGAGCGTGGACCGGCTCGCCACGCCGGAGCGCGCCTACCTCGAGAAGGAGGGGTTGGCCGCCGAGCTGCCCGCCTTCACCGAGGCGTTTTGCACGCATCTCTCCGGTCTGCGGCCTCGGCCCGACGTCATCCACGCCCACTTCGCCGATGCGGCCGCGGTGGCGCTGGCGGCGCGCGAGCGCTTCGGCATCCCGGTGGTCTACACGCCACATGCGCTCGGCATCGACAAGCGCGCGCAGCAGCCGGGCCATGACGCGCTCCAGGGACGCATCGCCGCGGAGCGCCGCGCGATCGCGCTGGCCGACGCGATCGTGGTGTCGTCCGGCGACGAGGCCGACCGGCAGCTCGACGCCTATGGCATCGCCAACGCCGCGGCCCGCACCGCCCGCATCCCACCCGGCGTGCCGCGCCGCGCGCAGGCGGCCGAGTCCTCGACCGGGCTGCGGTGGCTGGCCGGCTGGCTGCGCGACGCGGACAAGCCGATCGTGCTGGCGGTGGCGCGTCCGGTGGCGAAGAAGAACCTGGCGGCGCTGGTGCGGGCCTATGCGGCGATCCCGGCCTTGATGGAGCAGGCCAACCTCGTGGTGCTCGCCGGCCAGCATGACGGCGCCCGCGCTTCGGCGGAGGAGCGGGAGGTGATCGCCGAGCTCGGGCATCTGTGCGCGGGTGCCGCCCTGCGCGGACGCATGGCGCTGCCGTCGCGGCACGATTCAGCGGATGTCGCCGCCCTCTACCGGCGCGCGGCGGCGGGCGGCGTGTTCGTGAACCCGGCGCTGCACGAGCCGTTCGGCCTCACCCTGATCGAGGCGGCGGCGGCTGGCGTGCCGGTGGTGGCGACCCGCAACGGCGGCCCCGCCGAGATCCTCGACACCATCGGCCACGGCCTGCTGGTCGATCCGCGCGACGAGGCCGCGATCGGAGGCGCCTGCCTGCGCATCGTGTCCGACGTCCATCTGCACCGCCGGCTGTCGCGGGCGGCGCTGCGCGGCGCCCGGCACTACGACTGGGCGGCCTACGCCGAGCGGTCGGTCTCGCTCTACGCCTCGCTGCGCCAGGGTCCGGCGCGGCGGGCGGCGGCGGCCTGATGCGGCCGTTCGGCTATTTCGTCCACCATCAGGGCCGCGGTCACGCCGAACGCTGCGCCGCCCTCGCGCACGCGCTGCCGCCCGCGCGCTCGCTGGTCGTCTTCTGCGCCCGCAACGACATCTTCCCGCCTTTGCCGGCGAACGCGGAGATCGTCGTCGTGCCCTCGCTGTTCGAGCCGCGCGGCGACGAGGCGGTGACGATGGACCACTTGCCGACGCCGGCGACGCTGCATTGCGCGCCGCTGGGCTGGCCGGCGATCCGCCGGACGATGGCCACGATCGCCGGCTGGTTCGACGCCGCCGACCCGGCGCTGATGGTCTGCGACGTGTCGGCCGAGATCGCCCAGCTGGCCCGGATCTGCAGCGTGCCGCACGTGGCGGTGCTGCAGCACGGCGACCGCGGCGACGCCGGCCACCGGGCCGCCTATGACGGCGCGGCCGGGCTGCTGGCGCCGTTCCATGCGGCGCTGGCGCAGCCGGAATGGGACGCGGCATTCCGCGCCCGCATCTGCTTTGCCGGCGGTCTCGGCGTCGACACCCGGATCGTGGAACGCGAGGTGGCGCGGCGGCGCATCGGCGTGGGACCGGACGAGGAGGTGGTGCTGGTGCTGTCCGGCGGCGGCGGCGGCGGCTTCGCGCAGGCGCCGCTCGGCGTCGGCGCGCGGTCGCGGCCGGGTGCCCGCTGGATCACCATCGGGCCGGTCGAGCGCGACTGGCACGCGACCGAGCCCGCCAACCTCGAGCATCGCGGCTGGGTGGACGACGCGGCGGCGCACGTGGCGGCCGCCGACCTGGTGGTCGCGTCGACGGGCAACACCACCTGCCAGCAGATCCTGGCGGCGGGCCGGCCCTGGCTCGCGGTGCCGCAATGGCGGTATTTCGACGAGCAGCATCGCAAGGCGCAGGCGTTGACCGCCGCCGGCGTCGCCTGCGTGCGTCCGCACCTGCCGTCCTCGGCCGATGCCTGGGGCCAGGCGCTCGCCGAGACCCTGGCCGGTCACCGGCCCGAGGCGCAACGGGCGCTGATCGAGGACCGGCCGGCGGAGCGGGCGGCGGCCTGGCTCGAGCGCCTCGTCGCCGGACTATGGCCGCAGCCGGCCGATGCCCCACCCGCCCTGCCGACAGGAGCCTGAAGCAGCATGGATAGCGTATCGGTCGTGACATTGGCCAAGGGCCGGCCGGAGCACCTGCACAACCTCGTGCTGGGCCTCGGCCGGCAGACGCGGCCGCCGGCCGAGCTGATCGTCGCGGTGATGCAGCCCGAGCCGTACGCGCTGCCGGCGGCCGGCTTCCCGATCCGGCAGATCGCGGTGGCCGATGCCCGGCTGCCGCTGGCGGCGGCGCGCAACGCAGCCGCCCGCGCCGCCGGCGGCGGCCTGCTGGCGTTCCTCGACATGGACTGCATCCCGGCGCCGACCCTGGTCGCCGACTACGCGCGCCGGCTCGTCGAGCTGGACGGGCTGCTGATGGGCGAGGTGCTGTACCTGCCCGCGGGGGCCGCCGGGCCCGGATGGCGCTGCGAGGCGTTCGCGCCGGTCGCGGTGCGGCATTCCGACCGGCGCGGGCCGCCGCCCGACGGCATCGAGCGATGTAACGACTACCGCTGCTTCTGGTCGCTCAACTTCGCGATGCGGCGGGCGCGTTTCCTGGAGGCGGGCGGCTTCGACGAGCGCTATCTCGGCTATGGCGGCGAGGACACCGATTTCGGCAAGGCGCTGGACCTGCGGGGCGTGCCGATCGCCTGGATCAAGGGCGGTCTCGCCTATCACCAGTACCACCGCCACCACATGCCGCCGGTCCACCATCTCGACAGCGTGGTGCGCAACGCGCAGCTGTTCGAGGCCAAGTGGGGCTACCGCACCATGGGCCACTGGCTGCACGCCTTCCGGCTGATGGGGCTGATCGACGACGCCCCGGGTGCGCCGATCCGCATCCTGCGTCGCCCGGACGCCGACGACCTGGCGCTGACCGGGCAGCAGGACCATCAGCCCTACTCCAACACCACCAGCGTGATCCGCCTGCTGGAGGCGCGCGCGGCCCGGGATGCGCACGCGGCGGCATGAGAATCGCGCTGCTGGCGCACGTGCGCCAGCCGATCGCCGAACCGTTCATGGGCGGCATGGAGGCGCATGGCTGGCACCTGGCGGCCGGGCTCGTCGCGCGCGGCCACGAGGTGGTGCTGTTCGCGTCCGGCGACAGCGACCCCCGATACCAGCTGGACCCGGTGCTGGCCGAGCACTACGAGCGCACCTTCCCGTGGGCCGAGCATCGCGGCAGCCCGCCGCTGATCGCGCACGTCGATGCCGGCTACGAGGCCGCCTGCGACCGCATCGCCGCCGGCGGCTACGACGTCGTCCACAACAACAGCCTGCACCGGTTCCCGCTCGCACCGGCCCGCACGGCCAGAGTGCCGACCGTCACCTCGCTGCACGTGCCGCCGTTCGACGCGCTGCACTGGTTCGTGAAGGAGAGCGCCAGCCCGGCGCACCGCCTCACCGTCACCTCGGCGAGCCAGCTGCACGCCTGGTGGCCGGACGGGGCACCCGCGCAGGCCTCGATCCTCTATAACGGCGTCGACCCGGACGCCTGGCCGTTCCGGCCGGAGGGCGACGGCGGCGCGGTCTGGTGCGGCCGCATAACGGCGAACAAGGGCACCCATCTGGCGGTGGCGGCGGCGCGGCAGGCCGGCATCCCGCTCACCCTGTTCGGGACCGTCGAGGAGCCGGCCTACTGGCAGGCGGAGGTGGCGCCGCTGCTGGGCGGCGGAATCCGCTATGGCGGGCACCTGCGCGCGGCGGCGCTGGCGGCCGAGCTCGGCCGTGCCTCGCTGTTCCTGTTCACGCCCTGCTGGGACGAGCCGTTCGGCCTGGTGGCAATCGAGGCGATGGCGTGCGGCCTGCCGGTCGCCAGCCTCGACCGCGGCGCGGCGCGCGAGGTGATCGCCGAGGCGGGCGTGTTTGCGGCTCCGGATGACGCGGACGCGCTGGCCCGGGCGATCCCGACGGCGCTGGCGATCGACCGCCGCGTGCCGCGCGACCGGGTGATGGCGCTGTTCACGCGCGACCTCTGGCTGGATGGCTGCGAGCGCCTCTACGCCGTGGCGCGCGCGGGTGCGGGTCGCATCAGCCCGGCAGCCGGGCGACCATGACGTCGTTCGTCACCGCGGTGACGCTGACCGGATGGCCGTAAGTCGCCGCCACCGCCGCGAGCGTTACCCTGAACGTATCGTTCCGCGTCACGATCACGAGTTGCGGCCGGCGCCCCAGCCCGAACGGGCCGGCATCGGTCAGCCAGACGAAGGGGACGAGCCGACCCTGCAGCTGCGTCGCCGGATAGGCGGAGACGGCGCCGCCGCTCAGCGCCTGCACCAGCTGCGTGTCCCAGTAGTCGCCGATGCCGTAGGAGAGCCGGCGCCGCTCGAGCGAGTCGGCGACGAGATACTGCGGCGCGCTGCGGATGCCCGGCTTCCGCCCGGCCAGCCGGATCGCGGTCGGGACGGCGCCCGCCGCGAACAGGAGGGCGGCCGCAAGCCCCGCCAGCATCGCCAGCCGGATCGTCCGCGGTCGGGACTGGGGTCGGATACGGACGAGCAGGCGGCTCGCCTCGCACGCCCCGGCGGTGCAGAGGAAGACGAACGGCGGCACCACGAAGCGGGTGGCGGCCCCGGGAAACGCTGTGAGGGCGTCCACTGAGAGGCTGAAGGTGGCGCTCAGCGCCTCCAGGCCGGCCACGCACAGCGCGCCGATCGTCAGCAGCTGCGCCACGCCGTCGTGGGGTGCCTGCGGCATGCGCCAGAGGACGGCCAGCGACAGCGCCGCCACGGCGACGGCGGTGGCCAGCCGGCTCGGCGCGATGAGATCGTGCAGCGGAACGGCGGCGATCGTTCCACATGTGGACCGGTGACGCCCGGCACCGGATCGCTCAGGATCGAACGGATCCTGGTTCATGGAAGGAACGCACGGATGCGGACGGCAGGACGCCTTGCGGTCGGGATCGGCATCGCGGCCGCCTAATCCTGTTGCTCGGGTGTCACCGCCGCGCACGCCTACACGCCGATCGTCCCCACCCTGCAGGACCGGACGGTCGTGCTTGACCGGCCGGTCCCTCACCATCGACGAGGTCGTGGCGGTCGCGCGGCACGGCGCGCAGGTGGCGTTCTCCGCGGAGGCCATCCAGCATGCGGTCGATGGCCGCGGCCTGATGCTGGAAGCGGATGCCGAGGGCATCACGGTCTATGGGGTCAACCGCGGCGGCGGCGCGCTGCGCGAGGTGTCGTCCCGGCAGGAGACCGAGGCCGGACGCCAGCCCCGCAGCGCCAACGCCGACGGCGCGCCGCCCGAGATCGACGACGAGGCGCTGGTGCGCGCCAACATGGTGATCCACGCCAACACCATCCCGGCGAACGCCTCGACGCCCGAGTTCATGCAGGCGCTTGTGCTCCTGCTCAACAGGCGAGTGACGCCGGTCATGTACTCGCGCGGCAGCCTGGGCGAGGGCGACCTGTTCGTGAACGACGCCGTCGACCTGACGCTCGCCGGCCGCCGCGACGCCTACTACCGGGGCGTCCGCATGCCGGCCCTCGAGGCGCTCAGGCGCGCCGGCATCACGCCGCCGCATGTCGGCCTGGTGGAGACCGGCGGCACCAACAACGCCTATGCCATCGCGCAGGCCGCCTTCATGGTCGCGGACGGGCGGGACGCGTTGGCATGGGCGGACCTGATCCTGGCGATGGACCTGGACGCGATGGATTCCAGCCTCACGCCCCTGGCCATGCCGGTCCAGGCCGCGCGCCTGTTCGCCTGGGTCAACTGGGACGCCGAGCGCGTGCTGGACATGCTGAGGGGCGGCTACCTGTTCCAGGCGGATGCCAGGCGCATCCTCCAGGATCCGGAGAGCCTGCGGGCCTCCTACGTGCGGCAGGGGTCGGCGTGGCAGGCATGGGCGGCACTGCGCGATGCCGTCACGCTGCAGATGAACTCGTCGTCCGCCAGTCTGATCCCCGCCGTCGGCGCCAGCCCTTCCGACTTCTGGGAGCTGTCGACGCCGGAGATGCGGTCCTGATCGCGTCGGACAGCTGCGCGCCCGCATCGCCGCCGAGCTGAAGACCACCTTCGCCAGCCACTATACCCGGACCCTCTCGCTCGCCGAGATGATCGATCCGGCGTGCATCGCGATCTACTCGCAGCGGGCGACCGGCCGGAAGTATCTGGTAGACCCGTCGCGCTGAACGAGGATCATGCCGCTTTGGACGATCTGTTGGCGTCCGACGAGGCATCCGGTCTAGATTCAGAGGCACGAGTCGCCGAGGACACGTTGATGCAGGTCTCTGAAGCCCGCGATCGGCCGCGGTCGCAACTGCCGCTCTCCCGCCGGCCCGGCACTATCCCGGTCACCGTCCGGCTCGATCCGCCCCGCTACGACAGGCTGAAGCGGCTGGTGCTGCGGCTGCAGACGACCGGGCAGAGCATCATCCAGACCGCGCTGGACCGCAGCATGGTGACGCTGGAGCGGGAGCGCGCGCCGCGGATCGCGATCGCCGGGCAGAGCAGCTTGTTCGCCGGGCCCGACATGGCCGACGACAGCGCGCCCCGGCCGGTGCAGGACAGCTTCGACTTCGTACGACCGGAACCGACGGTGGCGCTGACCTACCGCGCCAGCGTGCCGATGCATCGCTGGCTGCACCGCCGTTCGGCGGAAACCGGCCAGACCATCCAGGACATCATCACCGACGCGCTGAAGTCCGCCCGGGACGATTGAAGGGCGGCCGGCCCGACAGATGTGGCCTTCGGTTTGCATGGCCGATCCGGCAACCCAGAGGCTCGCCATGAAGCGCCAGGTCCGACTCGCCGTCCTGCTGCATGGCGGCCGCTTCTCGTGGAAATACCCCGACGCCCGCGCCGAGGGCGACCTCGACATCGAGATGTACACGTCGCTGGCGCAGACCGCCGAGCGCGGTCGCTTCGACATCATCTTCATGGCCGACGGCTACTCGATCAAGGATGATGGGCTCGGCCCCGACGCGCTCCGCGGCATGAGCACGGTGGTGCATTTCGACCCGCTGACGCTGCTCGCCGTGATGTCCACCGTCACCACCCGCATCGGCCTCGTCTGCACCGGCTCCACCACCTACAACGAGCCCTACGACTGGGCCCGCCGGATAGCCGGCCTCGACCACATGAGCCGCGGCCGCGCCGGCTGGAACGTCATCACCTCGCAGATGGCCAGCGAGGCGCTCAACCATGGCTATGACGGCCCGCTCCCGACCGAGGTGCGCTACGCCCGCGCCCGCGAGTTCCTCGACGTCTGCCACGGACTCTGGGACAGCTGGGACGACGACGCCTTCCCGCGCGACAAGGCGTCCGGCACCTATGTCGAGCCCTCCCGCATGCACGTGCTCGACCACAGGGGCCGCCACTTCAAGGTGCGCGGGCCGCTCAACGTCGCGCGCATGCCGCAGGGCTATCCGGTGATCTGCCAGGCCGGCGAGTCCGAGGAGGGGCGGGAGTTCGCTGCCCAGTCGGCCGACATGATGTACGGCAAGGCGGCCTCCCTCGAGCACGGCCAGGGTTTCTACGGCCCGATGAAGGCGCGGCTGGCGAAGTATGGCCGCTCGCCGGACAGTCTGCTGATCATGACGGGCCTGTGCTGCATCGTCGGGCGCACCGAGGCGGAGGCGCGCGAGCGGTTCGAGCGCGTGCAGGCCACCATCAGCGCGGTCGAGGCGCGCGCCTTCGCGGTGCAGTTCATGGGGCCGGAGTTCGACCTGGACATGGACCCGTTCCTGCCGATCCCGGCGCTGCCGGAGCTGGACGCCATCGCGACCGCCAAGCGCATGGTGCTCGACGTGGACGGCCACCGGCTCTCCCTGGTCGAGCTCGGCCACCGGATCACGGCCTGCATGGGCCACCTGATGATGGTCGGCACGGCCGCCCAGATCGTCGACCGGATGGAGCGCTTCGTCGACGAGGGCGGTTCGGACGGCTTCGCGCTGATGCCGCACTACCTTCCCGGCAACCTGGACGATTTCGTCGAATTGGTGGTGCCCGAGCTGCAGCGCCGCGGCCGGCTGCGCACCGAATACGAGGGCACGACGCTGCGCGACCATCTCGGCCTGGAGCGGCCGCCCAGCCGATACGCGGGGCTGCGGGATGGCGCCGAGGCGGCCGATTGAGCCGGCCCGGAACGCCGCATGCCTGATCGCCGCCAGTTGCTCCGCGCCGGCATCGGCCTCGCCGCCATGGCGCTGCCGCTGCGTGGCCGGGCCGCGCTCGCGGTGCATCCGCCCGATCGCGGGCCCTATGCGCTGCGCCTGACCTGGATCAGGAACGCCCAGTTCGCCGGCGAATACTTCGCCGACAGCCGGGGCTACTACCACGACGAGGGCTTCACCAACGTCGACCTGCAGAGCGGTGGGCCCAGCGCGCCGCCGACCGAGATCGACCTGGCGCAGGGCAAGTGCCTGATGGGCATTTCGGCGATCGACCTCACCGCTGCCGCCATCACCCAGGGGGCGGCGCTGCGCACGATCGGCTGTCTCTTCCAGAAGAGCGCGTTCTGCCTGGTGTCGCTGGCCAGCCGGCCGATCCCCGACCCTGCGGCGATGATCGGCCGCCGCATCGGCGTGCAGGCCGGCAACCAGGTGGTGTTCTCGACCTTCCTGCAGCTGAACGGCATCGACCCGGGCCGGGTGACCATCGTGCCGGTGCAGTTCGACCCCACGCCCCTGGTGGCGGGCGAGGTCGATGGCTGGGTCGGCTATATCGGCAACGAGCCCAACCAGCTGCACCGCCGCGGCATCGCCGCCACCACCTTCCTGTTCGCCGACCACGGCTATCCGCTGGTGATGGAGACCTTCGTCGTCCGGCAGGACTCGGTGCTGCATGAGCGCGATCGCCTGAAGGCGGCGCTGCGGGCGGAGCTGCGCGGCTGGAAGGATGCCCTGCGCGATCCGGCCGGCGGCGCGGCGCTGGCGGTCGACCGCTACGGCCGCAGCCTCGGCCTCGACCTGCAGGCGGAGGCCATGCAGGCCATCACCGAGAACACGCTGATCACCTCACCCGAGACCACTGTGCATGGGTTGATGACGCTGACCCCGGACCGGATGGAGCGCAACGTTCAGGTGCTGCGCGACCTCGGCAACGACGTCACGCAGGCGACGCTGTTCGACATGTCCCTGCTGGGCGAGATCTACCGCGAAGATCCTACCCTCATTAGGGTCTAGCGGCATGAAGGCCAGGGGCTCCGCCCCTGGACCCCGCTGGGGCCGTCACGCGCTCGCGTGCTTCGCACGACGGCCCCAGACCCCGATCGTTGAGGAAAGTCCAGAGGCTCCGCTTCTGATGGGGTCCAGGGGTGAAACCCCTGGCCTTCTTCCTTCGGCCACCGGCATCGACGTCACCGCCCTCTCTAAAATCTTCCGCGTCAGTCGTCGCCCCGTGCTGGCTCTCGACCGGATCGCCCTGCAGACGGCGGAGAACAGCTTCCTCTCGCTGCTGGGCCCATCCGGCTGCGGCAAGTCCACGATGCTGCGCATCCTGGCAGGTCTGGAGCGGCCCGATGCCGGCCGCGCGCTGGTGCATGGCGAGACTCCGGCCGAGCTGGTCTCGCACCACCATCTGGGCATCGCCTTCCAGGATAGCGCCCTGCTGGCCTGGCGCTCGGTCGAGGCCAACATCCGGCTGCCGCTGGAGGTCGCGGGGCGTCGGTCCGAGCCGGGGCTGATCCGGGATCTGGTGGCGCTGGTCGGCCTGCGCGGCTTCGAGCGGGCCCGGCCGTCCGAGCTCTCGGGCGGCATGCGCCAGCGCGTGGCGATCGCCCGGGCGCTGGTGCTGCAGCCGCGCGCGCTGCTACTCGACGAGCCGTTCGGGGCGCTCGACGACATGACCCGGCTGCGGCTCAACCTCGAGCTGCAGCGGATCTGGAGCGAGCGTCCGGCCACCACGCTGATGGTCACGCACGGGATCGGCGAGGCGGTGCTGCTGTCCGACCAGGTCGCCGTGATGAGCGCCCGTCCCGGCCGGATCGTCGCGGTGCTGGCGATCGACCTGCCGCGGCCGCGGACGGCGGCGACGATGCGCACGCCCGAGTTCCATGCCTACCAGGACCGGCTGAGCGAGCTGCTGTTCGAGTCCGAGGGTGGCGGCGCGTGAGACTGACGATCCGGATCCTGGCTGGCCCGGCGGTGCTGCTGGCGCTCTGGAGCCTGGCTGCCCTGCTGGCGGACGGCCCGGCTGGCCTGGTCCCCGGGCCGTGGGCCGTGCTGCGCCAGATCGTCCGCGACGGCTGGGCGTTCTATGGCCCCAACGTCTGGCCGACCCTGGGGGAGGCGGCGGCGGGCTTCCTGTGGGGCAACGGCCTCGCGATCGGCCTGGCCCTGCTTGTGCTGCTGCTGCCGTCGCTGCGCCGGGTCGTGCTGCAGCTGGCGACGGTGAGCTACTGCGTGCCGGTCATCGCGGTGGGTCCGCTGCTGGCGCTGGTGTTCAGCGGCCGCACGCCGATGGTGGCGCTGGCGGCGCTGTCGGTGTTCTTCACCACGCTGCTCGGCATGTTGCTGGGCCTGCGCGCGGCCGATCCAGCCAGCCTGGAGCTGGTGCGCGCGTGCGGCGGCGGCGGCTGGCAGTGCTTCCGCCGGGTGCAGCTGCACGCCTGCCTGCCGTCGTTATTCGCCGCACTCGGCATCGCCGCCCCCGCCGCACTGCTGGGGGCGATCTTGGGCGAGTGGCTGGGCTCGGTGCAGAGCGGCCTCGGCGTCGCCATGGTGGTCTCGATGCAGCAGATGGCCGCACCCCGGTCGTGGGGCATCGTCGTGGTGAGCGGCCTGCTGGCCGGCGTCGCGTACGGGCTGGTGGCGGTGGTCGGCCGGATGCTGACGCCGTGGCAGCGGACCTCCCGGGCATGATCGGCCGCCTCGCGGCACCGCTGCTGGTGCTGGCCATCGTGCTGCTCGCCTGGGTGCTGTTCCTGCACGCCTTCCAGGTGAGCCCGCTCGTGGGCAAGTCCCCGCAGGCGGTCGCACACTACCTGTTCGCGACACCGGCCTCGTCCCGGGATCGGGCGGCACTGCTGGCTGCCGTCGGCGTCACGCTGGTCCACGCGGCCTCGGGCTTCCTGCTGGGCCTGGGCCTGGGCGTCGGCGCCGCGATCCTGGTCGTGCTTTCGCCTGCGGCCGAGCGCGGCCTGCTGCCGCTGGCGATCGTGCTGCGCTCGGTGCCGCTGGTGGCGATGACGCCGCTGATCGTGCTGGTGTTCGGCCGCGGCGGCGCCGCGGTGGCGGTGATCGGGGCGCTGATCGTGTTCTTCCCGACGCTCGTGAACATGGTGCTCGGCCTGCGCTCCGCCTCCGGCCTGTCCGCGGACCTGGTCCGCGTACATGGCGGCGGAGGTCTGGCGGTGTTGCGGAAGGTGGGCTTCCCCAGCGCCCTGCCGGCCCTGTTCACGTCGATGCGGCTGTCGGCGCCGGCGGCCCTGGTGGGCGCACTGCTGGCGGAGTGGCTCGCCACCGGCGACGGCATAGGCTACCGCATGCAGCGCGACATCACCGCCTTCCGAGCCGCCGACCTCTGGAGCGCGCTCGTGCTGGTGACGCTGTGCTCGCTTGCCCTCTACGCGATTCTCGCCGCGGCGGAGACGGCGGTGACCGGCCGCTACCGACAATCGCCCCGGGTCTGACGCTCGGCCGATAAAGCGCCTGCAAGAACAGGCGGCTCTCAACCGTTCCTTAAGGGCATCGCTGCCTTAGTAGGCCCATCGAACAGGGGTCTTCCACGACATGAGGCGGCTCTTCCTGCGCCGTAGATGCGAGATCCCGCTGCACGCACGCATCATCGCGGCCGTTCTCGCGATCTGCCTGCTGCTGGTCGGCCTGGATGGCTGCCGCACCTGGCAGGCGCGCGCCGACGTGATCGCCGCCGACAAGGTCGAGACCGCGAACCTCGCCCGCTCGCTGGCCCAGCATGCCCACGATACGCTCTATGTCGTCGACGTGATTCTGTCCGGGTTCCGTGAGCGGATGGAGGTGAACGGGCTGCGGCCGGACCAGACCGGTAGGCTGGACCACGCGATCACCCTGCGCCTCCGCGAGACGCCGATGCTCTGCGGACTGGCGGTGTTCGACGCCGCGGGCGTCAGGGTGGCCGGCGACCAAGACCCTGCGGGCATCGTCTCGGTCGCGGATCGAGCCGCCCTCGCCCATCATGGCGCTCAGGGTGACCGGAGCGTCTGGGTGGGCGAGATCACGCGCTCATGCGCCGGCGGGCAATGGAGCTTGACGGTGTCGCGCCGGATTGACGACCGGCAGGGCCGCTTCGCGGGCATCGTCCGGGCAAGGATCTCGATCGCGTTCCTGCGGCGCTATTACGGCAGCTTGGCGATCGGCAGGCGCGGCATGATCTCGCTCGCCACCCTAGGCGGCAACATCGTCGCCCGCGCCGACGGTGGGGACGCCAGCATCGGGACCAGCATTACCTCGGGGACGATCTTCTCCAGGATCAGGGCCGGCGAGGCCGCAGGCAATTTCCGCTCCGTCTCGCCGATCGATGGCGTGACCCGGCTGGGCAGCTTCCGCCGAGTCGACGACTACCCGCTCTACATC
Organism: uncultured Acetobacteraceae bacterium; assembly: GCA_937873205.1. Lineage (GTDB taxonomy): Bacteria > Pseudomonadota > Alphaproteobacteria > Acetobacterales > Acetobacteraceae > Lichenicola. The sequence continues at coordinate 16,809 of CALMVO010000113.1, forward strand.
CTGGTCGGCCATGCGCAGGACGAGGTGCTGGCGGCCTGGCGCATCAACGCATGGCTCCACATGGCGGTCAGCACCGTCGCCTCAATGCTCCTGGTGCTGATCGGCAGCCGCGTCGCGAGCCAGGTCAGGATCAGGCAGCAGGCGGAACGGCGCTACCGTCTGCTGGCCGACAACTCGAGCGACGCCATCGTGTGCATCAGCCTCGACGGCATGCGGCGCTACGTCTCGCCGGCCTTCACCGTGTTGACCGGCTGGAGCTCCGAGGAGGTCCTCCCGCCTTGCGCCGCTGAAATCATCCACCCCGACGACCGGCCGCACGTCGCGGCCATGATCTCGCGGCTCGTGGCCGGAGCCGCCCAGGCGACGACATGCTTCCGTTACATCTGCAAGGATGGATCGCTACTTTGGGTGGAGACACGTGCGCGGCTGCTGCAATGCGACGACGGCGAGATGCAGATCATCTCCAACGTGCGGGACATCACCGACCGTCACGCGGCGGAGGATCGGGTCGCCATGCTGAACCGCGAGCTGGCCGAGCAGGCCAGTACCGATGGGCTGACTGGCGTGGCAAACCGTCGCCGCTTCGATGAGGCGCTGCTCCAGGAGTGGCAGCGTGCTCGCCAAGAGGGAATGCCGCTGTCGCTGCTGATGATCGATGTGGACCGCTTCAAGCTGTTCAACGACCGTTACGGCCATCAGCGCGGCGACGAATGCCTGCGCGCGGTGGCGGCGGCGGCGGCGCAGACCGCGCGAGGCCCATCTGCTCTCACGGCACGTTATGGCGGTGAAGAGTTTGTCGTCCTGCTGCCGTGCCTGGACGCCGTGGCCGCTGCGGCGCTGGCCGGTCGCGTGCTGGCGGCGACCCGCGCGCTGGACATCGAGCACGAGGACAATGCCGCGATCGGCGTGGTGACCGTGAGCATTGGGGCCGCCACCATGATGCCCTGGACGGGATCGGACGCCGGCGGCGGCGGGACGGCGCTGGTTGCTGCCGCCGATGCGGCGCTCTACGAGGCCAAGCGCGGCGGGCGCGACTGCGCAGTGACGCAGGCCGACATCCTGCATCTCGACCTGCCATGGACGAGGCCGACCGATACCGCCTGCGGCGTCCTGACGACGATGGCCGCCAACGAACCGGCATCGGCATTCACCCTGTATTAGGCTTGATGCGGCAATGTTCAGTCCGACAGACGGATCCTGCTCATGCCGCGTCGGACACTCGCCTGCTTTCTGTTGGCCGCTTCCATACCGCTGTCCTCACTGTGTCCTACCGATGCCCTAGCCCAGGACGGCGATGAGTGCGGCCCCGCGGTCGTTGCGGCGACGGCGCACCATCACCTACCGGACGGTCTGCTGCAGGCAATCGCTGAGACCGAGAGCGGACGACAGGATTTTGCAAGCGGCCGGCGTGTGCCGTGGCCCTGGACGGTGAACGCGCAGGGTACCGGCCACTTCTTCGCGAGCAAGACCGACGCGGTCGCCTATGTCCGCGAGCTCTGGGCGAGCGGCATCACTTCGATTGATGTCGGCTGCCTGCAGGTCAACCTGCATTATCACCCGACCGCTTTCACCACGCTGGAGCAGGCGTTCGATCCACAGGCGAATGCCGACTATGCGGCCACCTTTCTGGTCGCGCTGCATGGATCGGATACGGACTGGTCGACGGCGGTCGCCGACTACCATTCCGCGAGCCCGATCGAGGGTGGCACCTACCTTCGCCGCGTCATGGTCAACCTGTCCGGACCGACCGCGACCAGCCGGCCGGCCGGACTGATGGAAGCCGCCCTCGTCACGCCGGTCCCGGAGCGGTTCGGCATGACCATCATCACGCCCTACACCGTCAGCCTGTCGCCGCGGCGCCACCTCCCGCGCATCATCACACCCTAGGCGACACATGCAGATCTTCGACGGCTTCCGCTCCGGCAGCTACCTCTCCCGCCCAAGGCTGATCGTTTGGGCGTCGATCCTGATCGTCCTGCAGACGATCACGACGCTTTTCTTTGTTGCCGGAACCCACGGCTGGATCGTTCCCCTCGACCGGCCGACCACGACCGACTTCTCGAGCTTCTATGCCGCCGGCACGCTGGCGCTCTCCGGGCATCCGCAGGACGCATACGATCCCGCCGCCCTATATGCCGCCCAGCAGGCAGCGACGGCGATGGGCGTCGACGAGCAGAAGTTCTTCTATCCTCCGACCTTTCTCATCCTCTGCTCCCTGCTCGCCCGCCTTCCCTACCTACTGAGCTTCGGCGTCTTCGAGATCGTATCCGGGCTGGTCTTCTTCCTTGTCATGAACAGTCTTCTGGACAAGAAGACCGGACTCGTGCCGTTGCTGCTGCTGGCATACCCTGCGACGTTCTGGACGACCGGGATCGGCCAGAACTCGTTCCTGTCCGCCAGCCTGTTCGCCCTGGGGACGATCATGCTGCCCCGCCGACCGATGCTGGCCGGCGTTGTCCTCGGCCTGCTTTGCTTCAAGCCGCATCTCGGTCTGCTGCTTCCCGTAGCACTCGTAGCTGGACGGCAATGGCGTGCGATCCTAGGCGCTGGTCTGTCGACGCTGCTCGTCACCATGATCTCGGTCATGCTGTTCGGCATCCAGAGCTGGATGAGCTTCTTCGCCGCCTTCCAGCGCGCCGGACATACCTTCCAGACTGGGGTCATTCCTTACTCCGGCCTTATCAGCATCGACGCGGCGGGGCGGGTCGTCGGGCTCTCGCAATCCGTGGCCGATCTACTGCAAGGGATCGCGAGCCTAGCTGCCGCCTCTTGCGTCGCCTTCGTCTGGTCGGGCCGGGCCCCCTATCCCGTCAAGGCCGCCGCACTGATCTCCGGCACGATCCTCGCCATCCCAGTTTTGCTTTTCTATGACCTTCTGATTGCGGCGGTCGCCGCCCTGTGGCTGATCCAGGACGGCTTGCGCCGCGGCTTCCGGAACTACGAGCTCTCCTTCCTTGTCTTCGGCTTTCTGATCCCGCTGCTCGCACGGCCGCTGGCGGCGAACCTGCATCTTCCGCTCGGACCGCTGCTGCCGGGCGGCATCCTGCTGATTTGCGTCATGCGCTGCGTGCCCTGGACCTTGAGCCGATCAGCGGACAGCGAAATCCATACTGCCGCCGTGATCCATTAACGGTTCGGAAACCTCATGCCGGCAGAATGCCTCCAGACCCAGAGGGGTTCGCGTCAGATACCAAGGGCGCAGCTTCGAAATCGTTGTTCAAACAACCGGTCTTGAATGGCCGAGGAGAATCAAGATGTACGAGTATCTGATCACCTGGCTCAGCCTGAAGACCGATCGTCGTGGCGTGACCGCGCTCGAGTACGGCCTGATCGCTGCACTCATCGCCGGCGTCATCGCGGCCGGCGTCACGACGCTTGGCACCAACCTCAGCACTCAATTCAGCACCGTCGCTGGCAAGGTCTGATCCTGCATGGTCGGGCTCAGGCCCGACCATCCGCATCGGGCAGAGTAACGGGACGAACGAGCCCTCGGTCATGGTGACACAGAACGTGTTCCTCTCTCTTGCCGATCTATCGATCACTCTTGGCTGCGCGATCCTGTTGGTCGCGGCCCTGCACGATATCGGCACGCGGACCATCCCGAACTGGGTGCCGCTCTGCATCGCAGCATTGGGAGCCGTCGTCCGATTGCATCAGCACGACCTGCTGACGGGTTTCATCGTCGGCGGATCCATCTTTCTGGCCGCCGCCTTCATTTGGCGGCGGGGCTGGATGGGCGGTGGCGACGTCAAGCTCCTCGGCGCCTGTGCCCTGCTCGTCGCCCCGCGACATGTCTACGGTTTCGTAACGCTGGTGGCGTTCTTCGGTGGCGGCTTGGCCCTGATCTACCTTCTCATGGCGCGGGTGGTCCCCGCACCGCGGCGGCCTCTCCCCCACACACTGTTTCTCCGCCTCCTTCGTGCCGAGCAATGGCGGATCAGCCATCGCTCCGCACTGCCCTACGGCGTGGCGATCGTCGCGGGTGGCGTCACCACCCTCCTGAGAGGTTGACGAGCTCATGATCATTCGCGCTCTCCTGCTCATCGTCGCGGTCTTAGGCCTGCTCGGTTTGTCGGTGCTTGCCTGGATCGGGCTGCATCCTGCATCCCCCGTTGCCCCAGTCCATGTCGCCGCGGCGCCGCTCCCGCCTCCCGTCGCCCACGTCACCTACCTCGCCGCCGCGCGGTCGCTGCGCCCTGGAATGCTGCTCCGACCGGAAGATATCAAGACGGTCGAGCGCGATGCCGGGGCCATTCTGCCGGACGCTCAGACCGATACGCCATCGCATCGTTCAGATCTGATCGGATGCCTGGTTCGCGAGCCCATCGCGGACGGCGCGATCATCGCACAGACGGAGCTGCTGCGTCCCGGTGACCACGGTTTCCTGGCCGCGGTCGTTCGGCCTGGAATGCTGGCCGAGACTATCGGTGTCGATGCGATCAGCAGTGTTGGCGGCCTGCTGTGGCCCGGTGATCACGTCGACGCCATCCTGACCCAGCAGCTTGACGATAAGTCGTTGTCGAACGGAAAGCGCATGTCGGCCGAGACCATCCTGCGGGACGTCCGGCTCGTCGCGATCGATCAACAACTTGTCCAAGGCGCGGCACCCGGCAGCTCCGCGCAGATCCCACGCACCGCCACGATAGAGATTTCCCCGGAGGATGCGCCTCGCCTGGCCGTCGCCATCAAGCTTGGCCAGATCTCGCTTGCAGTGCGCGGGGCACCGTCGGCAGACGCTGGGAGCACGGCGGGAGCTGCCGTTCCTCATCCTCCCGGGACCGTCTGGGCCGGCGACGTCTCTCCTGCCCTCGGGTTTGGTCAGAATGGCCATGCTCAAAGTCATCTTCACGTCTATGAAGGCAACGCAGATGGAAAGGATTTCCAATTCTGATGGCTAAGACAACCATCCCTTCAATCTCAGCGATCATGACGGCCTGTTCCCTTGTCCTGATGGCGGCGCCAGAACCTGTCCGCGCCGCCGAGCCGATCGGCTTCACGCACGATGAGGCGGAGAACCGCCACGGACAGGGACGTCTGGCATCCCATGCGATCACGATCGAGATCGGGTCTGGCCGTATGATCCACCTCTCGAGTGCCGCCTCGAACGTTTTCGCCGCCGACCCGAAAGTTGCCGAAGTCCGGCCTGCAAGCCCGAATACGCTGTTCGTGTTTGGCTTGACGGAAGGGCGCACCACCGTTGCCGCCGTGGACGAGGCCGGCCAGACGCTGGGCCAGTACCTCATCACGGTCGTGCCGTCGGGCTATGCGGCCGGACGGATCCACGATGATATCCGGCGCGTGACCCCCGATGCCGACGTCACCGTGCAGCCGAGCGAGAACGGCGTCGTCGTGTCGGGATCTGTGCCGACCCCGGCTGACGCCGACCGTATCATGACCGCGGCGCGAAGCCATCTCGGTCCGGCAGCGACGATCGATAACCATCTGCAGGTCGCCGCTCCGGTTCAGGTCCTGCTTCGCGTTCGTGTCGCCGAAATGTCGAGGACCCTGACGCGCGATCTCGGTCTGAATTGGCATCAACTTGGCGGTGATCTCGGTGCCGTGGCGCAGGTCGGCTTGGCGACAAGTACCGGTCTGGCTGATGTCACCAGCGATATGGGCGCGACCGCATCGGTCCTCGCCGCCTTCAGAAAGACGAGCGTCGAAGCGACGGTGGAGGCGCTTGCCGAGGATCAGCTGATCCACACGTTGGCCGAGCCGAACCTGACGGCAATGAGCGGCGAGACCGCAAGTTTCCTCGTCGGCGGCGAATACCCTATCCCAGTCTCTCAGCAACTCGGTGAGACGACCGTCGAATACAAGCAATACGGAATTTCCCTGAGTTTCATACCGACCGTTCTGTCCAATGGTCAGATCAACCTCAGGGTACGTCCGGAGGTCAGCGCTCTCACCAACCAGGGGGCCGTGACACTTCAGGCAGGCGGTTCCAGCCTCGTGATCCCCGCACTTACGGTGCGAAGGGTTGAAACGACCGTTGAGCTGGGCAGCGGCCAGAGCTTCGCGATAGCCGGTCTGCTCCAGGACCAGGTCACGCAGGAAGACCAGGGCACCCCATTCCTCGGTGATGTGCCCATCCTGGGTGCGCTCTTTCGCTCCGATAGCTTTCGGCGTCAGCAGAGCGAACTCGTGATCCTAGTCACCCCCTACATCGTCCGCCCGGTCAGCAACCCGGCGGCTCTGCATCTCGCCGGCGAGGGCTATCGCCCACCCGGGGATCTCGATCGCCTGCTTCTCCTCAAGCAGAGCGCCTCGGGGACTGAGATGGGCTCTCGGACACCAATTCCCGGCAATGCCGGTTTCTTGTTGGAGTGATGGCCATGAACCCCAGACAGAGAGTCCTTGCCATTCTTCTCCTGTCGATTGTTGCCGGGTGCCAGAATACTGATCCGGTGCTGCGTCCTGATCTATGGAACCCGGTCGGCGTCAACGAGACGAACATTGCCGCGATGGTTGCAGCCCCCCAGGACCTAGTCCGTGGCGTCGATGAGCCTAACGCCGACGGTGTCAGGGCGGTTGCCGCCGTCCGCCGGCTTGAAACCAACCACGTTAAGGTTCTGCCTGATAGCGGGATCAGCGACATCAAAATTCAGGTCAATGGGGGCGGTCAGGCTAGCGATGGCGCTCCTGTGAGTGGTGGTACGTGATGGCCGGCGCCTTCGATACCGCGACTGCGACGCCTGGCACAGCAACTGGTAGGCCTGATCGGGCGCAGATCATCGCCTTCATCAACGATCCGGTGAGCGAGCGCATCATCCGGGAGGGCCTGGCGGAACAGGTAGCGGAGTCCTTCGAGATCCATCGTGGCGGCATTCGTACGGCGATCTCGACTCTGCAGAAGGTTCCGACCCCTCAGGTCCTGCTCGTCGATGTCAGCGGCGAATCCGACGCCCTGATGCAGCTCGCTGATCTTTCCGAGGTCGTCGAGCCGGACGTTCGCGTTCTGGTGATCGGAGATCGGCAAGACGTCAACTTCTATCGTCAGATCACGCGCGGGCTCGGCGTCGTCGAGTATCTGTATAAGCCTCTGACCCGCGAGATGGTGGCGACCCATTTCGCTCTGGCACTCGGCCGCGGCGGCACGGCACCCATGGTGCAAGGCGGCCGTGTCATCTCGATCACCGGTTCTTCCGGAGGTGCCGGTGCCACGACGATCACCGTCAGCCTCGCGACCTATCTTGCCGAAGAGGCGAACCGCCACGTCATCGTGCTGGATGCCAACCTCTACACTGGCACCGCCGCGATGCTGCTCGGCGCGCGGACCGGTCCCGGGTTGAGGTCGGCCCTGGAGACGCCAGACCGGATCGACGAGTTGTTCGTCGAGCGCTCGGCCCGGCCGGTTAGCGAGCGCCTGCATGTCCTGGCCGGTGAAGAGGCGCTGACGGAACAGTTCAACTACACGTCCGGCGCCGCCGAAAGCCTATTGAGGTCGCTCCGCAGACGCTACAACTTCATCTTCCTGGATGTACCGTTCTCGCCATCGGCACTCAACCGTGAGCTGCTGGCGGCGGCCAACCAGCGGGTCATCGTCATGAACCCGACACTTGCGTCCATTCGGGATACCCTGCGCCTGCTCGCTCTGCCGCAGGGCTCGCTTCAGGTTCGTCGTGCCGTCATCGTGCTCGATCGGCTGGGAATGCCCGGTGGCTTATCACGACAGCAGGTCGAGGCTGCCATGGGGGCACCCGTCGATGTGGTCGTTCCCTATGTCCCCCGGCAGATCCTGCTTGCAGGTAATCTCGGCCAGTCAGCTATCCAGAAGCGTGGCGCATTCCGAAGCAGCATCCTCTCCCTAACGCAAGAAATCGGCTCGATGCACTCGATCCAGGAATCAAGCGCCACGCGGATGAAGAAGGCTTTGCTCAGCCATCTCCTACCCGGCAGCAAGACATGAGCGAGAATGTGCCCGCCTTCGGCCGCAGGCGCACCGGTGTCGCGTCGCCAGTGCAGGTCGTGCCTCTTCCAGCGCCGGTCGCGCCTCCGAGCCCACCGAAAGCCCCTGCCTCCCAGCCGTTGATCGAACTCCGTACCTTGTGTCTGAGCCGGCTGGATCCTGCCGCCGTCGCGTCAACTCCGGCGGATCGGCTCATCCTCGAGGTCGAACGTGTCGTCGCCGACCTCGCGACCGAGAAACGGATCCAGTTGAACGGCCGTGAACAGCGGCAGCTTGCTGGCGACCTTGTCAACGACATGATGGGCCTCGGCCCATTGCAGCCCCTTCTCGATGACGACACGGTCGCCGACATCATGGTCAACGGACCAAACAGGGTATTTGTCGAGAGGTTCGGCAAGATGTCCCTGGCGGCGATCCATTTCCGGGATGCCGCTCATGTCGCCTCGATCTGTCAGCGGATCGCGTCGACCGTCGGTCGACGCATCGATGAGTCGAGTCCCATGGTCGATGCACGCCTGCTCGATGGCTCGCGCGTCAATATCGTGTTTCCCCCGCTGGCGCTGGACGGTCCGTACCTGTCAATTCGAAAATTCGCCAAGCGAGTCATAGACTTCGATCAGCTGGTGACGAACGGTTCCTGCTCGCGTTCGGTCGCGCGCATACTCGAAATCGCCGGGCGTGCCAGGCTGAACATCATCATCTCCGGCGGCACCGGCTCGGGCAAGACGACGCTGATGAACGCGATGTCGCGGACGATCGATCCAGGCGAACGGATTGTCACCATCGAGGATGCCGCCGAGCTTCAACTGCAACAGCCTCACGTCGTGCGTCTGGAGACCCGTCCGGCGAGTCTTGAAGGCAAGGGCGAGATCACGCAGCGGGATTTGGTTCGCAACGCGCTCCGGATGCGCCCGGATCGGGTCATCATAGGAGAGGTTCGGAGCTCCGAGGCCTTTGACATGCTCCAGGCAATGAATACTGGCCATGACGGAAGCATGTCGACCATCCACGCGAACACGACGCGCGACGCCCTGATCCGTATCGAGAACATGGTGCAGATGGGGAACATGGGTCTGCCCCCGCGCGCCATCCGGACACAGATGGTCGGCGCGATTGATCTGATCGTTCAGGTCGAGCGGCAGCGAGATGGCGGACGGCGTATTACCCAGGTGAGCGATGTCGGCGGCTTGGAAGGAGACGTGGTCATCATGAATGACGTCTTCCAGCTCGAGATCGAGGGCGAGTCGACCGATGGCAGGATAATCAGCCACTATCGGACCAGCCGCGCACGTCCGAGCTTCCACGACCGTCTGAACTATTTTCAGCTTGACCGAGCCTGGGTCGCGGCGTTGGAGGACGCTGAGCGATGACGGGAAGAGGCATGTACCTCCTTCTCGCGGCGATCGGCTTCTGCTTCATCGTCACGACTTGCATCGCGCTCGTCTTGATGACGATGAAGCAATCCAAACGCCTCAACATCAGGGTCGAGCAGGTCGTTCGTCCTCATGCGCAGGTTCGTTCCGAAAACTCAACTGGTCTGATCAGCCTAGCCACCCCGACGAGTTCCAGGTTCGGCCGCCATATGGCCCGGTGGCTTCTCTACGATCCAATAAAGCGCGATCGCTATCCGATACCGTTTCCGCTAGTGATCCTGCTGAGTCTATGCGTCGGCGGTGCGGCCTTTACTGTTTTTCGGCTTGTCTTTCATCCCTTAGCATGGCCCGTGGCCTTGATCCTGACCGTTTTTACGTGTCGCATGATCTATGGCTGGTTCGACCAGAGGATCAAGCGCGTACTCTTCGACCAATTTCCGGATGCGCTTGGCATGATCGTCCGCGCGGTCAGGGTTGGTGTGCCGGTCTCGGAATCAATCGGGATCGTCGCATTGGAGTCGTCGAACCCAACCGCCCAGGAGTTTGGTCGGGTGGCGGAGCAGGTTTCCATTGGCGGGACCCTTGAAGAGGCTCTCCGAACCATGGCGGAGCGCAACTCGCTTCCCGAGTACAGCTTTTTTGCCGTCACGCTGTCGCTCCAGAGCCAGACCGGCGGCGGTCTGACGGAGACGCTTGAGAATCTCGCCGATACTGTCAGAAAGCGTGCCGCAGCGCGAGAACGGGGGAGCGCGCTAGCATCGGAAGCCAAGATGAGCATGTACATCCTTGCCGCCCTGCCGCCCTGCGCCGGCGCCCTCATGCTTTTAGTCAATCCGTCCTACATCATGGTGCTTTTCGATAAGCAGGCGGGGGAGCGGATCGTGGCTGTTGCTTGCCTGTTCTGGTGCTTTGGCATGGTGTCGATGCGTACCTTGATCCGCAAGAGCCTGTCATGATGCGGCTGGCTCTGATCTCTCTCGCGATGTGTTTTCTGCTGGGGATAACGGTTGGAAGTCTGGCCTATTTGGACTTTATAACGAAGCGGGACAGGTTTGCCGCGCGGGTGAGATGGGTACGACAGAACGAGGAGCTTGATCTGGAGGCGATCGGCGGCCGAGGTTTGCGGGGCTTACGGCTTCTGATTCAGATCGGCAACGTCTTTGCTCGAAGCGGTCTGCTATCGGCGAAGACGTTGTCCGAACTCGACAGAACCCTCCAATCCTCTGGTTTCCGCGGAGGCAATACGCTGGCACTCTTCATCGGGTGCAAGGTTGCCCTGCTGCTTTTCCTGCCATTGACGATCTTCTTCATTCTCCAGCACGTCTCCCTGTCGCCCCACATGCATTATCTGTCTCTCGGCCTTGGCGCCGTTGCCGGTCTTCTTCTTCCGGATACTTGGGTCAAGCGACGGCGGGGCAAGTATCTGAAGAGGCTTGAGCGAGGGCTTCCGGATGCGCTGGATATGCTGGTGATCTGCACTGAGTCGGGCCTGGGTCTCGAGGCGGCGGTCGAGCGTGTCGGTCTTGAGATGCGGGCATCTCACCCGGAAGTCAGCCGAGAACTGATCATCACCGCTCACGAGCTCCGAATAGCCTCTGATCGAAAACAGGCTCTCAGCGGGATGGCGGTCCGAACGGGTTTACAGTCTGTTAAACGTTTGGGCGCTACTCTCATCCAGACGATGCAATATGGAACGCCGCTCAGCCAAGCCCTCCGAACGCTTTCCACGGAAATGAGACAGGAGATACTTCTTCGTTTCGAGGCCAACGCGGCAAGATTGCCCGTCCTCCTGACGTTGCCAATGATACTGTTCATACTCCCGACGCTGTTCATGATTGTCGGGGGTCCTGCCGCCCTTACCCTTTCAACAATATTCACGCACTAGGAAAGACTTCTATGCGAGGATTACCCATTGCGTTCCTGCTTTTGTGCTCCGCATGCAGTATGGCAGGCGGCGTCGATGACAGCACGCAGCTGAAGATAGCCGATGTCGCGCTGGCCAATGGCGTGCCAAAAGCCGCCCTTCAGGTGTCGCATGACATCCTGGCGCGCGACCAGAACAACGTGGGTGCCCTTCTGAGGCAGGCCGAGGCTGAGTATCTGCTGGGCGAGCTGAACCAGGCGGAGGGAAGCTTCAACCGGGTCCTGTCGATCCAGCCCCGGCAGGAGCAGGCCATGCTGGGGCTTGGGCGCGTCTTCCTGAAAAAGGACCCGTCGAAGGCGTCCGGCTATCTGGAGCAGGCCGTTGCCGAGGCACCGGACGATATCTCGGCGCTGGTTGATCTCGGAGTCGCTCACGATCTGGTCGGCGACCATGGGAGGGCCCAAGCGCTTTATCGCGAGGTTCTAGCCCGGCAACCGGACCTCGTGACGGCTGGCACCGACCTCGGGTTGTCACTGGCCCTGGCGGGCAAGGGTGACGAGGCGGTCGGCTATCTTCAACCCCTCGCGTCGGATGCGGGGGCGTCGAGCCGGATCAAGGATGACCTCGCAATGGCGCTGGTCGTGACCGGAAACACCACGGCGGCTGGACGCATCCTCGAAGCCGACATGAAGCCGCAGGATGCCCAGGCGGCGATCAGCGCCTATGGAAGCCTAGGGCATGCGTCGCCCTAGCGCTCCTCCCCTCGCAAGCATCGGGCGGTCCCACGGCGGTGCGACCGCCGTGGAGTTCGGGCTCGTCGCATTGGGCAGCCTGACGTCCCTGATCATGGTGATGGAGCTGTCCTGGCAGGTCGCGACGGGCGCTGCGCTCGACTATGCCGGGAGAGAAGCCAGCAGGTACGCTGTGACAGGGTCCTGCTCTTCTTCGGGAATCACCGGCTCTACGCCGACCAATCGGAGCGCCCTGATCGCCGCGATCGCAAGCCAGTCGACTGCGGGCTTTCTCAACTCGAACATTCTTGCCGTTACAGCGTCGGCCTACAGCACCTTCGCCAGCTATCAGAGTTCGACCGGCTCGACTTCCGGAGGTGGCGCTGGCGGAAATACGGTCGCCTACACGCTCAGCTACAAGCAACCTTATCTCACCGGTCTGGCGCAGTCGATCCTCGGCACGTCGAGCTTCACGCACGTCATCACCATTGTGGTCCAGAATGAGCCCTTCATCACAACTTGCTCTTAGGCGCGGCGTCTCGGGGATCGAGTACGCGCTGGTGACGCCGGTTCTTGCGCTGCTCGCCTTGGCGACGGTCGATCTGGTGACCTACATCCGCACCTACTTTCAGCTCGAGCAGGTCACGGCGCAGTTGGGCGAGGTCATCACGCAGTGCCAGGCGCTCGACAGTCCCGGGGACATGAATAGGTTCCAAGCCGAGGCACAGATTATGGCCGGTAACCTCAACATCACGACGTCGACCGGTGTCGGCTCGTTCATCATAACGGGCATCGTCCCGGGGTCCAGCGGGGCGGCGGCGACTATCGCCTGGCAATACATGTTCGGTAATTCACTCTACGGCAGCTCGATGTGTGGTTCCTCGACCACGTGCAAGGCCGGTGCGACCGCAACGATCCCTGGTTATTTCACCATCCCCTCCGGTCAAGTGCTGATCGCCACCGAGGCGACCGCATCGGTAGAGCCATTCACATTTAGTGCCAAGCTGATGAGCTCCAGCACTACAATATTGCATTTGAACTCCCTCTTCCTCGTCCGATCGCCCAACACTAATAACCTCAGCAAGGTGACGGTAAACGCCGCCGGCTCGACAACGCAGGCGTGCGGGTCATGAACCGTCGCGGTTCCGTTGCAATGACCGTCGCGATCTCTATGGTCGTGCTCATCGGCTTTGCAGGCTTTGCCATCGATCTCGAGCGTCTTTGGGCCCTCAAGTCGCGGCTGCAGACGTCATTGGATGCGGCGGCGTTGCTGGCAGCGCGCGAGATCTCGTCATCCACCATGCAGGCAGACGCGACCGCGCTGTTCTGGGCCAACTTCCTTCCGGGCTACAGCGGCAGCGGCAACCAGCCCTTGGGCATCGTCGGTTCGACCAGTGCCACCCTCAGCTTCGCAACCGATAGCTCCACCAGCACCGTCACGATTACGGCAACCGCGATCATGCCGGTAACCTTCATCGCGGTTCTTCCCGGCGCCCCTAGCACGCTCTCGGTCAGCGATCAGGCCAGTGCCGTACCGACCGGCTCCGGGTTGGAGGTGGCGCTCGTGCTGGACAACACCGGCTCCATGAACAAGAACGATGGATCAACCGATGAGACGGCTCTACAGGCTGAAAAAAGCGCTGTTAGCGACCTGATGAACATCCTCTACGGCGCCAACAACGACACGGTGACGAACCTATGGGTTTCGGTCGCCCCTTTCGCGGCGGAGATCAACGTCGGTAACGGCACGATGCAGCAGGGCTGGCTGTCGCCGGCGATGCCGACCACGGCCCAGTACAAGGGCGGGACAGCTCAGTATTCCTGGGCCGGCTGCGTGATGGCTCGCTGGGCCAACGACGATGACGAAACCGACCTGCCGCCCACGACCAAATCCTTCACGGCGTTCTTCGCCGACAATACCTATGATCAATACGGCACTGACAGCGGCTCCAGCGCGACCTGTGCAAGCGGGGCTGCCTACTCGAACTCGATCTGCATGGGCGACAACGATTGGCAAGCCCCTTCTTCGGTCGATACGGGCAGCAATCCTGCCGTGAAGGGCCACCTGCTCCTGGGCCCCAACCAGGGTTGTCCGGCCGCCATTCTGCCCCTGACAGCCAGCAAGAACACCGTCATGACGATGGTGAACGCCTTGACGGCCTCCTATAACGGTACAATCATCGGGCTGGGTATGCAGGCTGGCTGGTTCACTCTCAGCCCCAACTGGCGCGGGTCGGCGGGGTGGGGCGATTCGGTGCTGCCGCACAACTACATGACGCAGAGCCCGGCACCGTCGCCGCCGATCCAGAAAGTCGCGATCCTGCTCTCGGACGGCGACAACAATTGGGGTACTGAAACGTCGGTCATGCCTGGTGCCTACGCGTCCAATCCCGCGTCGCTCTACATGTCCTACGAACGGTTAAGCGCTACCAACAACGTGCTCAACATCGCCATATCCGGAAACGTGGCCACCACCATAAGCAACGCGAACGCGATGCTCGACACAAGGTGGCAGGCGGTCTGCACCAACATGAAGAACGCCGGGATCACGATCTTTGTCATCGGACTTGGAGTGTCTGACACGAATGCTCGTACCCAGCTGACCAACTGTGCCACAAGCTCATCCGATTATGTGGAAAGCCCGACCGAAAGTACGCTGGCCGCAGCGTTTACCCAGGTCGCCAATAAAATCTCCAATACTCGTCTAACACAGTGACTCGTCCAGACTTGAATACATCTTTGCCTCGAGCGCGGATGCCGCCCATTTAACGGCCAGATAAACTTCGTGGGTCAGATGTGCGTCAACGTGACGCGGGTGCCGCCGAGGCCGGCGGCGATATCATCGCGACAGGTGAGCACCAGGATCTGCATGCGGCGCCCGGCATCGGTCAGGATGTCGAACATGCGTTCCATCCGGGCCGGGTCGGCGAAGGTCAACGCATCGTCCAGCACCAGGAAGGCGGGGCGACCGGAGGCGAGCAGCATGTCGGCGAAGGCGAGCCGTGCCAGGATGGCGATCTGTTCGCGGGTACCATGCGAGAGCAGGTCGAAGCGCTCGTCATCGGCATCGGTGGCGAATCCGGATGGCTCGGCCGTCGGCCGGGCGAGGGCGGTGATCTGGAAGTTCTCGCCCAGCCGCAGTTCCGCGCGCGGGAACAACGCCTGCAAATAGGGACCGATGCGGGTCATCAGGGGGGCGACGGTGCGCTCGCGTGCCTCGCGGTCGGCCTGCAGCAAGGTGTCGCGCAGCAGGGTCAGGATCGCAGCCTCGCGGGCATGGCCGGCGCGCAGGGCGGCGGCGGCCTCGGCGCGACGCTGCGCGGCCTCAATCTGCTCGTCGAGGCCGATGCCTGCCTCGGCGGCGATCCCGCTTTCCAGCCGTGCGATCTCCTCGCGGAGCGTGGCGGTGCGGCCCTGCCGGTTGGCATGCGCCTCTTCCAGCCGCCGGATGCCGGCATCGGCCATTGCCAGGGTGCCGTCGGGTGCTGCGGCGGCAAGGGCGGCCAGCTCGCGGCGGCGATCGGCAAGCGCATCCGTCGTCCGCTGCAGCCGGGCGGCGAGGTCGGTATCAGGTTCGGCGGCCTCGTTGCGGGCGCGCTCGGTCTGCCGAGCGTCGCGGATGGTCTCCTGGGCGCTGCGGTCGAGCTCGGCCTGCCGCAAGGTGGCCTCCGCGAGATCGCGATCGGCCTCGGGCGTCAACAGGGCGGTCCGGGCCAGGCGGACGTCGTCGCGGCAAGCGGCCTCGACGACCAGTGCGCCGGCATGGGTGATGCGTGCGGTGACGGGATCGGCGCTCCCGGTCGCGTCGCCTGCCCGCATCCGGTCGGGAAGCTCTGCTTCGAGCAGCGCGGTCTGCCGGCGGAGCCCGTCGAGGCCGCCGGTCCGCTGACCGTCGATCGCGGCGTCCAGGGCGCGTCGAGCGTGGTCAAGACCGGCCGCGACATCGCGGCGGTCCAGATGGGCGCGTTCCGCCTCGGCGACGTCCCGGCAGCCGACCGCCGCCAGCGCGCCCGCCAGGGCGCGTGCGCTGTCCCGCGCCTCCGCGTGCAACGCCTCCTGATCGCGCGAGGCCGGCACGATGCGCACGGTGCCGAGGCCGGCGACCGACAGGATGGCGGGCCGGCTCAGGCTGAGACGGTGCGGTCCCGCCGGCAGCAGCGTCGGGGCGCCGTTATCGGGCTGCAGCAGGGCTTCGGCGATCAGGGACAGTTCGACCGAGGTGGCCTGCGCCTGCAGTGCCGCCTGATCGGCGCGCGCGGCGCGCGCGGCGGCGTGCAGAGCGTCCAGTCGGGCATCGTCGGCCGGCATGCGGGCCAGGGTGGCGGTGCGCTCGGCCACCCGGGCAGCGGCGGCCTCGGCGGTCGCCAAGCGAACGCGGACGGCATCGAGCGCCTGCGCCCGCTCGGCGATGTCGAGGCCGGCGGCGGCGAGGCGAAGCGCGTGTTCGGCCGCGTCCTGGGCCTCGCAGGCGCGATCGAAGTCGCTGCGCCGGCCGGCCAGGGCCTGGCGGGCGGCGTCGGCGCGCGCGCGGGCATCGGTCTCGACGGCGCTGAGCTCGGCCAGGCGGCGCATGGTGGCGGCGAGCTCGGCGGCGGCGGCGGCGCGACGCGCCTGCTCGGCGCCTGCATCATCGTGGGCGGTCCCGGCGAGGCGGACGGCATCGTGCGCGGTCTGCAATCGTCCGGCATGGCCGAGCAATGCCTCGCGATGGCGCCGGGCGGCCAGCAGCTGGGTGACGGCGCGTTCGGCGGCGGCCGGATCCGCTTCGGCGGCCAATTCGCGCCGGCGGCCGAGCAGTGCGGCGAGATCGGCGTCCAGCGCCTGGCGGCGATCCTGCAGCGTGCGGATCTCGGCCTCTGCGGCATCGTGATCGACAATGGCCGCCTTGTAGCGCTCGCGCGGGTGGCCGCGGGCGTCGAGCAGCAGGCCGAGCCCGGCCTGCACCGGCTTCAGCAGGCGCGCGACGACGGCGCCACCGGTGACGCTGCCGAGCTCGGCCTCCAGGCATTCGGAGAGCGTCAGCCTGGCGACGTCGCCGAGGCGGGCCTGGGCCTGGCCGTCGCCCTGCGAGACCAGCAGGGCGGCCCAGATGGTCGCGGCCTCGGCGCCATCCCGGGTGGCACGGGTCGGCATCGAGACGCCGAGCAGCTGCGCCAGCCGCTCCTCGGCGGCGTCGCCTTCGTAGGCGGTGCCGGCGGAGACCAGCCGGGCGGAGGCGCGGGACAGGAAGCGCTTCTCGATCCGATGGCTGGCGCCGTCATGCTCGAAATCCAGCGTCACCACAGGCGCCGTGGCGTTACGGTGATGCTGGTGGCCGCGGACGCCCTCGCCGCGCGAGGTGTGGCGGTCGAACAGCACGGCGCGGAGGGCGGCAAGCAGGGTGGACTTGCCGTGCTCGTTGGGACCGCACAGCACGTTGATGCCCGCACCCAGCCCGTCCAGCCGGACGCGGCGGTCGAACTTGCGGAACTGGTCGAGCTCGAGGCTGCGGAGCCTCATCGGCCGCTCGCGGTCCCAGCCTGGGTGTGATCCTGGCGTACCAGCGCCAGCAGGCGGGCGAGAGCGTCGGCGGCGACGTCGTGGCCGTCGCCGCCGGCTGCCGCGGCGTGCGCCAGCCGATCGGCCGCCGCGCGCAGCGCGCTACCCCCGCCGAGTGCGGCAAGATCGTCCGGCGAAGTGGTGAGCGCCAGCCCGGCGGCATCGATCCGCAGCGCGCGCAGGGCGCTGCCGACGCCGTGGCGGATGCGGTCCTCGTAGCGGGCGTGCTCTGCGGTGCCAAGCGCGCCGTCGAGCGTCAGCCAGACCAGCACCCGGCTGGGATCGTCGCCGCCCAGGGCGCGCAGGCGGTGCTCGAGCGCCTCGATGTCGGCAGGGCCGGCGAGCATGGCCCGCTCGCGTCGCCACAGATGGCGGCCGACCGCCTGCGGCGCCCGCGGTTGCAACCGGCCGGGGCAGGCCACCAGCACCCAGCCCCCCCCGGCGCCGCCCCCGTCGCAGCCGTCCCGCGCCCGGGTGCCGGAGTACCAGCTCAGCGGCCCGGCAGGGACCTGGCCGTGCCAATCGCCGAGGGCCAGGTAGTCGAGGCCGCTGCGGCTGGCGCGGTCGGCGGCGATCAGGTTGGGGGCGGTGCCGGCGCTGCCGAACGCGCGGACCGAGCCGTGCGCGAGACCGATACGCAGGCTTCCCTCCGGGGTGACGGCCTCGTCCATGCATGCGGTTGGGTCGCCGAAGGCGTGGCGGCGGTCGAGTGCTGCCGGCAGCAGCCAGGCATCGCGGCCGGTGGCGCCGGGGCCGGCTTCGTCCATGCCGAGGGGAACCGGCTGCGGCGACAGGTGGACGTGCACGTGCGCGGGCAGGCCGATCCGCTGCAGCCGATCCCAAACGCCGCCGGGCACGTTGGGATCGTGGTTGCCGGGAATCAGGTGCCAGTGCAGATCGGGGAACTGGCGCATGCGCTCGATCGGCTGGCGCAGGGTGCGGTCGCTGGGGATGGCGACGTCCCAGACGTCGCCGGCGACCAGCACCCGGGTCGCCAGCTGCGCGCGGGCGAGGCGGCCGATCCGGCCGATCGCCTCCAGCCGCTCGTTCTGCAGCACCGCCAGGGTCTCGTCATCGGCGAAGCGGAAGCTCTTGCCGACCTGCCAGTCCGAGGTGTGCACGACTCGCATCGGCGACAGTGTAGCAGCCGGATGGCGGCGCGGTCAGTCCCGCCCGTCCTTTGCGGTTCCCAGCCCGCTGATGTGGCGGAACATGTGCGCGGTGGCCGCCGCGTCCATCTTGGAGAAGCGGTCCTGATCCGGCATCGCCCGTGCGCGCTGCGCCGCCGGCCGCTGGTCGATCTCGTCCAGCAGCCGCTTCAGGTTCGGCAGCCGGGTCCAGATGTCGGGCTCGCCGAACATGAAGGGCACCCGCGACACCCAGCCCCAGACCGCCATGTCGACGATGCTGTACTCGTCGCCGAGCACGTAGCGGCGGCCGTCCAGCCGTGCCTCCAGGATGCCCCAGTGCCGCTCGGCCTCGAAGGCGTAGCGGGTCAGCGCATACGCCTTCGGCTCCGGCGCGAAGTGCCGGAAATGCACCGCCTGCCCGGAGAAGGGGCCGATCCCGGTGGCGACGAACATCAGCCAGGACAGCAGCGCGCCCCGCTGCCCGGCCTGATCGGGGCCGGGGCCGCCGCCCAGGAACCGTCCGGTCTTCTCGGCCAGGTAGAGCAGGATCGCGTTGCTGTCGAACACCACCGCGTCGCCGTCGACGATGCATGGCACCTTGCCGTTCGGGTTCAGCGCCACGAAAGCGGACTCGAACTGAGCGCCGCGGGCGGTGTCGACCGGGATCGGCTCGTAGGCGAGCCCGGCCTCCTCCAGGAGCAGCGCCACCTTCATCGGGTTGGGCGCCGGGCTGTAGTAGAAACGGATCATGGCTGCGGAGCCTCATCGTCTGAGCACGCCGACGCTAGACCCTGCCGGCAGCGGTCGCTACCGCGGCGGCCGCCGATCCGTGGAATGCCCTCGGAACCTCCGGGAACGCCCGGGGCGATCGGGTGTTGGACGACCGGGTTCGGCACGTCGGCGTGTCGGGGCCGACGGGAATGGCGCGCGGCGGATTGGTCCTGGGGGGCGAAACCTGCCAGGATGTGCAGGACGGCGGACTGGCCACGGGGCGAGCATTCCGGCCATCAGCCTTGCTGGAGCGAATCAGGACAGATGTGGCTCCGATCCCTGGTATGGTCTCCGACCATTGCCCTCAGTTGGCTGTGGGGGCTTGGTTTCTTCTACGCGATCCACGTGACGTTTCTGTACGGGCTGCAGGGATTTCTGGGGTTCGCGCTGCCGAACGCGCTCGGCCTTGGGCTGTTCGGCTGGCTGGTCGAGCGCTACGGATCGCGCACCGACCTGCGATCCGAGGTCGACCGGATCGCCTCGCGCTACGGCGGCATCCTGCTGGTCTATCAGGCGGTGGCGGTGGCGATCACGGTGTCCGCCTTCGCCGGCGACTTCCTTCGGCCGTTGATCGGCGGGCTCGCGGTGCCGCTCACCATCCTACTGGCGGTGGTGGCCTGCGCCACCGGACACGTGCTGCGGATCCAGGACTTCAAGCCGTTGCACGGCGTGATGCTGCTGGTGGGCGTGGCGGCGGCGCTGGCGGCGATCGTGTTGCTGCCGGACTGGAGCCGGCTGCAGGCGCTGTCGCCCGCCTCGCCACGCCCAGGTGCCGGCGACGCCAGGATCTACGGGTTGGTGGTGCCGTCCTTGGTCGGGTTCCTGCTGGGACCCTGGCTTGACTTGCAGCAATGGCAGCGGGCGCTTCGCATCCGCGAGGAGGGCAAGTCTATCGGCCGGGCCTATGCCGGCGGCGGCCTGCTGTTCCTGGGCCTCATCAGCATCAACGCATGGCTCGCCGCAGGTCTGCCGGCGACGGCCGCCGCCGTCCTGCATCCGGGGCTGGACGGCGTCGTCGAGGCGCAGTCGGTGGTGGGCGCAACCTTCGCGGCCCTGGGAAATGCCGCCCGCGCCAGCGCCTGGCTGTTCGGGCTGTGGGCGGCGATCGCGGTCGTCTCGACGCTCGACAGCGCCTACGCGGCGACCCGCTGGTTCCTGGTGATGGCCACCGCGCGCAGCAACAGCCCGATCTTCGCGCTGCTGCCCAAGCCGCTGGTGCAGACGCCGCTCTGGATGCTGGGCGGCGCGTTCGGCATCGCCGCGATCGCCTACGGGCTCGGAATCCCGCTCGTGCTGATGGTCGCGCCGTTCTGCTCGCTGTTCGTCGGCTATGCCGCCTGCCTGCTGCTGCAGGTCACGGCACCACGGAGCCGTCTCGGACCGGCCGCGCATCACGACTCGATGCTCTGCTTCCTGCTCGGGATCGGCGCCGCCGCCGCCGTCACGGTCGGCTATTACGGCCGGATGACGCCGGTGATGGCGGTGGCGCCCCTGCTGCCGCTGCTGGCGGCGGCCCGGCTGCGCGGCCCGGCGCCGGAAGCGGCCGGCATCGGGACCCACGTGGATGACGGGACCCGGGACCGGGTAGTCGCCCGGACCGAGGCGCCGTCCCGGGGGTCGGCGCACGTCGTCGCGGCGGAAGGCCAGGCGGCCGGCACGGGGCTTGCCGGACGCTTCGACGGCAACTGGTTCCTGTACGACGTGATGCCGAGCTACGACGACACCAACTCGGTCGGCAACGTCTACTTCGCCAACTACATCCGCTGGGTCGGCAAGACCCGCGAGCTGTTCTTCGCCAAGTGCGTGCCGAACTTCGACCTGAAGACGACGGGCTTCTTCATCCTGACCCGAGATTTCTACCATAAGTTCGTGCGCGAGACGCGCGAGTTCGAGGCGATCCTAGTGCGCATCCGGGTCGGCAAGCACAACCGAAAGTTCGTGACGCTGGAGCACGAGATCCGCAATGCCGAGGGCGACCTGCTCGGCAAGGGGACGCAACAGCTGATGTTCGTCGACGTCGCCACCTACGGGCTGATCGACGTCCCGGTCGATATGCTGCGCGGGTTCCTGCCTTATGTCACCAATGCCCCGGCTGGCGTCTAGAGGATGATCCGATCGCTTAGGCTCGCGGATCATCCTCTAGCTTGTTGTTTTAACGAGCATCTTTATCCGATCGAACGAGTCCGTTCGATCGGATGATGCTCTAGGACCGAACCATACGCATCTCCGGCAGCATGCGGGCGCATCGTCTCGAGCCGACGGACGGATCGGGCGGCACGATGAACCAGGGGCCAAGTGGCCCTGCGGCGGCGACGGCGCGGCCTGACGCAGTCCGCTATGAGCACGTCGCTTCGAAAGCTGTGTGACCATTTCGACGACCCCATCATCAGCTATTCCCGTGATCGGACCGAGCTGACGCCTCTGGAAGAGGCGTTGCGCCCGGAGGTCGCCGAGATGCTTCAGCTCGGTTGGGACATGCTGATGCTGCAGGAACAGTTCGATCCCGCGACGTCATCCGCCATCTTTCGTCTGGCGACGATCGACTCCCTGGACATCGTCCTGCTTCCGCACCTCCTGCGGCTGGTCACGGCGGCCGCCCCGCATGTCACGATCGTCTCGGCACCCACGCCCTATTCCACGCCGGAGAACATCTTCAAGACCGGAGCGGACGTCGTTTCGTTCGGGACGGACTTTAGAATGCCAAGCTCGACAGCGAGGTCATCTACTCGGACGAGTTCATCTGCATCGTCGGCGTCGATCATCCCGTGGTCGACGGCGCCATGAGCATCGAGCACTACCGATCCACACCCCATGCCGCCATGCAGCGGGTCGACGGAGCCCGAAGTTCAGGTCGCGACAGCGGGTTCGAGGCGATCGACGACGGTATAGAGGTCGCCGTCACGACGAGAAGCCGGTCCGCTCGCGGAGGGTGAAGGTACTGGCGCAGTGGCAGGGCTACAGGACCGATGAACCCGGCATGCGCTGGCTGCTCGGGATGATCCGCGAGGCCGCTCGCCAACTGCCCTGATGGAGCCGCCCGAGGAGCTTCGGCTGCAGCGGCGTCCAGGTGCTTGGTGTGCGGACGATCGATCCGGTCAATGACAGGATCGATTATTCCAATTTGACACCGGCACGGCGTAACGGTCCGCTGAAGAACTCGGAGCATGTCGGGACGATCATCGATCCGCGCCTTGCCGGCGTAAGCCTGGTTCGTCGCCGTTTCGTATGGGTCGCAAATCATCAGAACGAGATTGGGGGACGATCAACGTGACGCCAGGACCATCCGCGGGCGACCACGTCATCGGCAGCTCCGGCGGCCAGAGCTCCGGTTGTCCCTTCTGACCAGAGCAGTTCCGTCTCGACGATCCTGCGACACCGGCCGGTCCGTACGGCTCCTATCTGGTCCTCCGTGATCAGGAGCCCGTGCTGCGGACGACCGTCGGCGATCGGACCTGGTGGGTGCTCGGCCGGCAGACGGACGTGCTGAAGGCGCTGATGGATCCCAGGACCTTCTCGAGCCGGACACTGCCGGACGCCGCCGTCCTGTCTTCCGATCCTCCCGAGCACGACCGCTTGCGGGCCATGGTGGCGGCCTGGTTCTTCCGATCATCGATCCATGAACTCTCAGCGCAGATCGCGGAGCATGCCGAGGCGCTGATCGGACGGGTGGCGGAGGCCGGCCAATGTGACGTCGTGGGCGACGTCGTGGGCGACGTCGCGGAAAAGCTCACGATCACGATGATCAGCGGGATGCTCGGGATCTCCCCGGAGGCGGTCGAACGGCTTCACGCAACGAGGTCCTGCGCACCGCGTTCTGATGTTCTTGCAGGCGACCCGCTCGGGGGTCGAACCCCCGCCCCAGGCCCGCGCCGCAATGGAGACGGTCAACTCGACGCTTGGAGACATCATTGACGGGTCCTACCTGGACGGCCGCCTCATCGCCGATCTCATCGGGCATATGAACCAAGGCGACCTGACCCGGGCGCAGTGCATGAGCTACGTGCAGATCCTGTTCGGGGCGGGACATTCGACCACGACCGACCTGATCGCCAACGTGGTCTATGTCCTGACCGGACGTGCCGGCGACCTGGACCGCATGATGGACGACGAGACCTTCGCCGGCCAGTTTCTGGAAGAGGTGCTGCGCACCCGGCCATCCTTCCATCGCATCCGGCGGGTGACGACGCGCGACGTGAGCATCGGCGACGTCGTCATACCCGCCGGCTCCATGGTGCGACTCCTGCTCGCCGCGGCCAACCGCGATCCCGCTTCCCTCGAAGACCCTGAAACCTTCGACCCCGACAAGAAGCGTCGCCAGCATATGGCGTTCGGGAGGGGCATCCACACCTGCCTCGGCAGTACGCTGCCCGCCTCGAGGCGACGATCGCGCTTCAGGTGCGCTCGCGTCATGTAGCCGCGATGTCGCTGGACCCACACGACGCGCCGACGCCGCGATCCGGGGGCACGTTCAACGATTTCGGCTTCAGGCGGCTGCCCGTCCTGCTGCACGCCCGCGGGCGTTGATCTCGCGCGGCGTCGCGCCGGCTCAATCGTCTCCGGCGGCGAGCGCCAGCGCCTTGCGCATCAGGGTGGGCAGCGCCTCGCCGTCAAGCGCGCCGGCCGGCCGCAGGAACCGTCCCTCGAGCACCGCCGTTGGGATCTCCGGGCAGCGCGCGGCACATACCTCAAGCGTCAGCGCGAAGTGCGTGAACACGTGGCGCACCTCGCCAAGCGGCCGCCAAGCGGCGGGCAGCGGCGCGAAGCGGTCGGCCTCGGCGTCGGTCCAGGGCGTCTCCCGCCACGGCGTGCCGGGCAGTTCGGTCATGCCGCCGAGCAGGCCGTGCGGCGGGCGGCGCTGCAACAGCACCGCGCCGTCGCGATCGGCCAAGTGGAACGCCCGTCCGTGCCGCTCCGGCCGCACGGCCTTCGCCGGCCGGTGCGGCAGCTCCCCCGCCAGCCCGCGCGCCTGGGCGAGGCAGGCGCCGCGCCACGGGCACAGCGCGCAGGCCGGCCGCCGCGGCGTGCAGATCGTGGCGCCGAGATCGAACAGCGCCTGCGCGAAGTCGGACGGCCGTGCCCGCGCATCGGCGTCGTCGCCCAGCCGTGCCGCGGCCGCGGTCAGCATCCGGCGCGCGGCCGGCAGCGGTGTCTCGATCGCGAACAGCCGCGCCGTGACGCGCTCCACGTTGCCGTCGACCGGCACCGCCGGCACGCCGAACGCGATCGCCGCGATCGCTGGCGCGGTATAGCCGCCGATCCCCGGCAGCGCGCGCAGGGCCGCGATGTCGTGCGGGAAGCCGCCAAGCGCCGCGACCGCGTGCGCGCAGGCGTGCAGGTTGCGGGCGCGGGCGTAGTAGCCAAGGCCGGCCCATGCCTCCATCACCCGGGCCTCGGGTGCGGCCGCCAGGTCGTCCACGGTCGGGAACAGCGACAGGAAGCGCCGGAAGTACGGGATCACGGCGGCGACCGTGGTCTGCTGCAGCATGATCTCGCTGAGCCAGACGTGGTAGGGATCGGCGGTCTCGCCCGCCGGCGCGCGCCAGGGCAGGATGCGGCGGTGGCGATCGTACCAGTGCAGCAGGTCGCGGGCGGGAGGCACGGCGGGTCTATGGCGAACGGCGCATCCGACGGCAAGCAGCCCATCCGGCACGTCTACGGCCCGCGCAGCCTGGCCAGCCTGCTGCCGCCGATCGTGCGGCCGGCGCTGAAGGCGCGCTCGCCGGCGGCGGCGCAGGTGCTGGCGGACTGGCCGTCCCTGGTCGGGCCGACGCTGGCGGCGATGGCGGCCCCCCGGCGGATGTCCGGCGGAACGCTGACGCTGGCGGCGAACGGACCGGCGGCGCTGGAGCTGCAGCACCTGCTGCCGCAGCTGATCGCGCGCATCAACGGGGCACTCGGGTGCGCGCTGGTCGAGCGGGTGCGCTTCGTGCAGCAGGACCCCGCCGCCGGCACCCCCCCGGCGGCGGCGCGCGATCCCGAGCCGGCGCCGGTCGCGGTGGCGCTGCCGGACGGCGCGCTGCACGACGCGCTGGCCCGGCTGGGCGGCCGCATTGCCGGCCGATCGCATGGATAGACGCCCAAATAGACACGCGGAGCCGCCGATGCCGATCCGACGCCGCCTGCTTCTCGCCGCGGTCCCCGCCCTGCTGGCCCGTCCGGCCCTCCGTCCCGCCCGGGCGCAGCGCGCCGATGCCCGGATGGACGAACGCGCCGTCGGCTCGCCGGACGCCAAGCTGGTGGTGCAGGAATGGTTCTCGCTCACCTGCACGCATTGCGCGCATTTCTCGGAGACGGCGTTCCCCGAGGTGCAAGCGAGGCTGATCGACACCGGCCGCATCCGCTACGTGTTCCGCGACTTCCCGCTCGACCAGCTGGCGCTGACCGCGGCGATGGTGGCCCGCGCCCTGCCGCCCGACCGCTACCTGCCGTTCGTCGAGACGCTGCTGGCGACGCAGGACGGCTGGGCGTTCAACCCGGCCGCCGACCCGCTGGAGCAGCTCGGCCGCCAGGCGGCGCTGGCCGGAATGCCGGCAGCGGAGTTCCAGGCGGTGGTGGCCGACCAGCACCTGAAGGAGGAGCTTCTGCAGGAGCAGGACGACGGCCAGAAGCGCTACGCCATCGAGGGCACGCCGACCTTCGTCTTCGGCGCCCAGAAGATCGGCCCGATCGCCACCTACGACGCGTTTGCCGCCGCGGTCGGGAAGGCGTCGGCGGGCGGATAGGCTATCGGCGGCAGGGAGCGAACGGATCTACGCGCCCTTTGCCGCCTTGGCCGACCAGTAGGCCAGGGGATGGATCTTCCATTTCAGGAAGACTCCCGCCGCGTGGGACGGATCGGCGCGGATCATCGCCGCCGCCGCCTCGGGCGTCTCGGCCTCGAAGATCCACAAGGCGCCCGCATCGTCTGTCAGCGGCCCCGCGGCGAGAAGCTGGCCGCCTTCCAGCAGCGACCGCAGGTACCTCCGGTGTTCCGGGAACACGGCCCGGACGTCCCCCCTCTTCGGGTCGTGGTGGATGAGCGCAGCGAATTTCATCTCGAACGTCCCGCTCCGGGTCCCGCGATCCGACCGGATCAGCCGCCGCCGTCGATGGTGAGGATGCTGCCGTTGGTGTAGGCCGAGTGCGGCGACACCAGGAAGGCGGCCGCGGCGGCGATCTCGGCCGGGCTGGCGGCCCGTCCGTACGGCATCGTCCGCACCAGCTCCGGCCAGCGTTCGGCGTTGCCGAACTCGTGCTGGGCGCGGCCGCGCAGCATCGTCTCCATGCGCCCGGTCGCCACCAGGCCCGGATTGATCGCGACCACCCGCATGCCGTCCCGCGCCGTCTGCTTGGCGAGCGAGCGGGTGAAGGCCATCAGCGCCGCGTTCCCCGTCGAGCCGGCGATGTAGTCGGGCAGGTCGAGCTCGCCCGAGGCGCCGATGACGTTGAGCACCACGCCCCGCCGCAGCCGGAGCGCCGGGTAGAGCGCTCGGGTCAGGCCGATGAAGCCGAACAGCTTGAGGTCCCAGGCCTGGCGCCAACGCGCATCATCCACCTCCGCCAGGCTGCCGGGCGGGATCGCGCCCGCGTTGTTGACCAGGATGTCGATCCGGCCGGCTGCCGCCGCCACCCGCTCGATCTCCGGCTGCGACGACAGGTCGGCGGCCAGGATGTCGACGCTGCGGCCGGTGGCGCCGGCGATGTCGGCCGCGGCGGTCTCGAGGGCGGCGCGGTCGCGCGAGACCAGCAGCAGGTCGCAGCCCTCCTCGGCCAGCGCCTGCGCGATGGCGTTGCCGATGCCCCGGGAGGCGCCGGTGACCAGCGCGCGCTGATCGGTCAGGTGCAGGTCCATACCGTCCTCCGTCCAGCGCCGGCCTCGGCACGAAGTTTGCAAAGATGCTTCAGCAGAACGTTCGACATGCACAGGAGTGCGAGGTGACCTCTTCCATCGACCCGACCCAGCGCCGCGCGACCCGGATCGACCTGTTCAGCTTCAGGACCGTGCAGATGCGCGCGTTCCACATGACGTGGCTCGCCTTCTTCGTCTGCTTCTACGCCTGGTTCGCCGCCGCACCCCTGATGCCGGTGATCGCGAAGCAGTTTCACCTGACCAAGCTGCAGGTGGCCAACATCAACATCGCCGCCGTGCTGGTCACCGTGGCCGGCCGGCTGATCATCGGGCCGCTCTGCGACCGCTACGGGCCCAGGCGGACCTACATGTGGCTGCTGGTGCTGGGCTCCCTGCCGGTGTTCGGCCTGGCCTTCGCGCAATCCTATGCCTCGCTGCTGTTCTTCCGCCTGCTGATCGGGCTGATCGGCGCCTCCTTCGTGATCTCGCAGTACCATGCCAGCGTGATGTTCGCGCCCAACGTGGTCGGCACCGCCAACGCCACCGTCGGCGGCTGGGGTAATGCCGGCGCCGGCGTCGCCCAGTCGCTGATGCCGCTCCTGGCTGCGCTGGCGGTCTCGCTCGGCGTCGAGCAGGCCTATGGCTGGCGGGTGGCGCTGTTCGTGCCGGGTGTGGCCATGCTGATCATGGCGGTGCTCTACGGCCGCTTCACCCAGGACCTGCCGCAGGGCAACCTCGCGGCGGTGCAGAAGGCCGGGCTGATGGTGGCGGGCCCAAAGAAGGGCGGCCTCGCGGCGATGGGGCTGGCGCTGCGCAACTATCGGGTCTGGCTGCTGGCCGCCTGCTACGGCGGCTGCTTCGGCATCGAGATCTTCATCCACAATATCGCCGCCACCTACTACATCCAGACTTACGGCCTCTCGCTCGAGACCGCCGGCTTCGCCGCCGGCTCGTTCGGGCTGCTGGCGCTGTTCGCGCGCCCGCTCGGCGGCATCTTCAGCGACGTAGCGGCCCGGCGCCACGGCCTCGACGGCCGGGTCTGGATGGTGTTCGGCATGATGGCCTGCGAGGGCGTCGGCCTGCTGCTGTTCAGCCACGCGCCGGGTGCGGCGATCGCGATCGCCACCATGCTGTTCTTCGGCCTGTTCCTGCACATGTCGGCCGGCGCGATCTATTCGATCATGCCCTTCGTCGACCGTGCCGCGATGGGCGGCATCTGCGGCGTGATCGGCGCCGGCGGCAATCTGGGCGCCGTAGTGGCCTCCCTGCTGAACCGCCAGATCCCGTCGCAGCAGGAATGCCTCACCATCCTCGGCGTCGCGGTGATCCTGCTGGCCGGCTGCGCGCTCGGCGTGCGCTTCTCGGTCGAGAAGAAGGTGAGCGAGCGCGCCCTCTACGACCAGGCGCTGGAGCAGCGCGCGATGGCCTGACCCGGCACCCGTCCGGACGCTTGACGGACGGTGGCGCCGGCTTCATTCGCTGCCGGACGGCAGGCCGCGCCCTGCCATGCCGGAGTCACCATCGATGGACCTGTCACGCCGCTCCCTGATCCTGGCCACAGCGCCGGCGCTGCTGCTGGGTCGCCCGGCCCTGGCGGCCGCCACCGACGCCGTCATGGCGCCACGAATCCTGGGCTCGCCGTCCGCCAAGCTCCTGGTGCAGGAGTGGTTCTCGCTCACCTGCACCCACTGTGCCCGCTTCAGCCAGCAGGTCTTCCCCGAGGTGAAGGCCAAGCTGATCGACACCGGCCGTATCCGCTACATGTACGGCGACTTCCCGCTCGACCAGATCGCGCTGGCGGCCGCCGTGGTGGCGCGCGCGCTGCCGCCCGAGCGCTACGAGCCGTTCGTGCAGGCGCTGCTCGCTGCGCAGGACCGATGGGCGTTCTCGCAGGCGAACGACCCGATGACCGAGCTCGCCAAGATGGCAGCACTTGCCGGCATGTCGCACGCGACCTTCCAGGCGACGATCGACGACAAGGCCCTTAAGCAGGCGATCCTCGACGAGCAGAACACTGCCCAGACCAGATACAAGATCGACAGCACGCCGTCCTTCGTCTTCGGCACCAAGCTGTTCACCGGCGAGATGGATTACGACACCTTCCTCAAGCAGACCCATGACGCCGGCGCCTAGAAGGCCAGGGCCCTGCCCTGGACCCGCCGAGGGCCGAGGCCCTTGGAACCCATTCCTTAAGTAATGGTGTCCAGAGGCTCTGCCTCTGGCGGGGTCCAGGGGCCTTTCTCCGCATGACCGCCGTCTTCGTCCGGCTGCGGATCGCCGGCTTCAAGAGCTTCGCCGAGCCGGTCTCGATCGAGATCCTGCCAGGCCTCACCGGGATCGTCGGCCCGAACGGCTGCGGCAAGTCGAACGTGGTGGAGGCGCTGCGCTGGGCGATGGGCGAGGGCTCGGCGCGCAGCCTGCGCGGCGGCGAGATGGACGACCTCATCTTCGCCGGTACCGCGGCGCGGCCAGCCCGCAACCTGGCCGAGGTGATGCTGACGCTGGAGCAGGCGGCCGGGCTCGCGCCGCCGCCGCTGCACGAGCAGGCCGAGCTGCAGGTCGGCCGTCGCATCGAGCGGGGCGGCGGCAGCGCCTATCGCGTGAACGGCATCGAGCTGCGCGCGCGCGACGTGCAGACCCTGTTCGCCGACCTCGCCAGCGGCCCCCGCGCCTCGGCGATGGTCAGCCAGGGCCGGGTGTCGGCGCTGGTCGGCGCGCGGCCGGACGAGCGCCGGTCCGTGCTCGAGGAGGCGGCCGGCATCACCGGGCTGCATGCGCGGCGCCACGAGGCCGAGCTGAAGCTGCGCGCCACCGAGGGCAACCTCGCCCGCGCCGATGACCTGCGCGCCGGCCTGGACGCCCGGATCCGCGCGCTCGGCAGCCAGGCAGAGCAGGCCGGCCGCTACCGTGTCCTCGCCGCCGAGCTGCGTGCGGGTGAGGCGGCGCTGCTGGCGTTGCTGCATGCGCGCGCCCGGCAGGCGGTGGTGGCGACAGGGACCGCCCTGCGGAATTCGCACGCCGTCCGGGATGCGGCCGGGGCGTGGCTCGCGGTGGCAGGCGAGGCGGCCGTGGCGGCCGAGGCCGCCTGCGCAGAGCCGCGGGATGACGCGGCCCTGGCGCGCACGCTGCTGGAGCGTCGGCGCATGGAGGTCGAGCA
>CALMVO010000114.1 GCA_937873205.1 uncultured Acetobacteraceae bacterium
AGCTGCCGGGGCTGCTGGCGCTCGGCCGCGACGCGGGCCGGGCCAAGGCCGCCCTGGCCCGCCGGCTGGGCGGGCTCGCCACGTCGCGGGCGATCGAGTAACGGTTAGGTCACGAAACCGGCGTATCGTCCGCGATACGACCGACGGCCCGGCGAACCGCGGAGCAGGATGGGATGGGTCAGACCAGGACACGGACGCCGGCCGAGCCGGTCGCGAGCCCCCGCGGCGTCGACCGGCCGGCATCGGCCCCCTCCGTGACCACGCCGGCACCGACGCGGGCGCTGCAGCCCGCCCGCACCCGGCCGCCACGGTTCCTCGGCTATGTCGACGCCTTCGACAACGGCGTGGCCCGCGGCTGGGCGATGGATACCCTGCTCCCCGACGCGCCCACCCGGCTACACGTGCTGGTCGACCGGCAGGAGGTGGCGCAGGTGGCCTGCGACCAGTCGCGCGAGGACGTGCAGGCAGCGATCGGCCATCCGAGCGGCCGCCTCGGCTTCAGCTTCGACCTGCCGCCCGAGTTCGTCGACGGCAACCCGCACACGCTCTCGTTCCGCTTCGGCGACCGCACGGTGGTGCCGCACCTGGACGCAGCCAATTCCGAGATCCTGCACGAGGAATACGATTTCACCCTGCACCGCACCTACGAGTTTCTGAGCTTCATCGATGGCATGAAGCAGGGCGCGCTGCGCGGCTGGGTGGTGCGACAGGACCCGTCCACCGGCGAGCGCGCCGGCGGCTGCCACATCCTGGTGACCGCGAACGGCGTCCGGGTGGCGCAGGTGAAGGCCGACCGCTATCGCGGCGACGTCGCCGCGGCCTTGGGCGGCGACCCCAACTGCGGCTTCGAGATCATCCTGCCGGGCGCGTTTCGGCGCGGCGGCCAGCAGACCTTCCGCTTCGTGGTCACGCCGGACGATGCCGAGCTCGCCGGCAGCCCGTTCACCACCACGCTGGTCGACGACCAGCTCGAGGCACGGCTCGTCGACATCCAGGCGACCGTCGACCGCCTCTACGGCGAGATCAGCCGGCTGCGCGCCGACGTCTCGGACGTGATGCCCAAGCCCTCCTACAATCTCGGCGACTACGACCGCTGGGCACGCCGCTACTACGACCGCCTGCGCGCGCGGACCTCGGCCGAGCGGGCGCAGGCACCAGCGGAGGAGCGTACCTTCGAGCCGCTGGTCAGCATCCTGGTGCCCACCTACAAGCCGATGATGTCGGACTTCACCGCGGCGGTGGATTCGGTGATCGCGCAGACCTACCGCAACTGGGAGCTGATCATCGTCGACGACGGCGCCAAGTCGCCCGAGGTCGCCGCGCGCATCCGGAAATATGCCGAGCAGGACCCGCGCATCCGGCCGATCACGCTGAAGAAGAACCTGGGCATCAGCGGCGCCACCAATGCGGGCCTCGCCGAGGTGCGCGGCGACTACGTCGCGTTCTTCGATCATGACGACCTGCTGGTCGACGTCGCGATCGAGCTCATGGTGCGCGCCGCCGGGCGCACCGGCGCCCGGATGCTGTATTCGGACGAGGACAAGATCGACCAGGCCGGTTATTTCCTCGAGCCGAACCTGAAGCCCGACTACAACTACCGCTACCTGCTCGGCTGCAACTACATCTGCCACCTGTTGATGGTCGAGGCGAAGGTGCTGGCGGACGTGGGGCCGCTGCGCCCGAACTATGACGGCGCCCAGGACCACGACCTGATCCTGCGGCTCGCCGAGGCGATCCCGGCGGCCGAGATCCACCACGTGCCCGAGGTGCTCTACCACTGGCGCAAGACGCCGAACTCGACCGCGGTCAACATCGGCAACAAGACCTACGCCATCGATGCCGGCGTGCAGGCGGTGTCCGACCACCTGCAGCGGCGCGGCATCAAGGCCGAGGTCGAGCCGATCCGGGGGCTCACGCTGTACGGCATCACCTGGACGCAGCGGACCCAGCCGAAGGTCTCGATCATCATCCCGTTCAAGGACCAGATCGAGACCACGCGGCGCTGCGTCGAGACGCTGCTGGCCCGCACCGACTACAGGAACTTCGACATCGTGCTGGTCGACAACTGGTCGGTGACGCGCGAGGCCGCGGACTTCATCAAGCGCGTCACCCGGCGCGACCGCGTGCGGGTGCTGACCGTCGAGGAGGACTTCAACTACTCGCGGCTCAACAACCTGGCCGCCCGCGACAACGACGCCGAGCTGTTCTTCTTCATGAACAACGACGTGTTCGTCGAGGACAAGGGCTGGCTGCGCACGATCGTGGGCGAGATGCTGGCAGCGCCCGACATCGCCGTCGTCGGCGGCAAGTTCCTGTATCCCAACGACACCGTCCAGCACGCCGGCGTGGTGGTGGGCCCGGCCGGCGTGGCCGCGCACGCGCATCGCGGCGTGCCGCTCACCGACTACGGCTATATCGGCCGCGCCATGCTGAGCCACGAGGTCTCCGCCGTCACCGCCGCCGGCATGCTGATCCGCGCCGACGCCTTCCGCGCGGTCGGCGGCTTCGACGAGGAACGGCTGAAGGTCGCCTACAACGACATCGATCTGTGCCTGAAGGTGCGCGAGGCCGGGCATCGCATCATCTGGTGCGCGGAGTTCGTCGCCTACCACCACGAGAGCCTGTCCCGCGGCAGCGACGACCGCCCGGAGCACGAGGCCCGCTTCTACGCCGAGACCCGCATCATGCAGGAACGCTGGGGCGCCAACCCGCGCTACCAGCACGACCCGTTCTACAGCAAGCACTTCACCGTCGACCGCCAGCCCTTCTTCGATCTCGTCGATCCAGCGGAGGAGTAGGGTCAGGGCATGACGGATTGACCCGACAGCCGGCTTCGATTACGTAACCTCAAGGTTACTGTAACGCAAGCGCCTCCGGGAGATGCCGGGTGTCAGGATCCGACGAAACCGATCGCCGGTTACTGCAGGCCATCCACCGGCGACGCATGCTGAACGGCCTGGTTTTCGTCGTCCCGACGATGGCGATCTGGTGGCTGTTCTACCACTGGCTGAAGCGCCACCTCCATGTCCAGGATGATGTCGCCCAGCTGGGCACGATACTCGTCGTCATGGGTGTGATCGGGCTGTTGAACCGGCTCGGCCTGATGTCCAAGCGCGACCCGCGCGAGGCCCTGCGGTTGCGCTGGCTGCAGAACGAGCGCCTCGACCGGCTCACGTCGCGTGCCAGGCGAGTGCAAATCATCGGCTACGCCTGTTCCTGCTCGCGAGCCCGGTGATGCTGTTCGATCGGTCCGCGCCTGGCTCCGGCATCGGCTGGGGCATCGTCGTCATGATGGTCATCAGCACCGAGGCATTCACCGGACGATTGCCGAAGAGGATGGACGAACTGACCTTGTCGCACCATGCGACGGCGACGCGCTGGGCTTACACCGTGACGGTCTTGTGCTGCATCGCCGCCCTGTTTCTTGGCAGCCACTGGCCAGCTCGGCTCGCGAACCTGTTGGCCATCTCGCTGCTGACGGGTGCCG
Organism: uncultured Acetobacteraceae bacterium; assembly: GCA_937873205.1. GTDB lineage: Bacteria > Pseudomonadota > Alphaproteobacteria > Acetobacterales > Acetobacteraceae > Lichenicola. The sequence continues at coordinate 3,488 of CALMVO010000114.1, forward strand.
TATCATACCTGGTCGTGCTGGATAGGCTCGAGGCCTGGGCTGGTCACCATCATGACTGACCTGCCCATCCTTGAACGGCAGCTCGGCAACAGGCTGCGCGAGATGCGCGCCAATCACGGCCTAACGCAGGCGGCGCTCGCGGAGCGCATCGGCGTGTCGCGCAAGACCATCAACACTGTCGAGAACGGAGTGTTCATCCCATCGGTGCTGCTGGCACTTGGCCTCGCACAGGCCCTCGACACGAAAGTCGACACGCTGTTCTTCATGCAGCCGCCGAGCAACGGCCATTGATGCGTTCAAGATGGTGCGGGGGCAGACGGCACGGGGTCACACGGGGATGTCGGACGCCGCCTCACCCCGTCTTAAGTTCCCGCTCCAGTTCCGGCAGTGCGGAGAACAGGTCTGCGACCAGTCCGTAGTCTGCGACCTGGAAGATGGGTGCTTCGGCGTCCTTGTTGATGGCGACGATGATCTTGCTGTCCTTCATGCCGGCGAGGTGCTGGATGGCGCCCGAGATGCCGACGGCCACGTAGAGGTCGGGGGCCACGATCTTGCCGGTCTGGCCGACCTGGTAGTCGTTGGGCACGTAGCCGGCATCGACCGCGGCCCGGGACGCGCCGATGGCCGCCCCCAGCTGATCGGCGATCGGGTCGAGCAGCCGGAAGTTCTCGCCGTTCTGCATGCCGCGCCCGCCCGAGACCACCACCCGCGCCGAGGCGAGCTCGGGCCGCTCCGAGCGCGACAGCTCGGCCGACACGAACCGCGACAGCGGCGCCACGTCCGGCGTCGCCACATCCCGGATGGCGGCGGCGGTGGCGACGTCCGCGGCCGGGTCGAAGTTGGCGGCGCGCACCGTGATCACCCTCTTCGCGTCGGACGAGCGCACGGTGGCCAGCGCGTTGCCGGCATAGATCGGCCGCACGAAGGTCTCGGCGTCGACCACGGCCACGATCTCGCTGATCGGCTGCACGTCGAGCAGGGCGGCCAGGCGCGGCATCACGTTCTTGGCCGTGGCGGTGGCGCCGGCCAGCAGGTGGTCGTACTCGCCCGCCAGCGACGCCAGCAGGGCGGCCAGCGGCTCGGCCAGCGGAGCGGCATGGACCGCGGCCTCGGCGCGCAGCACCGCCTCGATGCCGGCGATGCGGGCGGCCGCCTGCACCGCGGCGTCGAGGGCGGGGCCGGCGCCGGCCACCAGCGCGTGCACCGGGCCCAGCTGCACGGCGGCGGTGACGGCCGAGCGGCTGGCCGGGCTGATCTGGCCGTCCGCATGGTCGAGGAGGACGAGGACGGTCATGTCAGATCACCCGGGCTTCGCTGCGCAGCTTGGAGACGAGCTCGGCCACCGAGCCCACCGTGACGCCGCCCTTGCGCACCGGCGGCTCCGAGACCCGCAGCGTGGTGAGCCGCGGCGTGACGTCGACGCCCAGATCGCCCAGCGACAGCGTCTCCATCGGCTTCTTGCGGGCCTTCATGATGTTGGGCAGCGAGGCGTAGCGCGGCTCGTTCAGCCGCAGGTCCACCGTCACGATCGCCGGCAGCGCCACCGCGATGGTCTCGAGCCCGCCATCGACCTCGCGCGTCACTGTAGCGGTGCCGCCGTCCGCCTCGGCCGCGACCTCGACCCGGCTGGCGAACGTCGCCTGCGCCCAGCCGAGCAGGCCGGCCAGCATCTGCCCCGTCGCGTTCATGTCGTCGTCGATCGCCTGCTTGCCCAGCACCACCAGCCTCGGGCCCTCCCGCAGCACCAGCGCCCGCAGGAGCTTGGCCACCGCCAGCGGCTCGGGTGCGGCCTCGGTCAGCACCAGGATCGCGCGGTCCGCCCCCATGGCCAGCGCGGTGCGCAGCGTCTCCTGGCACTGCTGCACGCCGATCGAGACCACCACGATCTCGGTGGCGACGCCGCGCTCCCGGAGGCGGACGGCCTCCTCGACCGCGATCTCGTCGAACGGGTTCATCGACATCTTGGACCCGGCGAGGTCGACGCCGGTGCCGTCGGCCCGCACGCGAGGCTTCACGTTGTAGTCCAGCACGCGCTTGACCGGGACCAGGAGCTTCATCGTCTCACATTCCGCCGATGTAGTTGGGGCCGCCGCCGCCCTCGGGTGCCGCCCAGTCGATGTTCTCGGTCGGGTCCTTGATGTCGCACGTCTTGCAGTGCACGCAGTTCTGCGCGTTGATCTGCAGCCGCGGCCCCGACACCGCGTCGGCACCCACCGCCTCCCCGACGCCATCGGCGCCCACCACCTCGTATACGCCGGCCGGGCAGTAGCGGCTCTCGGGCGAGCGGAACCGGTCCCAGTTCACCGCCCGCCAGCGCGCCGGATCGCGCAGCACCAGGTGCACCGGCTGATCCTCGGCGTGGTTGGTGTTGGACAGGAACACCGAGGACGACTTGTCGAAGGTGAGCCGCCCATCGGGCTTGGGGTAGTCGATCGGCGTCGATGCCGCCGCGCTGTCCAGCACCGCATGGTCGGGATGGCGGTGGCGCAGCGTCCACGGCGCCCGCCCGCGCAGCAGCATCGCGTCGAGGCCCGAGTAGGCCGCGCCCACGATGGTGCCGTACTTGGCGAACGCCGGCCGGATGTTGCGCACGCCGCGGAGCTCCTGCCACAGCCAGCTCGCGCGCACCCGGGCGGTGAACGACGCGGGCTCCGCCGGGCGGCCGTCCGCCAGCGCTTCCGCCACGGCTTCCGCCGCCAGCATGCCGGACTTCATCGCCGCGTGCGTGCCCTTGATCTTGGGCACGTTCAGGAACCCGGCCGCATCGCCGATCAGGGCGCCACCGGGAAAGGTCAGGCGCGGGATCGACTGCAAGCCACCCTCCGACAGCGCCCGGGCGCCATACGAGATGCGCCGGCCGCCCTCGAGGTGGGGCCGGATCGCCGGGTGCAGCTTGAGGCGCTGCATCTCGTCGAACGGCGACAGCCAGGTGTTGGGGTAGTCGAGCCCCACCACGAAGCCATACGACACCAGGTTCTCGCCGAAATGATACATCCACGAGCCGCCATAGGTGCGGTGGTCCAGCGGCCAGCCGAAGGTGTGCTGCACCAGTCCCGGCCGGTGCTGCGCGGCGGGCACCTCCCACAGCTCCTTGACGCCGAGCCCATAGGTCTGCGGGTCGACGCCCGCCCGCAGCCCGAACCGCGCCATGACCCGCTTGGACAGGCTGCCGCGGCAGCCCTCGGCGAACAGCGTGTAGGCCGCGCGCAGCTCCATGCCGGGCGCATACCCGGGGCCGGGCTCGCCCGACCGCGTCACCCCCATGTCGCCGGTGGCCACGCCCACGATGCGGCCGTCCTCCTCCAGCAGCTCGGCCGCCCCGAAGCCCGGGTAGATCTCCACCCCCAGCGCCTCCGCCTGCCCCGCTAGCCAGCGGCACACGTCGCCCAGGCTCACGATGAAGTTGCCGTGGTTGCCCATGTGCGGCATCACCGTGTCCAGCAGCGGCACCCGCACGGCGCGCTTGGCCGTGAGATATATCATGCGGTCGTCGGTCGCGGCCGTGTCCAGCGGGGCACCACGCTCCCGCCAGTCCGGGATCAGCTCGTCCAGCGCCCTAGGCTCGATCACCGCACCCGACAGGATGTGCGCCCCGATCTCGCTGCCCTTCTCCACCAGGCACACCGACGCCCCAGGCGATACCTGCTTCAGGCGGATCGAGGCCGATAAACCAGCCGGACCACCACCCACCACGACAACGTCATACTCCATCACCTCGCGAACGCGCTCGCTCATCCCCAGACCCCAGCACTCCCAGGCGCACCCGCAGTCGATCCGATGCGCTGGCTATGTGCTCCCGACACCGCCCCACATCAACGGTGCGGCGTCGCGGCGGTCAACCGGACCGGGGTATCGCCTCGGGCACGACGGTGCGCACGATCGAAGCATCGAGGTCCTCGTAGTCGTGGTAGCCGAGGGTGGCGTAGAGCTCGGCGCGGGTCTGCATGCGATCGACCATGCCGTGCGCGCCGCCGTCGCGGCGGATGGCCTGGAACAGCTCCTCCTGCGCCTTGTTGGCGACGCGCAGGGAGCTCACCGGCCAGATCACCATCTGGTAGCCGAACGCCTGGAACTCGGCCGCGGTGAAGAACGGCGTGCGCCCGAACTCGGTCATGTTGGCCAGCAGCGCCACGCCCGGCAGGCGCGCCCTGAACTCGCGGAACATCTCGGGCGTGGTCAGCGCCTCGGGGAAGATCGCATCGGCGCCGGCCTCGACGTAGAGCCGGGCCCGCGCCACCGCACCCTCGATGCCCTCGGAGGCGGCGGCGTCGGTGCGGGCGATCACGACCAGCGAGCGGCGCGCTTGGGCGGCGGCGGCGACCTTGACGGCCATGTCGGCGGGCGTGGCCAGTCGCTTGTCGTTGAGATGGCCACACTTCTTCGGCAGCAGCTGGTCCTCCAGGTGCACCGCGGCGGCGCCGGCCTCCTCGAACGTGCGCACCATGTGCATCGCGTTCAGCGCCTCGCCGTAGCCGGTATCTCCGTCCACCAGCACCGGCAGCATCGAGGCGCGCGCAACCTGGCGGATGAAGAACGCCACCTCGTCCACGGTGATGATGCCGAGGTCGGGCAGACCCATCGACGCGGTCATCGCCGCCCCCGACAGGTAGCAGGCCTCGAATCCAGCAGCCTTCGCCTGCAGCGCGGCCTGGCCGTTGTGGGTGCCCGGGATCTGCAGGATCTCGGGGCGCTCCAGCAGGCGGCGGAAGCGGATGCCGGCGGGCTCGGTCGGCAGGTCGGCGGCGGTGAGGTAGGGCATGGTCAGGGACGCTCCGCCAGCGGCACGAAGGGCAGGTTCTCCGGCCCGGTATAGTGCGCGGTCGGACGGATGATCTTGCCGTCCTCGCGCTGCTCGATCACGTGCGCCGACCAGCCGGCGGTGCGCGCGATCACGAACAGTGGCGTGAACATCGCCGTTGGCACGCCCATCGCCTCGTAGGACACCGCCGAGAACCAGTCGAGGTTCGGGAACATCCGCTTGGCGTCCGCCATCACCGCCTCGATGCGCTCGGCCACCGCGAACCGGTTGCCGTGACCGCTCGCTGTGGACAGCTCACGCGCGATCTCCTTGATCACCCCGTTGCGGGGATCGGAGATCGTGTAGACCGGATGGCCGAAGCCGATCACCACCTCCTTGCCGACGACCCGGGCGCGGATGTCGGCCTCGGCCTGGTCCGGCGTCGCATAGCGGGCCTGGATCTCCAGCGCCACCTCGTTGGCGCCGCCGTGCTTCGGCCCGCGCAGTGCGCCGATGCCGGCGGCGATGGCGGAGTAGATGTCCGACCCGGTGCCGGCGACGACGCGGGCGGCGAAGGTGGACGCGTTGAACTCGTGCTCGGCATACAGCACCAGCGACGCGTGCATCGCCCGCACCCAGGCCTCCGGCGCCGGCTGCCCGTGCAGCAGCTGCAGGAAATGGCCGCCGATGCTGTCGTCGTCGGTCTCGACGTCGAGCGTCACGCCGTTGTGGCTGTAGTGATACCAGATCAGCAGCATCGAGCCGAGCGAGGCCAGCAGCCGGTCGGCGATGTCGCGGGCACCGGCCGTGCTGTGGTCGTCCTTCTCCGGCAGCACGCAGCCCAGCGCGGAAACACCGGTGCGCATCACGTCCATCGGATGCGCCGCCGCAGGCAGTTCCTCCAGCACCGCCCGCACCGAAGCGGGTACGCCGCGCAGACGCTTCAGCTTCTGCCTGTAGGCGGCGAGCTCGGCAGCGTTCGGCAGGTGGCCGTGCACCAGCAGGTGCGCGATCTCCTCGAACGTGCAGCTGTGCGCGATGTCGATGATGTCATAGCCGCGGTAGTGCAGGTCGTTGCCGGACCGGCCGACGGTGCAGAGGGCCGTATTCCCCGCGACCACGCCGGACAGGGCGACAGACTTCTTCGGCTTCGTCTCGCTCATTGTGCCGTCCTTTGAAGTTAAGGCCAGGGGCGCTGCCCCTGGACCCCGCCGAAGGCCCGCCTTTGGAAACCGCTCTTGAAGAAACGGGTCCGAGGGCCGCCGGCCCTGGCGGGGTCCAGGGGCCGAGCCCCGGGCCGTCAGAAGATCCCCGTGTCCCCCACCAGCAGCCGCCCGTCCGGCAGCATAACTGTCAGCCCCGGCAGCTCGTCCGCGGCCAGCGTCGGCAGGCGCTGCACCACGTTCAGAAAGCGCTCGATCTCGGCATCGTCCAGAACGCCCTCAGTCAGTGTCCTGAACTTGTCGATGTAGGCCGGCCGCTGCCACGGCGTTGCCCCCAGCGGATGCGCATCGGCGACCGCCAGCTCGTCCGCGATGACCTGGCCATCCTTCAGCGTGATGATCACCCGGCCGCCGAACGCCTTCACCGCGGCGTCGTCGGAATGATAGCGCGCGGTCCACCGCGGGTCCTCGACCGTGCTGATCTTGCGCCACAGCGCCACGGTGTCCGGTCGCCGTGCCCGCGCCGGCTCATAGGAGCGCACGTGGTGCCAGGCGCCGTCCTGCAGCGCCACCGCGACGATGTACATGATCGAGTGGTCGAGTGTTTCACGTGAAGCATCGGGGTCGAACTTCTGCGGGTCGTTCGAGCCGGTGCCGATGACGTTATGAGTATGGTGCGAGGTCTCGATCAGGATGCTCTCGACGTCGTCCCAGTCCCGGACCCGGCGCCCCATCCGGAAGGCGAGGTCGATCAGCGCCTGGCTCTGGTACTCGGCCGAGTGCTGCTTGGTATAGGTGTCGAGGATGGAGCGCTTGGCTTCGCCTGGTGCCGGCAGCGGCACCCGGTAGTGCGCATCGCGACCGTCCAGCATCCAGGCGACGACGCCGTCCTCGCCCTCGTAGATCGGGCTGGGCGCCCCTTCGCCACGCATCGCCCGATCGACCGCCTCGATCGCCAGCTTGCCGGCGTGGCTCGGCGCGAACGCCTTCCAGGACGAGATCTCGCCCTTGCGCGACTGCCGGGTCGCCGTCGTCGTATGAAGCGCCTGCTGCACCGACTGGTAGATCACGTCCACGGGCAGCCCCAGCAGGGTGCCGATGCCGGCGGCGACCGACGGTCCGAGATGCGCCACGTGGTCGATCTTATGCCGGTGCAGGCTGATCGCGCGCACCAGGTCGACCTGGATCTCGTAGCCGGTGGCGAGTCCCCGCACGAGGGCGGCGCCGTCCAGGCGGACCTGCTGCGCCACCGCCAGGATCGGCGGGATGTTATCGCCCGGATGCGAGTATTCCGCCGCCAGGAAGGTGTCGTGGTAATCGAGCTCGCGCACCGCGGTGCCGTTGGCCCATGCCGCCCATTCGGCATGCACGCGGACATGGGGCCCGAGCCCGAACACCGTGGCGCCGCCAGGCCGCGCGTGCGCCAGCGCCTGGTCGCGCGCGGTCATCACCGGATGGCGGTTCACCGACGCGATCGCCACGGCCGCGTTGTCGATCAGCCGGTTCACGATCATCTCGGCGACTTCGGCCTCGACCGCCACCGGATCGGCGGCGACGGCGGCGATCTTCCAGGCGAGCTGGTCCTCGCGCGGCAGGCGGTCGGCTTCCGGATGCACCCGGACGTCGTGGAGGATCATGGCGTCGCCCTTCCGGCACTGAAGCGGGCGGCCACCCGCATCGGTCGAAGCTTGTCCGCCTGCGATGCCGGGAGGTAAACCCGAGAAGTTGCAAGACCGTGCGTACGACCACTCGGAGTTATGCGGATGTTGCGAACGGGCGCCGCGCCGAAGCTCTATGCCGGCGAGCGGCTGCGCCGCCTGCGCACCCAGCGGCGGATTAGTCAGGCGGCCCTGGCCCGCTCCATCGGCCTGTCGCCCAGCTATCTGAGCCAGATCGAGTGCGACCAGCGGCCGCTGCCCCGCCCGATCCTGCATCGCGTGGCCGAGCATCTCGGCGTCCCGGCGTCGGCGTTCGAGGACGGCGAGGCGCTGCGTCTCGTCCACGACCTGCGGGAGGCGGCGGCGGACCCGATCTTCGGCGGCGGCACCGTCGATCTCGCCGAGGCATACGCGGCCACCCGGGCGGCACCGCTGGTGGCCGAGCGCTTCCTCGCCCTCTACCGCGCCTTCCGCGCGCAGGGCGAGCGGGCCGCGGCTGGCGGCCACGGCGCGCCGGTGGGCGGCCCCGACACCATCTACGAGGAGGTACGCGACTGGGTGCAGGGCCACGGCAACCATTTCGCCGCACTCGACCATGCCGCCGAGGCCCTGGCCGAACAGGAAGGCTTCCGCCGCAACGGCCTGCACGACGACCTCGTTCGCCACCTGCGCGACGCCCACGGCATCGCCGTCACCGGCGATCCGTCCCTGCTGGCACAGGGCACGGTCTGGAGGCTGAACCGCTCCGCCCGCACCCTGGCCCTGGCCGACGAAGCCTCGGCCGAGAGCCGCGTGTTCTGGATGGCTCACATCGTGGCGCAACTGGCCCATCGCCACGATGTCGACCGCCTCCTGCGGCGTACGCCACTGTCCAGCGCCGAGGCCACCGCGCTGGCCCGGGTCGGGCTCGCAAACTACTTCGCCGGCGCGCTGATGATGCCGTACGGCCGCTTCCTGGCGGAGGCGCGCGCGGTCCGCTACGACGTGGCCCGGCTGCAGCGGCGGTTCGGCGCCAGCTTTGAGCAAGTCTGCCACCGGCTCAGCACCATGCAGCGTCCGGGCCTGCCCGGCCTGCCGTTCTTCTTCCTCAAGACCGATATCGCGGGCAACGTGCTGAAGCGGTCCTCGGCGACGCGGTTCCAGTTCTCCCGCTTCGGCGGCCCCTGCCCGCTGTGGAACGTCTACGGCGCGTTCGCACGCCCGGGCGAGACCCTGGTGCAGCTGGCGCGGACACCGGACGACGTGACCTACTTGAACGTCGCCCGCACCGTGGGGCGCGGCGACCATGCCTACCTGAGCCGGCCGCGCTCGGTGGCCGTGGTGCTGGGCTGCGAGATCGCCTACGCGCCGCTCACCGTCTATGCCGCCGGACTGGACCTCGCCAGCCCGGCGGCCGCCGTGCCGATCGGGCCCGGCTGCCGCGCCTGCGAGCGCACGGACTGCCGGCACCGCGCGGTCCCGCCCGTCGGCCGGGCACTCGACGTCGGCTCCGGCGAACGCGGCGTGGTGCCCTACCGGATCCTGGGCTGAGGCCGGACCCGCACCTGAATCCTTGCGCGGCCGAAAAGCTCGGACGGACGGACGCTGTTGTTCTTCCCGGCCGCGGGGCCGTCGTATAAGGTCGGTCGACTGGCAGTGGCGGCGGTGGACGCCCGTCGCGGCACCGACGGCATGCTTCGCCGGATGGGCCGTTCCGGGGGTTCGCCGGCCGCGGCTCGATCGACGCCGAGATTGGGGATACGGGTTCATGACGCAGTGGGTCTACAGCTTCGGCGCCGGCCGCAACG
>CALMVO010000115.1 GCA_937873205.1 uncultured Acetobacteraceae bacterium
CCGCCCCTCCGTCCACCGGTGCCCGACCACCCGAGGGTGCGGCGAACCACTACGACATCCTGATCGTCGGCGCCGGACACGGCGGCGCCCAGGCGGCCGCGGCCTTGCGGAAGGCCAGCTTCGCGGGGTCGATCGTCCTGCTCGGGGACGAGCCGGACTTGCCGTACGAGCGGCCGCCGCTGTCCAAGGAGTACCTGTCGGGAGACCGGCCGCTGATCCATCCTCCGGCGTTCTGGGAGAGATCGGAGGTGACGGTGCTGCTGGGACGGCGCGTCATCGACGTCGAACCCGAGGAGCATCGGGTCTCGTGCGCGGACGGCACCACCATCGGCTATGCCCACCTGATCTGGGCGACCGGTAGCGCGCCGCGCCGGCTGGCCTGTTCCGGCCACGACCTCGTCGGCGTGCACACCGTGCGGACCCGGGCCGATGCCGACCGGATGCGGGCCGAACTGGTCTCGACGGTCCGGGCCGTGGTGGTCGGTGGCGGCTATATCGGGCTGGAGGCGGCGGCGGTGCTGGCCAAGGCAGGCAGGCACGTCACGGTGCTGGAAGCGCTCGACCGCGTGCTGGCCCGCGTCGCCGGAGAGCCGCTGTCGCGCTTCTACGAGGCCGAGCACCGTGCCCATGGCGTCGACATCCGCCTGGGCGTGGTGGTCGAGCGCCTCGAGGAGCGGGCGGGCCGGGTCTGCGACGTGAGGCTTGTCGGCGGCGGCGTGCTGGCGTGTGAGATGGTCGTCGTCGGGATCGTGCCCGCGGTCGAGCCGCTTCTCGTCGCCGGGGCGGAAGGCGGCAACGGCGTCCAGTGCAGGACCAGCCTGCCCGACATCTTCGCGATCGGAGACTGCGCGCTGCACGTCAACGCCCATGCGGGAGACAAGGCCATCCGGCTCTAGTCCGTGCAGAACGCCACGGATCAGGCCGCCATCGTCGCCAGGACGCTGACGGGCGTGCCGGTCGTCTACGACTCCGTGCCCTGGTTCTGGTCGAACCAGTACGACCTGAAGCTGCAGACGATCGGCCTGTCGGTCGGCGGACCGCAGTTTCTCGATTGTCGACCTCAGGCGCGGGACCGTGATCGCCCCGGATTGCGCGAACGCGACGCGGGATCTCGTGCAGGGCAGGCGGCTCGTGCTCGAGGGGATAACGGCAGATCTGTCCCGGCTCGCGGATACGGCGGTCCCGCTCAGGGAGATCGTTGACGTCGAACCGATAATGGTGCCGACACTCGGAATTGAACCGAGGACCTACTGATTACGAATCAGTTGCTCTACCCCTGAGCTATGTCGGCATCCTTGGTGTGGCATATACGAAGACTTCGCCTGTCCTGCAACATGCCGAGCTTGTAACCCGCTCTCCGTTGACGCGGAGTTAGGATGCGCGGGATAGACGGGGTGCAGTGACCCCCGTTTGGCAGAGGATGTCGCACCCGATGAACTCAGCCGACCTGAAGCCAGCGCCTGCGGCGGCGCGCGCCATCGCCCGTGCCCGGAGTGTCGGCGATGGCGCCCGGGCGTTGGGCTCAAGGGTCCTGCCCCCCAAGGTCAAGGGGTTCCGTATCGGCCACCGCCGCGGACGAACCGCCAAGCTGCACGCGCTCGACGGGATGTGCGAGTGCCCGACCTGCGGCTACTTCCAGCGCGTGCCCGAGCTGGAGCCCGGTCAGGTGGCCGATTGCCGCCGCTGCCACGGCCAGATCGGGCGCCGCCACACCAACCCGCCGGTCTCGACCCCGCTCGCCTTTTGCGTCGCCTCGGCGGTGCTGTACCTGACGGCGATTCTCGAGCCGCTGATGACGCTCGACCTCTATGGCCGCGACCACACCGTCACCCTGCTGACCGGCCCCTACGAGCTCTGGCGCGAGGGATGGGGGCCAGTGGCGCTCCTGGTGGCGGCGGCCACCGCCATCGTGCCGCCGATCGTGATCACCCAGATGCTGGTCGTGCTCCTCGCGGCCTCGCGCAAGACCCTGCCGGGCTGGGCGCCGGGCGTGATGCGGCGCTACGAGCGGCTGCGGCCCTGGTCGATGATCGAGGTCTACATGCTGGGGGTCTTCGTCGCCTATACCAAGCTGATCGACCTCGCCCGGGTCGAGGTGGGCCCGGCGGTCTATGCGCTGGCGGCGCTGATGGTGACGATGGCCGCCACCGACTCCACCGTCGACGTGGACCTCATCTGGAAGAAGCGGCGGGTTTCGCGCTTCGTGCGGCGGCCCAACGGACAGCGCGTGATCGTGTCGCTGATCGATGCCACCGAGATGGAGCTGCCGCCGGCACAGCGTTTGGTCAGCTGCACCTCGTGCGGGCTGGTCTGCGCCTCCGAATACGACCTGCCGCAGGAGGACGTGCTGGGCCGATGCCCACGCTGCCAGGCCAGCGTCCGCCGGCGCAAGCCGCAGAGCCTGGCCCGCTGCGTGGCGCTGGTCCTGGCCGCCGTGGTGCTCTATATCCCTGCCAACCTCTACCCCGTGATGACCATCATCAAGCTCAACCGCGGCGGCGGCTACACCATCATGGACGGCGTGCGCGGGCTTTATGAGACCGGCGCGCTGCCGTTGGCACTGCTGGTGTTCTTCGCCAGCATCACCGTGCCGGTGCTGAAGATCCTGGGCCTCAGCTCGATGTGCTGGTGCACCTGGCGAGGCTCGCGGATCCGGCTGGTGGACCGCTCGCGGCTGTTCCGGCTGATCGACTTCATCGGCCGCTGGTCGATGATCGACGTGTTCATGGTCTCGATCCTGGTGGCGCTGGTGCATTTCGGCGGCATCGGCAACATCACCGCCGATCCCGGCGTGTTCGCCTTTGCCTCGGTGGTGGTGTTGACCATCGCCGCCGCCAACTGCTTCGATCCGCGCGTGATGTGGGATGCCGCCGGCATGAACGGTGCCGCGCTGGACCGCAGCGAAACACGGCCGGACGGGCAGCATGCCGTCGCCGCCTGCTTGACGGAGCCTGTCGGCGCGTGAGCGACCAGCACGAGAAGCCGAGCCACGCCGACGCGGCCCGGCACGCCAACGAGCATGCCGGCGAACAGCACGACGACCAGGCCTCGACCGCCTCCGTTCGGCGCGCCCGGTTCTCGCTGATCTGGCTGATCCCGATCCTGGTGGTGGCGATCGCGGCCTACCTGGGCTGGGAGACGATCTCGCGCCGTGGCCCGGAGATCACGCTCGAGTTCGAGACCGCGGATGGGATCACCGCCGGTCAGACCCAGGTGAAGCACAAGGCGGTCGGGCTCGGCACCGTCGAGAGCGTCGGCCTGTCGAAGGACCTGCAGCGGGTCGAGATCCGGGTGCAGATGAGTGCCCAGGCCAAGCCGTTCTTGACCAACAACGCGCAGTTCTGGGTGGTGCGGCCCAGGCTTAGTGGCGCCAGCGTGTCGGGCCTCGATACGCTGGTCTCCGGCGCCTACATCGCGGTCGATCCGGGGGCGGCCGGGGGTGCCCCGCAGGACCATTTCAAGGGCCTCGAGGCGCCGCCCGGCGTCCGCTCCGACGAGCCCGGCCGCACCTACACGCTGATGACCAGCGATGTCGGCTCGATCAGCCAGGGCGCTCCGGTGTTCTTCCGCAGCGTCGTGGTGGGCGAGGTGCTGGGCTACACCATGCCGCCGGGCGGCCGCGGCCTGGTCCCGATCCAGGTCTTCATCCGCCAGCCCTACGACGAGTACCTCCGCGCCGATACCCGGTTCTGGAACGTGTCGGGCATCCGCGCCGACCTCGACGGCGGCAGCCTGCACATCCAGATCGCGTCGCTGCAGGCGGTGCTGTCGGGCGGCGTCGAGTTCGGCCTGCCCGAGCAGCGCCGTGACAAGGCGGCGCCGCCCGCTCCCGACAACGCGGTGTTCAAGCTCTACGACGACAAGGAGGACGCCGATATCGCCGGCTATCGCGAGCGATTGCAGATGGTCACCTACTTCCAGAGCTCGGTGAAGGGCCTGGGGCCAGGCAGTCCGGTCGACATGTTCGGCCTGCAGGTCGGCAACGTCACCGACGTCAAGCTTCAGCTGGATCGCCGGACCGGCGATGCCCGCGTCCGGGTAGCGATGGAGATTCAGCCCGAGCGGGTGTTCACTGACGACGAGGTGAACCAGGGCTCGATGGTTCAGATCACGCAGGCGCTGGTCAATAACGGCCTACGCGCCGAGACCGACAGCGGCAACCTGCTGACCGGCTCCACGGTGATCTCGTTCGGCTTCGTGCCCAACGTCAAGCCGGAAAAGATCGTCATGGAAGGCGATGCCATCGTGCTGCCGAGCAAGGCCGGCGGCTTCAACGGCATCATCGACAGCGTGTCCACGGTCGCCGCCAAGATCGCGACCATGCCGCTCGCCCAGATCGGCGACAACCTGAACGACCTGCTGGCCCACACCGACAGCACCGTGAACGGCCCGCAGCTGAAGCAGGCGATCGGCCAGCTCACCGCCACGCTCCGGAACGTGCAGGACCTGGCGGCGCATGCCGATCGCGGCCTCACGCCGCTGCTGCAGCGCCTGCCGCAGATCGCCGACCAGCTCCAACAGACCGTGCAGCATGCCAACGAGACGCTGGCGGCCTATGGCGGCAACTCCCAGTTCAGCTACAGCCTGAAGCAGACCCTGAACCAGCTCGGCGAGACCGCGCGTTCGCTGCGGCTGCTGGCCGAGTTCCTGAAACGCCACCCCTCGTCGCTGCTGTTCGGCCGCAGCACGCCATGAAGGGGCCTGTCATGAGGGGACGCGTCGTGCGGCCGTTGATCATGCGAAGCGCGGTGCTGATGGCGGCCGCCATCCTGGCGGGGTGCGGCTCCGCGGAACCCACATATTATACGCTGAAGTCCTGGCCGGGCGTGGCCCAGGGTGGGTTCCCGCTTACGATCCAGGTGCGCACGCCGACCGTCTCGTCCTTTCTCGACCGCGATTACATCGTCCGCAACGACAAGGACTACAGGCTCAAGCTCGCCGAGGACTCGGTCTGGGGCGAGCCGATCGCCAGCCTGATCGGCAGCACCCTCACCGCCGACCTGCGGCAGCGGCTGCCCGGCAGCACCGTGTTCACCGAGAACGGCGCCATCTCCACCGGCCCGCAGGCGGTGGTCGAGCTCGACGTGTCGCAGTTCTCCGAGGACGGGGCCGGGCTGGCCACCATCGACGCCGCCCTGTCGGTGCAGCACCCCGATTCGGCGGCGGCGACGAGCCAGCTACTGCACCTGAGCATGGCGCCGTCCGGGCCCACCACCGCTGACCTGGCGGCGGCGCTGAGCCAGCTGCTGGGCCAGGTGGCGGACGCGGCGGCGCGGCAGGCGAGCGCGCTGGCGCCGCTGCCGGCGGACCCGGTCCGAGGGTAGCCGGGCGCGGACCGCCTGGCGTCCATGCGGTGGGTGGCCGTCAGCGACCCGAAACGTCTGGCGCAAACCGACCCGACCCCGGATGGTACGATCCGATCCTGCAACGGAACCGGACGAATGCGCCTACCTCTGGCCTGCCGTCTGGCCACCCTGCTCCTGCTGTCGCTCCCCGGTTGCGGTACGGACGATCCCGGCCCGTGCAAGGTCGCGACCGCCGCCGCAATGTCGGTCGTCGGTCACAGCCTTCATCCCGTGGTCCTTGGCCGTCTTCGGGGTCAGCAGGTCGCCCTGCTCCTCGATACCGGCGCCGCGGGCTCTGTCGTCACGCCAAATGCGGTCGAGTCTTTCGGCCTTCCCGTCGATCGCGACAATGTCCTCCAGCTCACCGGCATCGGCGGCAGCACGCTGACGACCACCGCCACCCTTCATGGCCTCGAGCTCGGTCACGGTCACGTGCACGATTTCGATCTGCCGATCGGCGGCGGCAGCCTGCCGGACAAGGTCCAGGGCGTGCCGGTGCTGGGCTTGTTCGGCGCCGATTTCCTGTCCAATTACGATGTCGACTTCGACCTGCCGCACCATCGTTTCGGCATGTACGACCTCTCAGGCTGCGGGGACTCCATCCAGCCGGTGTCGCCGCCCTATTTCACCGTCCCGTTCCAGCTCGACGGCGACGCCATCAAGGTCGAGATCAGGATCAACGGCAAGCCCGTGGAGGCTGAGCTCGATTCCGGTGCCGGGCTGACCTACATCACCCGCCTCGATGCGCAACGTGCCGGCGTCACCGCCGAGATGATGGCCGCCGACCCGACCGAGACGCTGCACGGCGTGGATGAGTCTGCGGTTGCGGGCCGCCGCCACCGCTTCGCCAGCCTGGAGTTCGGCGCCGAGCGCCTGAAGAACTTCCCGCTCACGGTCGCCCCATCCGCCGTCGGCGTCAGCCTGCTCGGCGACGAGTTCTTCCACCTGAACCGGATCTGGATCTCCTATCCACGCCGGATGCTGTTCATCCAGCCGGCGTTCGACAACCCGCTCGTCCACGTGACGGGCGCGCGCACGCCCTGACGTCCGTGGGGCTTGCGGGCGAGGGTCGGTCCACATGACCAGGAATCGAAACGGAAACGGAACGAACGCGATGCGCCCGGCTTGGGGTCGTCGGTGTGCGGTGGTGGTGCTGATGGCGTCGTCCGGTTGCGGCGGCGGTGCCGACGTCCCCCGGTCCTGCACGGTCAGGACCACCGTCGACCTGCCGCTGCTCGACCACACCGCGATCCCGACCGTGGTCGGCCGCCTCCGCAATCAACCGGTCGGGTTGTTGCTCGACACCGGGGCCGCGACCTCGGTCGTCGCACGCGGCGCCGTCGATCGGTTCGGCCTCATGTCCGAACCCTACCTCATCACGCGGCTGACCGGGATCGGGGGCTCCAGGCTGACGGACTTCGCCTACATCGGAGACCTTGAGCTGGGCCACGGTCATGCCAAGGATTTCGACCTGCCGATCGGTCCCAACTTCACGGACCTCAGCCGGGACCTGCCGATATTGGGCCTGTTCGGCGCCGATTTCATGTCCAACTACGACGTCGATTTCGACCTGCCGCACCGGCGTTTCGCCATGTATGACCTGGCCGGATGCCAAGCCATCCAACCGGTGGCGACGCCCTACTTCACCGTGCCGTTTCGGCTGGTCGGCACCGCGATCCGGATCGAGATCAGGCTGAACGGCGTGCCGGTGAAGGCCGACCTCGATTCGGGTTCCAGCAACACCTACATCACCGAGGATGATGCGGGACGTGCAGGCGTGACCGCGTCCATCCTCGCCGGCGAGCGGATCATCCATCCAGGCGGCGTGGACGGCTTTCCGGTGAAGGGCCATCTGCATCGGTTCGGGAGCCTGGAGCTCGGTGCCGAGCGCCTGAAGAACTTCCCGCTCGACGTGGCGTCGTCCGCCGTCGGCATCACGCTGCTGGGCGCTGACTTCTTCCGGCTGAACCGGATCTGGATCTCCTATCCGCACCGGATGCTGTTCGTGCAGCCGACCCTGAGCAACCCCATCTTCCACATGGCGGCCGCAGGCGAACGCTAACGGCCCGGCCGGACCGCTACGCGACGGCCCGACACTTGCGCGGAGGGGTCGCGCCTGGCTTCATTACGGTCCTAAATCGTAATGGAGCCGGACGCATGCGCGCATCTTCGGCTTCGTCATGAACCTTGCCGCTCCTGATGGCGCTGTCCGGCTGTGGCGCCGACGCTCCCGGGGTCTGCAAGGTCAAGGTCGCCGTCGACGTGCCGCTGCTCGACCACGCCCGGATGCCGACCGTGATCGCCCGCCTCGGCGGTCAGCCGGTCGCGCTGCTGCTCGCTACCGGCGCCGCGACCTCGGTCGTGCTGTCGAGCGCGGTCGGCCGGTTTCACCTCAAATCCGATCCCGACCGGACGACGTTCCTCACCGGAATCGGCGGCGCCGCGATCACCCACTTCGCCAGCATCCGCAACCTTGAACTCGGCTACGGCCACGTCCGCAACCTCGATTTGGCGATCTCGCCCGAGTTATGGGGTAAGGTCCGGGACCTGCCGTTACTCGGCATGTTCGGCGCCGACTTCATGTCCAACTACGACGTAGACATCGACGTGCCGCACCGTCATTTCGCCATGTACGACCTCTCCGGCTGCCGCGGAGCGATCCAGCCGGTTGAAGTCCCCTACTTCACCGTGCCGTTCCGGCTCGAGGGCGACGCGATCGCGGTCGAGTTGAAGCTCAACGGGGCGCCCATCGACGCCTATCTCGATTCCGGCGCCTCGACGACCTTCATCACCCAGGCCGATGCACGGCGTGCGGGCGTGACGCCCGACAAGCTGGCGGCCGATCCCGTGATCAGCCTGCTCGGCGTGGACGAATCCCCGGTGCCAGGCCACCGGCACCGCTTCGCCAGCCTCGAGCTCGGCAACGAGCGCCTCAACAACTTCCGGCTGACGGTCGCCCCATCCGCCGTCGGCACCACGCTGCTGGGCGACGGCTTCCTCCGCTTCAACCGGGTCTGGATCTTCTATCCGCGGCAGATGCTGTTCATCCAGCCGGTGTCGGGCAACCCCATCGTGCACGTGGCGGCGGCGGGTGGCTCCGACCTGCCGCCCCGCTAGATGTCTAGGCTCAGGACCCTTTACGCGGCTCGACGTGATGTGATTCATAGGGGATCGG
>CALMVO010000116.1 GCA_937873205.1 uncultured Acetobacteraceae bacterium
GCCGAAGACCTGAATCTGACCGGTGCCAAGGCTCGCAGGCGTGTTGACGAGGTGGTAGCCGTCCGCGGGCTGCGCGACAGCGTCTGGCGCGGCAAGGATCACACCGCCAGCAAGCAGCGCCGCGGCAGATGCGAGCAGAGCCGCCCGACAGGCCACTATGCAGCGACCTGGTCGGGGTGCCGCGTCGTCGAGGCGTCAATCCATGCCTGGAATCGGTCCTCCCTGATCAGGTTCTTCCGGCCGATGGTCGTGGTAGCGGGTCCAGCACCAGTCCTAATGAGCTTGCGCATCGTCACAGGATGAACGCGGGCACGCTCCGCCGCCTCTGAAACGGTCAACAGCGTCTGCTGCATGACGTTCTCCAAGTAGATGCCTGAATGGTCGGTAAGGCCAATGGCCTGACTTATGGCACATCCTGGCGATTTTCGGAAGCACTATGCCGAGCATTACTTTGCTTTCAGACAATCTATTCTTGTCTATATCACATGAACGTAAGCGGCGAAGCTCGTTGGAGTTTCCAAGTAATCGACGGCATGTTGAGTGCTCAGCGCGCTTGCGGTGCAGACGGCTTGTCTATATATCGATATAGGCAACTCCGCGTTTGGCACTTCTCGCCGGACGTTATGGAGTGCGGTAGCTATGGGAAGGGCTTAAAAGCTCCAGCCCTGCGGACGCTGTGAAGAAGGTCACTGGGGAGCCAAAGGCTCTACCAGTGCGGTAGCAAAATTACCCCTAGTTGAACAACCGCTTTACGCCCGCATTCGCGGTGCGGACTGCTGTCCATCGTCCACACAATCCATGACTGATCACCGCCCCGCAATCATGCGGTGGCGGCTCCTGTCGTGGCTTTTGCTGCAATCATCAGGAGAAATCGATGAGCGATCGTATCCGCCTGACTCAACTTGCGCCCAGGCTCAAGTCAGAATTGGGCGACAAGTGCCCTACCTATCGTGTCCTATACTTCATGATGCTTGATGGCGTTTTTTCGATGCATCAGGACATCAGTCGAGGCGGCTACTACGCCCTCGAAAACGACCTGCCCGCGATTACCGAGGCCGTGCGCCAAGCCGTCAGCGCCAAGCGCCGCCAGAAGATCGCCGCCTAGACACGAGACTGCCGGCACCCCGCGTCAACGGGAGCCGGCAGGAACTGGTACACTCGCGAACAGCAGCCCGGCTGATCTAGGCGATCCGCGCCCAGAAATCCAGCCCCTCGCGATGTGCCCGAACCCCCACCGGAGCCACATCATGACGAACTGCGAACAGCTCGCCCTCCGGCGAGCCATAAATGCTGTTCCCAAGGCAGACCTGCCCGACCTGGTGCTGACCGTCGTCGGACGTGTCGGCGGCCAGGGCGCGCTGATGGCGGCGATCGCCGAGGCGGCCAATGCTCGATCCGCCCAGCAGGCCCGACGCCGACACAGCTGCACCCGACGTGGGACGCGGCTATGATCCGCACCACTGCGCAGAACACCGCGCAATCGCTCGATGAAATGGCCGCAGAGGGCGATGGTATCGTCCGCATCTGTGGCGTGCTGTTGCATCAGGCTCAAGAGCCACCGGTGACGACCGACTAGAGCAATCGCGAGGCGAGCCTGGTTGTGGCCGCCGCAGTCCGGGCGCTCGAGGCCATCGGCGCGGCGCACGGACACCGCGCGCACGGGCAGGTTTGCGCTTCCTGTCATGGCCGCATCGATGCGGGCGATACCTTCCACATGGTCGTGGTGTTCCCGGCGGTCGACGCGCCCAACAGCGCCCTGGCCATGCCCGTGTGCGGGCAATGCGCCGGCAACCAAGCGGATCTAGACCGCAGGGCTGAGGAGATCATCCGAACCTTGAGGCCGCAGCTGCGGCTCTTCTCGATTACCCATCCGGAAGGAGGTCGGGCATGAGCCCCCCTCTTACCGGCGCCGACCGCGCGAAACTGGTCAAGGTGCTGGCCTTGCTGTCATCCAGCCACGACGGCGAGCGGGCCGCGGCCGGGTTCATGGCATCTAGGATGCTGCGGGAGCGGGGGCTCGATTGGGACAGCCTGATCGCGCCGGCAATGCTGGCCTTGCCACGGCAGCCGGACATCGGCCGGGCCTCCCGCCCCCCGACATGCCCGGCCTCAAGTTGGTCAGGTGAGATCAGGTTTCTGCTGCGCCATCTCGACCGCCTGAACGGCTGGGAAGTCTCGTTCCTCCGTTCGACGTCGACGCGGTCGCGGCTGACGGCCAAGCAGGGCGAAGTTCTGGTTCGGCTCTACGACCGGCTGATCGGCGAGGGGCTACGATGAGGCCGCTACCCACCGAGTTCCGGCGCCGGCAGGCCGTCGTGCAGTCCTGCCTGCGAGCGGTTCCCTGTCAGGACATGCCGCTTGAGGTGTGCGGTGCGCTGTTCGACGCCGGGTTTTTCGTCCGACTCCGTCCTGCCGAGTTCTCAGCGTTCGCGCTGGCCGTGGCGCATGTCCGTTACATGCAGCGCCAGCGGCAGCAAGACGCGTGAGCGCAGCCGACGCCCCTGCAGCCCGGCCGTCGCTGGATGATCTGAAGGCGGAGCTCGCCGATCGGGCGGAGGAGCTCGCCCTCGCGCTGATGGGACCGCCGAACAAGGAAACTGCCCGGCGGTTTGAATGGCGCTGGGGCGGCAAGGGCTCGGCCGCCTTCATCGTCCGGGAAGCCCGCGGCAAGGCGCGCGGGTCGTTCTACTCGCACGAGGCCGGCGCCGGCGGCTCGCCGCTCGACTTCGTCATGCATGCCCGGGGATGCGGCATCGGCGAGGCCGTGCGGTGGGCGTCGCACTGGCTTGGCCACGATCAACCCGGCTACACGCCGCAGCCCGCCAACGATGCCCTCCTGGCCGAGCGGGCGCGCAAGCAGGCCGAGCGGGAGCGGGAGGCCGCCGCCGACCGGTCTGGACGGGTCCAGATCGCCCGCAAATTATGGGACGAATCGGTCCCGATCGCCGGGACCGTGGCGGAACGCTACCTGGTCGAGACCCGCCGCATCCCAACGCCACCGTTGGGCTGGTCGGGCGTGGTGCGCTTCCACCCACGCAGCCGCGCCCTGATCGTCGCGGCCACGCTGGCATCTGGCGAGGTGCAGGCGATTCAACGTGTGTTTGTCACCCCGGACGGACAGAAGGTTGGCGCCGAGGAGATCGAGCGGCGCCAGCTGCGCGCCGTGAAGATGACGAACGGCGCCACGGAAGGGGCAGTCGTGCGCCTCCCGGCCAGGACGCTGGGCACCCGACCGAGCGCTCCGCTGCTGCTGGTGGAAGGGCCCGAAACAGGCCTGTCGACCTGGATCAGCACCGGGCACGAGTGCTGGATCGTCTGCGGCGGCATCCGGGCCACCGGCGACCATGCCGTGCCGCTCCAGCCCGGCCGGCGCTATGTCCTCTGCCGGGACGACGATCGCCGGTTCAGCCCGGCCGACAACGCGCTGCGGAAGACGGTAGCGACCTGGCGCACCGCCGGCCACGCCGTCACGATCGCGACGCCTTGGCGCATTCGGCGTTTCGACAAGAGCGACCTGAATGACACCCTTCAGGCGCAGGGCACGCATGGCGTCCAGGCGCGGATCGAATTGGCGCTGCGGGTGCAGTCCACCGCCATCCGGCGCGAGCCGATCGAGATGGTGCGCCGGCACCTGGACGAGGTGATCCGCCGCTTCTTCGACGAGGCGGCAGCCTGGGGCGAGGCCGGGGGCGAGGAGGAGGTCCCGGAATACGCCTTCCCCACCGGCGACGAGAACATCCCCGGCGAGGAGCGGTCCAACGCTCCGCCGCCACCGGCTCACGCGGTCAAGGTGGAAGTCGGCGGCGGCAAGTCCCGGTCCGCCTATCGGCACGCCGCGGCGATGCTGGCTCGGATGCGGGCCGCTGGCGACAAGCGGGCGATCGCCGTCGCGGTGCCGACCCACAAGCTCGGGGACGAGCACGCCGCCATCTTCGAGACGATCGCTGGCCAGCTGCGGCCGCCGGTGCCGGACGGTCCGCTCGGCCCCCTGCACGAGATGGCCAGCCGCCGGACCGCGCGGGTGTGGCGCGGCATGGAGGCGGTCGATCCCGACCACGAGGATGCGGTCGATCCCACCGTACCGCTGGCCACCAAAACCCGGATGTGCCGGAACCTGGACGCGGTGAGGGATGCCCGCGAGGCCGGCGCCGACCTGTTCAAGTCGGCCTGCCAGCGGAAGATCGACGGCGAACGGGTGTCGTGCCCGTTCTTCGGCCAGTGCGGCTACCAGCGGCAGCGCGAGGCCGCGGCCGACGTGTGGATCATCCCGCACGAGCTGCTGTTCCTGCGGAAGCCGTCGTCGCTGGGTCGCTTGGCCGCCCTGGTGGTGGACGAGAGCTGCTGGGCCGACGGACTGGAAGGCGTCCACGGCAAGCCGAGCGCGATGCCACTGGCGGATCTGCGGCAGCCGTCGACCATCTTCCGCAAGGGCAGCATCGACAACGCGGCCAGCGACCGACTGCACTTCCTCCGGACCGCCTTGGCCGACGTCCTCGAGGAGCATTCCGACGGGCCGCTGGTCCGCGAGGTCCTGGAAGACCACAACCTGACCAGCGCCAACGCCGGCGAGGCCTATAGGCTGGAATGGCGGCGCTTCGTGAACCCCGAGCTGCACCCGCAGATGACGCCGGCGCAGCGCAAGGAGGCTGTCGCCACCGCCAAGGGCAACGCGCAGGTGATGCGGCTGGCCCGGGTGTGGAAGGGCGTCCAGGCGCTGCTGGCGATGGACGGGCCGGCAAGGTCCGGCTGGCTCGCGCTGGCCTCGGAGCCGGACGACAGGGAGGGCGGCGTCAGGCGGGTGCTGCACCTCAAGGGCCGACGGGACGTCAAGAAGGGATGGCAGGTGCCGACCCTGCTGCTCGATGCCACCATGAACATCGACCTGGTGCGCCCCTACTGGCCGCATGTGGAGGTGACGGCGCAACTGCTGGCCGAGGCGCCGCACCAGCACGTCCGCCAGGTAATCGACCGCGCCTTCTCGAAGTCCATGCTCGACCCGATCACCCCGGAGATGGCCGACACCGATCCCTACGTCTCCCGGCTACTAAAGGCCGATCCGAAGGCGCCGGAGCGCCGCGGCCGGAACCTGCGGCGGGTCCATGCCATCCTGTGTCGCGAGGCCCGCCGCTACGCCCCGGACCGGGTGCTGGTGGTCTGCCAGAAGGCGGTCAAGGAAGCCCTGCCCGACGTCGGCCCGCTGCCGGTCAACGTCGAGCTGGCCCACCACAACGCGGTGGCGGGGCGCGACGAGTGGGGTCCGCAGCCTGGCAGGCCGGGAGTGAGAGCTCTAATCGTGGTCGGGCGGACCATGCCGACCATCGGCGCCGTCGAGCGGCTGGCCGAGGCCTTGAGCGGCGCGGCGGTGGAGGAGATCACCGGAGGATGGTTCGACCGCGGCGACGCGACGCGGGAAGGGCTCAATGGTCAGGCCGAGGCGGTTGAGACCGAGCGGCATCCCAACCCGGTGGCCGAGGCGATCCGGTGGCAGGTCTGCGAGGGCGAGCTCGTCCAGATCATCGGCCGGGGCCGGGGCGTCAACCGCACGGCTGACAACCCGGTCGACGTGCTGGTGCTGACCGACGCGCCGATCCCGGTGCCCGTGGCCGAGACAATCAACGCCGCCAACCTCGATCCGACTCCCGACGACATGATGGCAGGGGCCGGCGGGGTGGTGTTCCAGAACGCCAAGCACGCCACCATGACCTACCCGAGGCTATGGCCGAGTCATGCCGCGCTTCGGCAAGCCATGGTCGGGAGGAGTGTGAGTTCTCTCTATAAGAATAGTATACTTATAGAGGAAACTCACACTCCTCGGTCGGGAAACATCCTCGGATCCATGGCGACCTATCAGGTTGCCGGAGCCGGCCAGAAGGCCGCTGAGGTATGGTTCGACGCCACTCTGACCCCCGACATCGCGGCTTGGCTGGAAGTCCGTCTCGGGCCGCTCGCCTACTGCCGGACAGAGGAGCCACCGAAGCCAGAATCAGCGATCAGGCGCTCCGCGCATACCTCAATCCGCACTTCTGACAGCAGGGACCTACCGATGCCGCCAACCACAAGGGCGCCATCGTCGCCGCAGCCCCTGTCGCCGTCCGCCCTCTATCCCGTAGCTGGCGAGTGGTCCTGGATCATGATGCAGCCGATCGTGGACAGCTTCCGTGTCAGTGGCCGCAGCCGGCCCATCACCCGCCACCCCGCCGGCGTCGCCAGCCGCGACCAGGAACTGTTCGGAGCCCGGCCCTTCGAGGTGGCGGGACCGTATGCCGCCGACGCAGACACGGCGCTCGGCACGGTCCACCCGGCCAAGGGCGCCGCATGATCCCCTCAGCTTCCCTGCTCTTCGCCGCGATCCCGCAGCCGTGGCTCGACTTGGCCGCGATGGAGAGCGGCCAGGGCAGCGGCCCCTCGCGCGCGGGGGCGTATTGGTCGCGAAAGCCCACTCGACCGCCTCCGAACCAGCTTCCTCAACCTCGCACACGCGCGCGTATTTCGCGGCAAACCCATCCCAGGCACCGACCAGCCGCTTGATTTCCGATGATTTTAAATCAAACGCTGCCCGACTGGACCCAACCCCAACCAGACACCTGACCATGCCCATCTTGGCTGACATAGCCATTACGGGTCAACAATGCTGCCCTAGATAGCACACTTCTGCCTCGCGCGCGCGCGCGTATGGACCCCAGAAACTCCCCACGCGCCTGCGCTGACCTGTCGCACCTATTTGGGGATGATGGCGCCGCCGTCCCACCAACCCAACCCCAAACGGACACCTGACCCATGCCCACCACGATCGGCTACATCCGCGCCAGCGCCGCCGACCCGCCATCGGTGATCGAGGAGCAGCGCAAGCTGCTGGCCTGGAGCCCCTACCGACCGGACCGAATGTTCGCCGACAGGGGCAACGTGCTGGGCCAGCCGCAGCTGCGGGCCTGCCTGGCCGCGCTCGGCGCTGGCGACGTGCTGGTGGCGACGTCCGGCGACCGTCTGGCCCACTCGGTCGACGCGATGCTGGCGATGGAGGATGGCCTGCAACGGCGTGGCGTCGGACTGGTCCTGCTGGCGTTCAACGGGGCGGTGGTCGACTTCCGGACGGAGGAGGCCAAGCCGGTGCTCAAGCTGATGTGCGAGATTTCGCGCTGGCACTATCGCGGCCTGCGGGAGCGGCAGCACGCGGGGATCGCTCAGGCGAGGCAGGAAGGCCGCTACAGAGGCCGCAGGGCGGTGATCCCGGCCGAGGACGTGCGGCAGCGCCTACAAGCCGGGGAGCGGCCCTCTGCGGTGGCTCGAGATCTGGGGATCGCGCGATCGACGGTGTATCGGCTGGCCGGCGATCGGGTTGCGGCCTCCATCACGCCGTCACGAGCACTCGTTCCACCGCCTCCGGCTCCTGGTCGATCACCATCAGCAGCGTGCGCGCCGCCCGCTCCGGCCGGCGCCGCCCCTGCTCCCATTCCCGGATGCAGTCTGGGCTGAACCCGTAGCGCCCGGCGAAGGCGACCTGGCTCAGGCCCGTGCGCCCGCGGATCGCCTTCACATCGACGGTGGCAGGCGGCGACCAGAGGCGTGCCGGGGCCCGCGTGCCGGCCAGGATCTCGACGCCTTCCTCAAGCGAGGCCAGCAGCTCGTCCGACAGGTCAACGTTCTTGGTCATGCCTTCCTCCTTCGTCCGGTTTGCTCGCGGAGTCTGCCGACGACCGCCACCATTGCCCGTTTCTGCTCAGGCGTCGGATTGACCTGCTGACCCTTGCCGTAGATCAGCAGGGCCAAGATCGGCACGTCGTCCGTCAGCACGTAGTAGATCACCCGGAAGGCGCCGCGCTTGCCCTGGCCGGCGGCCGCGAACCGCAGCTTGCGGATGCCGCCCATGCCAGGGATCACGGCGCCAGCCTTTGGCTCGGTCGCCAGCAGCGCAATCAACTCGGCTCGCTCGTCACGCGTCAGCAGCACGTCGGCCGCTCGCGAGAAGACCGAGGTTTCAACCACCGACTGCATGAGCACCTTTATATGGCAATGCCGTAGGTATGGCAACGCCATATATGGGGGTAGCGTCGTAGGACTGGATCACGGTTTTGAGCGCTGGCGTATCCGTATCCCATGCCGCTACCCCCGCCACGTGGGACGTTGACGCTGGGCGGCAGGCGGGTGAGGTCGAGCCATGGTCCATCCTTGGATCCTGCCGCTCTGCCTGATGACGGCCATCCACTCAGGCCGGTCCCATGCCAGCGACGCCTGCCCGCAGTTCTTTCCCGGTGGCCAGCCGCCGACGCTGGTCAACCCGAAGATCGCCCAGCGCACCACCCTGCTGTGCAACGACGCTTACGCGGTACTGACCTTCGGCGTCACCCACGGCGCCATCTGGTCGGCCGAGCACCCGACCGCCGCCTCGCTGGGGCAGGCGCAGGGCATCCGCGGCCAGCAGCATCCGCCGCGCTTTGGGCCCGTCCGCCTGCAGGAGGGCGCCCATGGCTGAGCGGAGCCCTTCGGTAGCTGTGGGCGTGCTCGGGGGCAGCGCGCCAGCGGCGGCAGCGGCGGCAGCGGCGGCAGCGGCGGCAGCGGCGAGGAGGAGAAAGGCCAGCGGCATCGAGCATGTTCCCGAAGAAAAAGCGACCGTTTCCGCTAGGCGTGCGTGAGAGCGCCGTCTTGAACCGTTTTGACCTTCCTCCACTGCGCGGGTGTGCGGCCGGTCACGGCCAGGACGGCGCGGCTGAGGTGCGCCTGGTCGGAGAAGCCGCAGTCCAGCGCGATCTCCGCGAGTGGGCTTGTCCCGCCCGTGAGCTCGCGCACGGTGCGAACCAGACGTGTCTCCGCCCGGAAGCGCGCGGGAGTGACCCCGAAGGCCGCGCGGAAGCCCCGGGTCACGGTGGCCGGCGCCAGCCCCATCTGCCGAGCCCAGTCGGTCAAGCGTAACGACGTGTCCTGGAGTGCGGCGGCCAGGAGGTCGGGCCAGTCCGCCGTCTCAGGGGGTCCGACCTGAAGGGCGTCAGGAACCGGTGCGCCTCGTGCAGGTCCTGTTGGCCGCGCGCATCAGGTCGTCCGGTGCAGCGATGCCGATCATGGGGGGGGAGGGCCGTCCCGAAGGGCAGCGGGATGTTCAGTACCCAAGCGTGCGGCGCCCACACCCGGTCGTCGTGCGCCTCGAAAGCGTGGTGGCGTACGACCCATTCGCACTCCGCTCGCCAGCGCCCAGAGTTGCCGCGATCGAGATAGCCGCCCTGTAGGATTAAGGCGGCATAAGGCGTCGCGTGCCGATGGCGGGGGATATCGCCGAACGAAAGGCGCTGCTCACGCCTCGGCGTCGGCCGATTGGTCACCTTTTCAGCCCGCCGGCGTGATCTGGTCCCGCAGGGCGAGCTGGAAGGTCTTCGCCGACCCGCTGCGGCGGGTCGTCACGGCCACGACCGGAAGACCCTGCTGGCCGAGGAGCCTCCTCAGCTCGAACAGCGTGTCCGGCCCCGCGTGGATCGCGCCGATCCGCTCGATGCGGTCGCCAACCAGCATCCCCGCCCGGGCTGCCGGGCTGCCTGCGGCGACATCGGCGACTTCCAGGTCGTGGTCGCCCGCGAGCGCCAGCCAGAGGCCGCTTCTGTCGTACTGGTCCGCCTCGGCCCAATGCGGTCTGCGCACGAGCCACATCATGCGGTGGGCATAGTCGAACGACACGACGAAGTGCCTCAGCACGCCCATGCCGATGCTGCCGGCATGATCGCTCCGGGTGAAGGAGCCGCCACGCTGGAGGGAGAGCCGTGTCACCGGCGGAGCGACATCGAGCCCCGCCATGGTGAAGGTCTTCGGACGGCCGACGATGCTCCGGATTGGGCCTCCCACGCCGTAGCCGGTCATGGCAGTGACCGTCGGGCCGATCGTCCGGTCGAGCTGATGAGCACGCCAGAACGGCCCGAACAGCGTCAGGCCGGAGCGGTCGCCGGTGTCGACCTCGAACGTCCCGGCGATGCCGTTCACCGTCCCGGAGAACACCGGCATGCCCTCATTGTCGTTCGGCGCCACGACACCCTCGATTGTGACCGGGATGCCGATCGCATTGCGCGGCGGCCGGAAGCTCGAGGCGGCCTCGATGGTCAGCAGGCCCCTGACGGGGTCGATCGTGACGACGTCCTGCCGGAACAGCTCGGTGCCGAGGATCCCGTCGAGCCTCCGGAAGCCGACGATGCGGGCCAGTTCGGTCAGGTCGAAGGCGGGCGCCTCGACCGGTCCGAACGACGCTTTCCCCACGGCGACGGACGCGACCCGCACGTCGGAATAGGAGACCTGGTGTTCGCCAGCGCCGCCGCCGCGATCGTCACGGACGTGGGGCAGCGCTAGGCGCTTTACGAGCGCAGGGCTGACGGATGTAACCTCAGCCCCGGTGTCGACCAGGAAGTCGAACGGCCCCTGGCCATCGACGTCCGCATGGACGAAGACGCGGTTGTCGACCAGAGAGATCGGCACGGTGTCAGGATCGCGCATGGCTGCACTAGCGGCGGCTGAGTGGATCAGGCAGGACGCCAGCACCCCAAGGGCCAAGCCGAGCGATCGTGGAGGTCCAGGCCTGATCATGGCGAACTCCCCATTGCGGAGACAAGCATACATCGATCGGCTGGAGTGTTTGCTACCATCGACATTGGCCGGAAACGGCGGTGAGCCTGATCGGCGGCCAACCACGTGAGCCGATGGGGAAGCCGCATGTAGACGCCTCTTCCCGCGCTAGACCCGTCAGCCGCAGCAGCCAGCCGTTCCGGTCCTTCTCCGTCTGATCGATGTAGCAGGCCGCGGCACCCGGCGGCATGGTCTGGTCCGAAGTTCCGGCAAGCGGGATGCCGCACCTGGTGCGCAGCGCCGTGTTGAGGGCGATGGCCTCGATCTTCAGCGCCTTCCAGCCCACTCGGCCGTCGGCCTGGCGGAGCGCGTAGTAGGCCTGCTCGAACACCATCTCCTCGCGGCTCATGTCCGGGTTGTCGCAGATCATCTGGGACAGGCCGTCGACGGGCGATGGGCGGGGACAGGCGAAGCTGGGGCCGATGCGGCCGGTGTCGGCGAGGCAGGGAACCTGCGTCGAGACCAGGAGCAGGAAGGCCAAGGCTGCGACTGGTCGTGTAGCTGTCGTCATGACCGGATCGTATTCGTCTCTTGCTGAGCGGGCTAGTGCGGTAGAGAGCAGTCGGTGCTATCCAATCATCTCCGACCACTTGATGCTTTGTTCCATTTTCTGAAAGACGGATAGGGCAGAAAATGCTGATAGAGTTCATATAACCATGCTGTTCCCGTTACCACATCCGCCGCTCTGCTTTGAGATCCCGGACGACTGGTGGGATGAAGCCGGCATGATTGGTTTCATTCCGAGTGGCAGCTCTTACTTACATGAAGCGAAGCCCCTACTACACATTGAGCTCATTTCCATCACCGAAGTGGCTCCAATCATCCGTATTCCATCTGTTCAACGGGACTTCCGCGGCTTCAGGCGTGACACCCTGATCTCAGTTTTCATAGGTATAAGGCAGCAGCACGTCATGCCACCGGTGGAAGTGATTTTATTTCCTGCGATAAATGTGGAGGGCTATCGAGCCCGGCTTACCGATGGGTTCCACCGGTTCTATGCGTCAATAGCTGCTGGTTTCACCCAGCTGCCCTGCTCTATCGTGTCGAACTGGCGCGAGCTGCCAATATCACCGTTTAGGGAGAACGCGCCCGACGTGGAGTAAGACGCTCGCCCCCCGCGCCGCTGCGCCGAAGACTGTCTCCAAGCCGTTCGGTTAAGGTCGCGGCTGCGCCGTTCATCGGCAGGGTTGTAATTCCGCCGTCCGGCCGCCGAGGAGGAATGGCTGCCGCTGTCCCCCGAGGAGGCCATCATGGCACCGGCAATCAATCAGACCGTTTGTCGACGCCGCCCAACTGCATCATGAAGTGCGGCCCTGCGCCCTTGGTCAGGAAGCGGCGAGCCTCGCGGCAGGTCTCGGCGCGCCAGCAGTTCATCCGTGCGATACACCATTGGCATTCTTGACTGCTTAAGGAGTTGAAAAATCGCGTGTCGAGCTGGATCACATTGTTAGGCCCCTTGCTACTTGCCTCCAGCTGTCGATGAGCGAGTGGTGGAAAGGGACTTGCAATTTTTTTGAGACGGAGCGAGGCTCGGTTCGTTCCGGTATTGCTTCGGACTAGAGTGGAACAAAGAACCACTAGGACCACCGACGGAATACGCATGAGAAGATCACTCTTAATCTTGATCCTCCTCCTTCTGAGCGCCTGTGGCGGCGGGCGGCTACCTACCGAACCCAAGGTGGGTCCATCGCTGGCAAGAGCGATGTGCGAAGCTGGCTATAGCTTTGTTGCACTTCAAAAGGCATTGTCAGATCCTGACAACGGTATCGACCTCGGCCAGCGGCCATGCTCCGCGCAGATCACCTTCCACGTAACAGCAACAAGTAACAATACGAACTCTTTTAACCTTAAACTCGCACTACCTGTCTCGACCGCAAATATTGAAGGTGGCGGCAGCCAGAGCAATACGGCTACGACTATTTTCGATAACCAAATGAACATGCAGGTTGAAAACCCAGTTTGTAGCGTGAAAGATTATCTATCCTCACTAACGAAGACGATTAAAGACAACAAAGCCAAAGGCCTATCGACTAAAGATATCGTTGAGCTCTACGACGCCTTTGATAGTGGGCGTCGCGTTGCAGGTAATTCAGGTGGTCCCTATAATGCTGCGCAAGTGCAAGCGACCAGTATGCTCGCAATCAGGAAGTGTGCTGGCTATAACTAAGCCTACTCATATCTCAACATAGACTAGTTTGATCGCTGAGCATTAGGTGCCCGCCGCTCTTTTGGAGAGCTAAACATTTGGGTCCGTCGCTACCAGATCTCCACCCTAAAAGCCGTTGGTAATGGGGTGTGCTCAAGCGATATATAAGGTGGCTTAAGCACGTTCTACACCCCGAGGCTCGGCCCCCTAGTCCGTGCCGGCCGCGCTGCCGCCTCCCTCTGCTGCTGCTGTCGCCGCTCGGCCTCCTGCCGCTGCCACCCCACTGCGACACGGCGCAGCTCTACCGCCGACATCGCCGTCACGTCCCTGCGCATCCGCCGTTCGGCCGCCGGCGTTGTCTCGGACCCGCCCATCCCCCGTGGCTGGGCCCGCTGCGAGCCGGCCATGCGCTCGCGCAGCAGCTGCGCGCGGATGGCGTCCAGCTCCCGCTCCTGTTCCCGCCTTTGTCGGAGACGCTTGGCCATCTGCCGGACCAGCGGCCCGGCCCCGGCCAGCGCCTGCCCCACCCGCTCCCGCAGCAGCGGCACCACCGCCCGCAGCTGCGCCACCACCTCGCCCTGCTGGCGGACGACGTCACGCAGCCGGCTCGCCAGGCCGGCCACCTGTCCGGCGACGGTCTGCCGCCGCAGGTTCTGGCGCAGCGTCGTCCTGTCCAACCCCTCCGCCTGCCGCTGCTCCGCTGGCTGTAGTCCCGCCTGCAGCGCCCGCACCGCGCCGTGCCGCACGTCCCGCGCCCGCTCCAGGAACGCCAGCGCGCTCTCCCGCTCCGGCGCCCGCGCCAGGTTGCGCGCCATGTTCGCCCAGACGTCCGCCTCCCGGATGATCCGCGCGTCGCCCAGCGGCCGGCGGCCGACGATCTCCTGGCGCTCCGCCCCGTCGGACGTGACCACGTAGGTCGCTTGCCGATGCCGGCTGGCCTGGGTGTAGGCCTTGTAGGCGTTCACGTGCCGGGTGCCGGCCGGCATCGCCTCGATGTGCTCGCTGCTGGTCAGCCCCTGCGTCGCGTCGATCGACAGCACGTCGCCGTAGCTCAGGAAACTCGCTCGGGGCAGCTTCACCCTCCGCCAGAGCACCAGCGTTGCTCCAGCATCGCACCGAGAATGAACCACCAGTGAACCGTTACCGCGGTGCTGGCGGCTCTCTACAGAAGCCGATGATGGTGGTGGGGGTCAGCTCCGCCTTGCCCGTCTCCGCTGCTTCGGCTTCTCTGCCTGGGATACCGTTATCAGCACGTCGATCGCATCCTCGCCCAGCAGACGCAGCTGAGTCGGCTCCGGTCCATCAGCCTCAGCCTGGCTGCCCAGTGGCACCGGCCAGAAGCACTCAACCTGCCCATCCTCGCCGCGCAGCGCCAGGAAGACGACCCGTTCGACCTCACCCCCTGGGGTTGCCTCAAGCGCCAGGCGGAAGACCAGCCCCTCGGCCTGCTCCTGGCCCAGCGCCATGGTCAGCTGCTGCGCCTCGATGATCTGTCGGCGCAGGGTCCGGGTCGTCGGCTCGTCCGCCTGGCCGCGGAAGAAGCGCACCGGCACGTCCTCGATCAGGAAGACGAAGTGGTGGCTCTGGTCGAGCACCGTCAGCCAGTTGTAGGTGCCACGCTCGGCCGCCCGCTGCAGACGCTGCTTCCCGAAGGCGTAGGCCCGGCAGCCGATCGACCAGGTGTCGTCACCGAGTTCTGGCGAGGCCAGCTTGACCGCATCGCGTCTGGCGTGCGCCAGGAGCAGCGCGCAGGTCCGGAGCCGGTCCTCCGTCAAGGCAGGATGGATGTTCCAGGGAAGGACCGCAGCAGGTAGCCCGTCAGTCGGTCCTGTCTCGGTGCCTGCTCGTTCATGCTGTCTCCCCTCGTGTCAGGGTTTCGCCACCAACGTGTCGCACTTACGTCACATCAGGCATCGCACTAACGACACCTCAGGCAGGGCCGAAGTCTCCAACACACCATTGCACCTGTGGTGCGCTTGACGTGCGATTCCGTGGCTCGATTTGACCGGCGCCGGCGCCTTTAGCGGCTGCCAATAAGCCTTCGACAGGTCCCCGCAGGCGTTCGCAGCCGTGCTGACGCCTCAATCACCCGGGACACCATGCCCATCCGCAGATTGCGGGCTGTCAGGAATAAGGTCAGTCTTCCAGGCCATGGTCGGAGCAGGTAACGGACCCGATGCCCTCGCCGGGCGGCTTGAGCTGGGGAACAAGGGCGTGCTGTGCGACGGCTGGTGGCTGCCGTTGCGGACGCTGGCCTGGCTTCTCCTCCTGGGCATCATGGTGGAGGCACCAGCCGTATCACTCGGGCTTCTACGCGGCCCTCTGCACCGCAACTCCTCCCTGATGCCCCCGCTGGTCGCTGGCCTGGTGCTGGTGAGCTGTGGCGGCTACGCGCTCTTGGTGCGCCTGGGCGAGCAGCGTGCACCTCGCGAACTGAGTTTGGCATCCGCGCCGCTGCAACTGGTCGCCGGGGCCGCGATGGGTGCCGGCCTCATGGGACTGATCTACGTCGTCTTGCTGGCCGCAGGCCTCTACCAAGTCCATGCCGGTCATGTGCCGGTCTGGTCCGTACAGATCCTGTATGCCCTCGCGACCGCCTCCCTTGAGGAGCTGCTGTTCCGCGCCGTCGTCCTGCGCCTCCTGGCTCGGGTGTATGGGATGGGCATGGGGCTGGGCGTCTCGGCCCTGCTGTTCGGCATGGCTCATCTCCTCGCCCCGCAGGCGACGCTTGCCGCGGCACTCTCCATCGCCGTGGAGGCGGGCCTGCTGTTGGGCGCCTGCCTTCTCCTCACCGGGCGGCTGTGGCTGGCGGTGGGGCTGCATGCGGGCTGGAACTTCACCCAGGGCCCGGTGTTCGGCGCGGTCGTCTCCGGCCACGTGCGCAGCGACAGCCTGCTGATCAGCCGCCCCACGTCGGGTGCGTCACCCCTGTGGAGCGGAGGTGCGTTCGGACCGGAGGCCTCGCCCATCGCCGTGGTGGTGGGCCTGCTCGCCTTTGCCATCGTCTTGATGCTGGCGACGCACCGTGTTCCAGCATGGCTCGAACAGCGATGACGCCCCAGCCTTACTCCGCCGCCTCGAACACCAGGCGCTCGATCTTGTCGAGCTCGGGCGCCAGGGCGCGCTCCCGGTGCCATAGGTCGTGCTGCTCCTGCAGGCCAAGCCAGAAGGCGGCCGAGTTGCCGAAGTAGCGGCCCAGGCGCAGCGCCATGTCCGGCGTGATGCCGGAGCGGCCGAGCAGGACGTTGCCCAGCGTCGGTGCGGTGACGCCCATCGCCCTCGCGGCCTGACGGGACGAGACACGCGCGTGATCCAGGGCGTCGCGGATCTGCAACCCGGGATGCTCGGGCTCGAAGGCCGGGAGTGGGTTGGCATTGGTGGACGGCATGGCGTGTTCCTCGCGCGTTCCTGTCTGGCGGCCTCACGGCCTAGTGGTAGTCCACGAAGTCGATGTCGATCGCCTGCTGACCGTCCCAGGCGAAGGTGATGCGCCAGTTGGCGGTAACGCGGAGCGAGTAGCGGCCGGCATCGCGACCCGTCAGCTGGTGGAAGTAGGAGCCGGGGATGTTGGAGTCCTCCGGCTGGGTCAGCTTGTTGAGGTTCCCAAGGACGCGGGCGATGCGCGGCAGGCTGACGGCCGGGAGCTTGGCGTTGTTACCCTTGTTCCAGTAGGCCGCCAAACCCTTGTGCTTGAACGTCATTGTCACGGATAGTGCGTAACGCGTATCTTTATACGTGTAAAGCTTATCTTTATAAACTAGAGGGGTGACGAGGTCTGGATCGGATCGTATGCTTCCCAGAACGACAAGGAGGTCGGTGTGGCGGACGATGAACCCGTACAGGGCGACTTGCTCCGGCCCCTGCCTGCCGCCACGGCCCGCGTCATCCGCTTCTCGGCAGAGATCGCCGGCGCTGAGCCGGAACGGCCGGACTACCTGCACAGCGTGCTCTGTCAGGTCGGACTACCTCGCTCAGCTACCACAGCGACCAAGTTCAAGCGCACCAACGGTAGCGCCTCCCTGCTGGTCGAGGCGGGCAGCCTGTGGGACGGCTCGGACTGGATTGAGCAGCCCCTGCCCTACGGCACACGGCCCCGTCTGGCGCTCGTCTACGTCAGCTCCGAGGCTGTGCGGACCCGCCGCCCAACGGTCGAGCTAGGTAGCAGCATTCGGGACTTCCTGATCCGACTCGGTATCGACACAGGCGGTCGCGAGTATGCGACCTTCAACCGCCAGATGCGGGCGCTGGCTGCCTGCCGGATGACCCTCGGCTTTGGAGCTTCGACGATCGACGCGAAGCCGATCAAGCAGTTCACGGCCTGGACCGACGGCGGGACCGACGCGAAGGCGCTGACGCCCGGCACGATCGAGCTCTCACCGGAGTTCTACGCTTCCTTGGCCGAGGCTGCGGTCCCACTCGACGCCAGAGCCCTGAGCGCGCTGCAGAATAGCGCCCTTGCCCTCGACGTTTACTGCTGGCTGGCCCATCGGCTGCACCGCGTGAAGCGGATGACCGGGGAGCGGCTATCCTGGAAGAACCTCCGGGAGCAGTTCGGGCAGGAGTATGCCGACCCGAAGAACTTCAAGCGCGAGATGGAGAAGGCTCTGCGGACGGTTCGAGCCGTCTACCAGGAAGCACGAATCGAGCAGGTCGAGGGCGGTATGGTGCTGATGCCCTCACCGCCGCCGGTGCCGAAGACGCTCATCCAAGCCCGGAAAGTCGGACGGTAGTTCGGGCATTTCCCACCCCCTTCGTGGGACCACCCGACATCCCGTTGAAAGCGCTCCCCTTCACTCCTCAACCCTGATCGAGTTCTTGCTGTAGTTGTCCACAAGCCGACAGGCCATCTAGCGGTAGAAGCTATCGGTAATCCTATCGGTACGTACAGGGTGGGAAACGCCCGAAGCTAAGGGGTGGCGATTGCCCGCGATGCCGGGTGGCGAGTGCCCGTGGATAACCAGCAGGGTTAGGGGATAACCGGAAGAACTTAAGATCCCTTTCTAGGGGTGGTAAAAGCCCGAGCTAGGTAGGGGTGGGAAATGCCCGCATGGCTCGACGACTTGGCTGACCTTCCACGATGGCATGAGCTCTACTTGGTTTTGGAACGGATCATGAACATGATCCCCGCCATGGACCGCAGTTATCTCGTCACTCCGTCCTGTCCCGCCGCGACATGCCGGCGTCGCTCAACGTGCGCGTATTCCTCGAGCCCTGGACCCTGACCGTGCGCTGCACTTGCGGCCGGAAGCGGGTGGCGTCGCTGCCCGAGCTGGCGACGGTGTGCCTCGGCGATCGGGAGGAGCGCACGCTGGGCAAGCTGCTCCTGCGGCTGACGTGCCAGGACTGCGGCCAGCGCCCGGCCAGCGTCATCGCCGAGCACGCGCCGTCCAACGAGCGGGAGGAGATGCTGACCTGATTGGAGCGGCGCGCGGACGGCGGAGGGACGAGGAAGGCGGTTCGAAGGCCTTACAGACCAAGGCACCCTTGGTGGGCTACCGGTTCAGGTCGCGTCCCGATGCACGACAGGTGCATTGGTGTATGGAAAGCCTTTTTTGCCGGAATGACCCCGGTATGAGGTCGGAAGGAGCCCGGTATGACCCCGGAGTGAGGTCGGAATAAGAATCTTCGCCGCGGCGATGATGAGGCGGTGTTTTTCGCGCCGAAGGCCCCGACGATCCCAGGGATGAGAACAAGCCGCCGAAAGCTGGATGCGATGCGGGAGGAGGTCAGGCAGGGGCCTGACCGCTCGCCGCTCTACTGGTGGATGGTTCGGCACTTCACCGACCTGGTCGAGGAGGGTCGGTCGGGCCGGATGCCCTGGAAGCGCCTATGCGTGCGGCTGCTCGCCGAGGGCATTGTGGACGGCTCAGGCAAAGCGCCGACGCCGGCGCGTGCCGCCAAGACTTGGATCGACGCCTGTCGCGAGGTCGAGGCCAGATCCAGACGCATCCGATCGGCTGACGAGCGTCAAGCCCCGGCACGATCACGCCCTGATCCGGACTGGCAACCGCGCGCGGTGACACCGAGGACGCCCCAGCCGTCTGCCACGCAGGCCGACAACGATAGGCGGGCAAGCCAGGATGACTGGCTGCCCCGACCGATCAACTCGCAGGGGCCGACGACCCTGCCGAGCATGGATCGCCAGCCCGTCTCCGAGGAGGAGGCGGAGGCCCGTATCGCTAGGCTGAGGCGGACGTTTGCCGAACGAAGTGGTCACTGAAGAAGCCCGAACATGGATACGATCAGCCCGCCCGACGTTCGCCTAAAGCCCGCATCCGCGGCATGTCATCCCACCAGGCCGGATCTGACCTCCGGAGCAAGGTCGAGATGGCCATGCCGCTGAGGCAGCCCGTGGTGTCGGGCAGAGACTGTGCTGCGTCGTAGCGTAGGCTCCCTACCCCGCCCGCCCCTGCCGCTCGGCCAATTTGGCGGCCCCACTGCGGCGTGTGGCCTGCTGGCTGGTGTAGCGCCCGACCATCTCCGGGGTCTTCCACCCACCAGCCTGCATGATGCTGGCCATACCGATGTCGGCTGCGTCCATGTCCTGCGCTGCGCCGACGCGGGTGCTGTGCCCGCTGATCTCCGCCACCACCTTCGCAGGCAGCTTGGCCGCAGTCGCCATCGCTTTGAAGATCCGGCCTATGTCGTCGGCTGTCAGGGCGCCGCCGGTGGCACCGTTCCACCTGGTCGCGCGGAACAGCGGCCCGTCGGTCAAGCTGGCCATAGCCGTCCACTCTTGGACGAGCTGCACCGTGTCGGGTGCGAGGTAGCGGGCTGAGCCCTCACCGAACTGGTCCGTCTTGCTCTTGCGGATCAGCACGCTCCCGTGCCCGTCCTCATCGAGGTGCAGGTCCTCGAGCTGCAGCGCCACCAGTTCCGACCGCCTGACCAGCGTGTCATAGGCCACCGCCAGGAGCGCCCGGTTGCGCATGTCTCGCGGCGTCGTGCCGGTGGCACCTAGCATCCGGTCGAGCAGGCTGCGGTTGATCCCTTTCGCCTGGCGCTGGCGGACCGTAAGTGCCTTGCCCATCCGGCGCAGCGCGAACCTCGCGACCGGATCCGCACAAGGGTTCGGGACGCCGGCCGCCTTGTGCATGTGCGAGATGGTCGAGACATACCGGCGGATCGTTGCTGGCTTCCTCATCACCGCCATCGCCTCGATGAACGCCGCCACCGTGGCCGGCACCGCCGGCAGCGCGTCGAGCCCGGCCGCGGAGCACCAGCCCGAGAACAGGGCGCTGTCGCTGCGGAACGCTTCTTCCGTCGCAGTCGAGTAAGCGCCGCGCGCCGCCTGCTGATACTCGGCCAGCCTGGCATGCGCCGAACTCGCCTCCGGAACGACCGCGACGGCGGTCGCCGGCTCGACGGGTGCGCGGATCTTGCGGCGGCTTGTCATGGCTAGGCAGCTCCTGCGATACCGAATGTCGGATAATAACGTTTATCCGACACTAGCCTCTCAGTTGGGCGCATGGAAGCGCATATGTGCGCGTCGAAGCATCAGTGCGTTGATGCGTTGAAGCACTTGCGCGGTGCGACGCATCCTTGCTTTAGCCTCCTTCCCGATCGAGATAGGCCGACAGCGCCGCCTCGATGATCCCCTGGTGCGTCATCCGCTCGCCAATCGCATCCTCCCGCGCCGCAACGAACCTACGCAGCCGGCGGTACTGCTCCGCGGTCAGGCGCAGGCTCAGGGTGTGCGCATACGCCTTAGAGGTGGTGGTCGGCGTCTGCGGCCTAGCGGGCTCGACCGGCGCCGGAGCCGGTGCCTGACCGCCCTTTGGCACCGTGAGATCGTCCAGGCTTCCCTTGGGGCGTGTCGGCATCGGGTCCTCGCAAGATGGATTGCACGTAGCGCCAGAGTTCGGCGCCCTCCTCGGCCGCTTTGCCGGTGAACTCGACGGCGGCCTGGCCGCTGATCGAGGCGGCGGGGAAGTCCGCCCGGAAGGTGAACTGCGCCGGCGCGACCCGGCCGAGGGCGGCGAGCTGGCGGAGCGCGCTGGCGAGCAACCGCGTCCGCGGCGGCACCTGGGACAGGACGAACGCCCATCGGGAGTGGCTCGCCAGGCTGGCCGCGATCGGTGCTGCCGCCAGCAGATCGTCCGGGGTCGGACGCACGGGCACCAGCACCACATCGGCCCAGCCGAGCAGGTCCCGGATGAAGGCAGGTTGTCCCGGGGGCGTGTCCACGACCAACAGTCCGACGCCAGCTTCAGCCAGCGCTTCGGCCCGCCGCACCGGGTCCAGCTTCACCAACACCGGGGCCGTGGCCTCGCGGCGTTGATACCAACCGGTCGTGGTGCCCTGGGGGTCCAAATCCGCCATGGCGACCTGCATGCCGGCTGAGGCCGCGGCCGCGACGGCGAGTTCCCGGGCGATGGTCGACTTGCCGCTGCCCCCCTTTGGGGTGTGCAGGACGAGAGTGTGCATGGGCGCGTCCATTGATGCGTTGATGCAGTGATGCGTCGAAGCGGTGATGCGCTTGCATCACGCAGGGTCTGGAGCGTGCCGGGACTGGCGGCCGGCACCATGCCCGGCCGCGCTGCGGCAGGCCAGTCCCGCCCTGCGGCTGACCGGCCCGGTCAGACCACCATCTCCTGCCGCTCCCCAGACGGCGCATGTTCGGCGACGACGCTGGCCGCACGCTTTGCACGTCAGGCGCTGCACCAGCTTGCCCAGCGTCCGCTCCTCGCGATCCTGCAGCCCGGTGCGGCCGAGCTCGGGCAGGGAGGCCACGCGCTCCCGGCCGCAGTTGCAGCGGATGGCCAGGGTCGGGGGCTCGAGGAACGCCCGGACGTCCAGCGAGGCCAGCTTGGAGCGCCGGCAGGGGACAGGGTGGCGGGACGGCAGGTCGCAGGGATCGCCAGGAATGTCGCCGCGGCATCGGGATCAAGTTGTCGACCGCTCCCATGAAAAAGTCATAGCCTATTTTCCGATGCGTGTCCGTGGCCGGCATCGTGCGACGTTATGGTCAGGTGTCCCGGGCGACGACGTGTAACCCCGGGCGAGTGCGAGTGGAGCCGGTCCTTATGAAGCCCACGGAGCTGCCCCCGATCCCAATCCCGACCCGCGTGCGGGAACTGCTGCGGGATTATCCGGACTTGATCGTCCGGCTGGAGAAGCGGCTCGCGAGGGCGCTCGAGCGTCCGACCCATCCGCCGATCGAGGGCGCGATCTGGGCATTCGAGGATACGCTGGAGGGTTTCGTCGGAGATGCCCAGCAGGACCGCAGACGGGCCGAAGAGGCGGGCGACGAGCACGCCCTGGCGCAGGCGAACGCCAAGTTCGACGCAGCCGCCAGGGCCGGAACCCGGAACGACGGGCTGCGCGACCTGCGAGAAGTGGAGGACTACTTCGAGCACCACAGGGAAGCATTCCGATGAGCGGTGCCCGGGACGTCCTCAGCCCGGAAGAACATGCCCGGATCTTCGAGACCGAGATCCTGCCGCGTTCGGGGCTGGATCGGCTGGCATCCCATGAGCACCCCAGGGTCGTCTTCCTCGGCGGCCAGCCGGGCGCCGGCAAGGGCGGACTGAACCGGAGCGTCGGCAGGGAACTCGGCGGTGACGTCATCACCGTCGATACCGACGAACTGCGTAGGTTCCACCCCCTTGCCGGGGAGTTCCGAGAGCAGAACCCGCTCACCTGGTCGGGCCGCACCCACCAGGACGCGAAGGCATGGGCGGACGAGCTCGGTGCGCGTGCCATCGAAGGCCACAAGAACGTCATCTTCGACACGACGCTGAGCGACGGAAATCGGGTCTCGGAGCAGATCAAGGAGCTGTGGGCCAAGGGCTATGAGCCGGAGGTTCGGGTGGTGGCGACCCACAGGCTGGAGAGCGAGGTCGGCGTCGAGAAGCGGTTCATCGACCAATTCGACGAAGAGGGCTACGGCCAGCACGTTCCCCAGACGGTCCAAGACCATGTCTACGACAAGCTCCCTGGAAACCTCGACACGATCCGACAACGGACCGGGGCGCGTATCCTGATCTACGACCGAGACGGGCGGCAGTGGTACGACAGCCACGAGTCTGGCGAGAGCAGAATGCCGGGCCAGGCACTCGAGGAGGCCCGTAACGCACGCATGCACGATCCGGCGGTGGTGGGCCGGACTCGGCGGGCCTATGATGAGGCGAGGTCGTGGCACGAGAACCTGCCCGAGAGCGTCGGCGCGAACCCGCATGCGTCCCCGGCCGCGAAGCAGGCGCTGCCGGCCGAGGCCGAGAAGGCGTCGGTACTGAGGGGCTGCGTGAGAACGGCGCCAAGGTGGAGGCGATTCAGGCATCCCTCGCGCGCGGCGCCGCGAGAGCCGGGCCCCTGGAAGGCGCGGGGCGCGCCGCGGGTGTCGTCGGCGTCGGCCTCATGGCCGTCGACGCCTACCAGACCGGTAAGGAGTACGCCGTCCTCGGCGCCAAGGGCAACGCCGCCGGCGCCGACGCGCTGCTGCGCCAATACGAGGGCCGCACCGCCGGCGGCATCCTCGGCGGGATCGGGGCCGGGGCCGCCTATGGCGCGCTCGCCGGATCGGAGACCGGTCCGGGCGCGATCGCGACCGGCATCGTGGGCGGCGTGGTCGGCGCGTTCGCCGGTGAGAAGCTCGCCAACAAGATCACCGAGTACAAGGTCGACCACCAGACCGGATCCGACGGCAGGACCTACAGCTATGACGATGGGCAGTGGACCGGCACCGAGCGCCATATCGACTGGAAGGGTAGCTGGCTGCCGCGCCTCGCGAGCAACACGGCGGCGGCGGCGGACGGCCAGCGCCCGGTGCTGGACTACAAGCGCACCGCGGCGGTGACGGAGCTGGCGCTGGCCCATCCCCGGCAGCAGGACACCCGGAACATCACGCTCGACGGCACCGAGTGGCACGCCTCGCACGGGACATGGACCAAGCAGGTCTACGACGACAGCGTGTCGATCGACACGCTGGGCGCATTCCCGGTATCGCAGCGCCAGCCGGCAGACGCGCGCACCGCCACGACGCTCGACCGGCTCACCGCGAACCGGCAGTACAACAACGACCACTACGGCGAGGACGTCGCCAAGGCCTACGTGATGGACCACTACGGCAGGGGGTGGAACAGGGTCGGCCCGCTGCCGGACGCGGTGGCCAGCGAGCTGCACCGGCCCAGCGAGACCAACGTCAAGGATCCCGCCACCGGCCAGTCCTGGACCGTGGACGGCCACGGTGGCTTCTCGCGTAACACCTACGTCCCCACGATGGGCGGCGTCCTCATCGCCGCTCCGGTTCCGGCCGATCCAGCGGAAACCGCGCGCCTGGACAAGGTCCGGAACGACGCGGTGCGGTCGAACGCCGCGTATGGCGCGCAGGTGATCCACGAGGCGTACAAGGAGACCCAGAACCAGGGTCGGGCCGAGGCCCAGGATCAGCACGCCGCAGCCGCAAACCTATGGACGAGCGTCAGCCAGCGTCACTTAGCGGCGCAGGAGCAGCAACGGCGGACGTCGATGCCCGACCAGCAGGCAGGACAGGCACCTGCGGCCCAGATGCCCACGGTCCAGGTTCAAGGTCTTCGGCGGGGCCTGTAGCGGATCCGGCGCAGCTGCAGAGGCCGCAGGCGCAGGGCATCACTCCCATACCCCCAGGCGCCATTCACTGGCCAGCATGGCAAATAGGTACTTGCTGCCCCACTGCCTTTTGAGGAGCGCCATCGCCGCGCTGATGTTGGGAAGCTGGATCGACGGCGTTATGGCACTGCCTCCGACAGGTCTCAATCCCGGCCACATCACGCATCAGCGAAAGCATCAGGTCGATCACGTCGTCCCGGCAGTCGAGGTAGGCGGACGCCTCCTCCAGCGCCAGGATCGCTCGGGCCTTGGCGGCCTTGCCCTCGGCGGTGGTGGCACAAACCATCCTGAGGCGCCCGGGCACGTCGTCCGGATGGAGCGGCCGGTCGCCCCAGGTCGAGACCCTGACGCCCGGCCAGACGTCGTCGCTGTAGGCCTTCCACGCGAGGTCGGCCGGCGTGGTCAGGGGGCCGCGGTCGCTGGTGGCGTCATACAGGCGCTGCCACTCGGCCTGCATCTCCCGCAGGCGGTCGCACAGCGCCAGGAGCTCAGCGTCCAGATGCGCGGTCACCGGTAGCCGCTCCCGGCGATCGTCGTGCCGGCGGTGACGGCACCCCAACTGGCCAAGCTGCCGGCGGGCAGGGCAGGGCGGTTGCTGGGCGGCTTCAGGGCTGTGACCAGCTTCTCGCGACCGCGCGGCCGGGCCCACCCGGCACTACCGCCCAGCTCGCGCAACCAATATCGCGCGCACCCGACATGGCTGCGGCCCGTAGCAGCGCCGATCGCGCGCCAGGTGGCGCCGGCCTCCCGCATCGCGCGGATGGTCGCGATTTGGTCCGGGGTGAAGGGCGGCCGGCGCTGGATCACGTGGGCTTCTTTGACGGCTTAGGCGTCTTAGGCGGGCCGATTGGCGGCGCCGGTGACGAGCCGTAGGTTGGGATCGGAACGCGGCGGCGGCTCATGCCGCGCCCCGTTCGTCGATCGACCCCTCGACGACCCGCAGGTCTGCACGGGCCACGGCGGGCACCGCCCGAGACGTCAGCCACCAGTCCCTGTCTGCCAGGGCGTCCATGTCGCACCGCGCGGGATCACGCTGCTCCGCGACCAGGAAGCGGACGTGGTGGTCCAGACACCCGCGGTCCAGCGCGGCCAGCTCGCCGGTCAGGCCGGCGACGTCGTCGCGCATCGGCGCGCAGATGACCACGCTCCCGTCGCTCCGGACGTTGAACGCGAACCCCCGGCTGAGGGCCCGATCGACCCACCAGTGCGCGCGGATGCCTTGCCCCCGGTCCCATAGCTGCTGGCCGTCGCGGAAGTAGCGTGCGCCGAGGTCGTCGAGGCCGGTTTCCATGTAGCTGGCGAGGAAGTCGGTCGCCCGCTGTATTGCGAGGCCGTAGGGAACGAAGATGTCCGGTTTGCCGTCCCCGTTCTCGACGGCCGCGAAGAGGTCGCAGCCCGTGGCCAGCAGGACGGCAAGCGCATCGGCGAAGCTGTCGACCGGTGAGGCGATGATCTCGTCGGTCCGATCGACCTTGAGGACGCACAGCTGGTTGTCCCGCTCCCGAACCTCCTCCGACACCCGGAGGCCCTGCGGGAACAACGTGCCGAGCGCATCCGCCTCGCGCTGCGCCTGGGCCACCTCGGCCGCCATGGCGGCGGCGGAGGGGCGGTCGATCGTTGGGTGCGGCGCCATCACACCAACTCCCCGCCGACCAGGTCGCGCACCAGCAGCCACGCCAGCTGCCCGTTCTTGTAGGCCTCCGGATCGCCGTTGCGCTTGATCTCCGGCGAGTAGGCGAACAGCACCTGCGCTCGCATCCGGTGCCCATCGAGCGTCCGGGCATGGAGGCCACGCATCCGCTCAAGGATCGCCTCCAACTCGGCTTCGAGGGGTTCGACTGCGCGGTCGGTCGTCTCCTCGGCCGTATGCATGCTCGCGTGGTCGGTCGCCGTGCCAGAACCGCACGCGGCGTAGGCGGCCGTGATCTGCCGGCTCGCCTCCAGGAACCGCTCGCCCTCGGCGATCAGGACGGCGTCCGGATGTGCGACGGTCCCGGTCGCCACCATGGCCGGGACCGGTCCGAGCGCCACCGCATCGCGCAGGGCCATGTCCAGCAGCCGCCCGATGAACCCGCCGTCGAAGGAGTGCTCCCGACTCCCGTGCGGGTAGAACGGGTTGGCCGCCGCCACGACGCGCATCAGCGCCGCGACCCCGTCGTTCGTCCTGGCCGTCATCGGCTCGAGGCGGGCGAGCACGACCTCGCGTTCGTCCCATAACGGTTCCACGACGGCGGCCAGCGCCTCGTCGGAGGGATCGGTCACGGCGTCGCCCTGGGTGCGCCACGCGTGCTCGAGGAACACCAGGTGGTCGCAGAGGCCGATCAGGGTGGCGTCGGGATGCGCCGCAGCCAGGGCCACGGCCGGGACCACGGCGGCGAGGCCCACCAGCGGGAGGGCGCCGGCGGTGGTCATCAGGTGGCGGCGGGTCGGGCGGTTCATTGCACCACCTCCACGCCGAGCAGATCCTCGGCCAGCGACCATGCCAGGCGCTCGTCGGGGTCCATCGCGTCGAACTCCATCACGCCGTAGCTGCTATGGTGCAAGCGCATCTCGCGGCGGATCAGCCTCGCCTTGGCGACCATGCCCTCGCGCGTGGTGGCCGACAGCTCCAGCGCCCGGTCGATCAGTTCTTCCAGCCGATCGTCGATCGGTTCCAACGCGTCTGCGACGGCCTGGGCTTCCGCAGCAACGGCGGTGGTCCATTTGTTGGGCTCGTTCGAGACTGCCCACCAGCGCGCCTCCAGCGGCTTGCGTCG
Organism: uncultured Acetobacteraceae bacterium; assembly: GCA_937873205.1. Classification (GTDB taxonomy): domain Bacteria; phylum Pseudomonadota; class Alphaproteobacteria; order Acetobacterales; family Acetobacteraceae; genus Lichenicola. The sequence goes on from CALMVO010000116.1 coordinate 27,085, forward strand.
CTCTATGAGGGTGACGGCTTCCCGCTCGATGGTGAGCAGGGCGGCGTCCCCGACCACCGATGCCGGCAGCACCTCGACGGCCTGGGCACCCGGCATGACGATCGCCACCCCGGCGATGCCGGCCAGCGCCGCCATGCTCGCATTGCCCATCATGGCGCGGCGCGTGGTAGTCCTTCTTTCAGTCTCGGACATCTGATCGCAACCTCGTCTCGGGATCAGGCGCGGGGGACGTTCCAGCGTTCCCCGCACCGACCTTGCCCGTTCTCCACGGACTCTCCCGGCAGACCGCCCGGGCGCGGATGGCTCACGTCGGCCCAGGTCCCGCGCAGGGCGGTAGCCGTGGACCGGGCGAGCAACTTCGTTTGTCAGCCTTTCCGCTGGTGCCGGCCGCGCTGCACGTCGGCGTCGCGCGCCAGGAGCGCGGCTGTCTCGGCGTCGCCAGCACGCCCCCAGGCTGCCGCGGCGTCGCGCAGGAACCGCTCACGGCTGGCCAGGGCGGCGGGTGTGTAGGCCGGCGCCCGGATGGCGCAGGGCAGGGGCGGGATGGCGACGTCTCGCATGTCAGCTCGCCAGTGCCAGCAGCGCGGCCTCGGCAGCGACCAGGGCCTTCTGCGCCCGGATCAGTCGCCCGCGCATGCGGTTCATCGAACCGAACACGGCTGAGCGACGGCGGCGGACGTATTCGTCGCTGTAGAGCGCTCGGTCGTGCCGATCCTTGCGGCCCATGCGGTTGACCTCGCCGATCGCGGCCCGGGCGTCGGCGTAGGCTTCGGTGGCCCATTCGATGTCAAAGCGGGCGTTCTGCAGGACCTGGACCGCTTGGGCGCGGGCGAACTCGGCGGGATTGCGACGGACGGCGACGAAGGCCGGGCCGAGGCAGGACATCGGGCGCAGCAGGGGGATGCTGCGGAGGGGGTGGACGGCGGCCTCGGGGTGACGGGTCTGGTAGGACATGGTTGAAAGCCTCTTGCTCTATGTCGCTCAAGTGGTATTATTCATACCACAAGCGGCGCCCAGAGCAATATGGAAAATACCATGTGGACAATAAAATGTCGGACCTGACTGGTCGACAGATGAGGGCAGCTAGGGCGCTGCTAGGTTGGTCGGCGCAAGACTTGGCGGACCGGTCGAGGGTGGGAATCAGCACTATTCGGCGGACCGAACTGGTCGACGGTGCTGTGCGGATGATCGCCGGCAACATTGATGCCGTGCTGCGTGCGTTCGATGCTGCCGGAGTAGAGTTCACGAACGGCGGCCAACCTGGCGTCAGGATGAAGGCAACTAGGTCTTGATTACCTCTCCTTTTGCTCAGATCGTCATAATTTGGATGAGCCGACTCTTTGCTTTAGCGGCTTTATCAGCTGGCATCAGGGCAGTGATCTTGTCTCGAAAAGCAGCCTCGATTCCGACTTGGAATGAGCGTGCTGAAGCGTCAGGAGATGCGGACTTTCAGAACCACATGAGGCTATCTCATGTTACATTAGTTATAGAGGAAGGCGGGAAACTAAATAGAGCCGCAACATTCTGGACAGCAATATCAGTTACGACAGGTAGCTTAGGCAGTTTAATCAGCAGCCTTTCACGGACCAAGCTCGGCAATCGCTGCTGCGGATCGCGCGGGCGAAGATGACGACGAGAATGAAGGCATCCGGCGCAGGGACCGATGAGTAAGCGCACCATCCTCTGGCTGCTGGCCTCCGCATTCGTCGCCTGCTCAGGACATGTCGCCATGCCCTCCACATTCACGGCACGGCTCGATATCACCTGGTCCACGCCGATCACGACGGACATGACTGCCCAGGGCACGCTGGGCAGGAGCCAGGGCCTCGTGCTCGTGGCGGGCGCCCTCCGACCCGACGGAACACCCGTCTTCCTGGGCCAGCTGCATGGTCCTCAGGATGTCCGGTCCGTGTTGCTCCTCGACGCCGAGAAGACCAAGCCGGGGGGTGCGGTCCCGCTTCCGTTGCCGATGCCCGACCCACCGGGGCCGCAGTTCACCGGCACATGGCTGTTCAGGAAGCAACGGCCCAACCGCAACCCGGGCGTCTCGACCCTGACCACCGACGAGGCCGGCAACGTCTGGCTGGGCGGATCCACCAATCACTACATGGGGGTCGCCTCCGACAGCCACAGCGATGCTTATCTCGCGAAGCTGGACGCAGCGGGAAGGTTGGTGTGGGGACAGGCTTATGGCCAGGGACGGACCCTGGTCGCCAGGGGTATCGCACCGACCGCCGATGGCGGGGCCGTCGTCGTCGGCCCGGACCTTCTGGGATCGTGGGCGGCCAGGATCGCCGCCGACGGAAAGATGTTGGCGGGGCACACCTTCGGCACCGGAGATGACACGGCGGTCGCCCCGCTGGGCGGCGGTCGGTTCCTCATCGCAGGGTTCGCGAGCCGCGGGGAGGCGGCCACCCATCAGGACGACGTCGCGATCTGGCTGCTGGATGCTGCCGGTGAGCTGCGGGGCCCGACGGTGGTGCGTCAGGCGATCAGTCGAGACGTGCTGGGACGCTATGGGCGCCTCACCGCATCCCCCACGACCGGGGGTGCCTACGTGGCGTCGAACTGGGGGGAGGCGACCGCTCCTTAGGCGGTCGAGATCGCGCATGTCGGTGAGGACGGCGTCCTGCTCTGGCGTCAGGAACTGCTGGATACGGTCAACGGCGAGCGGGACTGGAGCAAGTTCAGAGGCTGCGATCCGGCGCTGGCAACACTGACGAACGGTGACGCGCTGGTCGCGTGCGCCATGGGCGGCCAGATCCAGGTCTACCGGCTCGATCGCCAAACGGGTGAGCCCGAGACCGCCCGGCTGCCGTTGCCGGAATGCCAGCACGACCATCCGGCTGCTCTGTTCCTGCTCGCACGGCGTGATGGGACGGTGCTGCTGGGCGGGTCGAGACGGGGAATAGGCCCGGGCTGCAGCTGGCTAGGCCAGCTGGTGCTGCACGGCGGATGAGGAAGGACGGGCCGCTGCCGGATCCCGACCGGCTGCATATGGCCGGAACTGCGGCTCACGCCTACGCCGGCGGCCTTCGCGACGCCGCGGCGATGCTCCAGGTGGACCGCCAGACCATCCGCCTGCACGCCGGCGAGCTCAGCCCGCAGGAGATGCGGGCCGTGCTGGCGGTGCTGAGCTGGAAGCGGCGGGAGATGCTGGAGCGGGCGGACCGAGCATGACCGGACCGCTCATTGTCCAACCCGACGCCGACGAGGCCGGGACACGCCTGCAGACCCTCTACTGGAAGCAGCTCGTCCAGCTGAAGATCGAGTGCGAGTACATGCGGCGCTACCAGGGCGTCTACCGCTGGTGGACAACGCGGATCACGCTTACCCGTGCCGTCGCATCGGTTGGCGCGCTGGGCACCTGGGCCGCGGTCCACGTCTATCCCTGGCTCTGGGGCGGGATCATCCGCGGCGCAGGTCGGAGACGCCGCGCAGGGTGCCCTACCCATCAACCGGCACTACCAGAGCGCCAGTGCGCTCGTGATCGTGCTGGATGCGCTGTTCATCAACGCTCTGGCCGAGTGGGAGGACATCTTCGCTGGAAAAGTGGATCAGGTGGCCCTGGGCAAGGCGCGGCAACGCCTCATGAAGGCGATGCACGATGCCCAGGCCAAGCACCTGCCGAACGGCCTGCACCGCCGCGACGACCTCTTTAGGCTGGCGGAAAGGGATGTGGCCGCCTATTTCAGAGCGACGTTTGGCACGGAACCAACCTAATGTCTCACACCACGACCCACGCGAAGGACGGTGCTATCCCCGTCTCGACCATGAACATCCCCATGCCCGCGGGCGCAAAGCCGCCTCCGCCGGCACCGTCTTCGAGCGCGTCCGCAGCGCCGCCAAAGAAGTAGGTTCCCGCTCCACGGCTTGGGCCGCGCCGGGCTTGCAAGACCTCCGCGAGGGGGCCGGCTCCGACGACTAGGCGATGACAAGCCCGTCGGCGCCGCAAGAAATCCCGCCCTCACCGGCGGGGTTTTGTCGTTCCTGGGAGAACACTATGATGAGTCATAGTTCTGGGGTCAGAAGACCAGCCGGCCCCCATATTCGTCCGTTGGTAGCGGCTCCTGCCCAAGACCCGCGCGATACTCGTTAAGGCCCGCCAGCCCCCTGCGCGACAGCGCCGAGATCTGGAAAATCAGCTGCGGGCTGAACTCGACTACGGCATACAGGACGCCCAGGCTGCTGCTCGCGTTGAAGCGGTAGTTGAATTGGTCCGATAGCGGCTGCTTGGCTCGAAACAGCTCCGCGCCCATGGGCGCAAACTTGAGGATCTCCTGCAGAACCTGGAACGACATCCCGTCGGCGATGCTGTACCGGCGGGCATAGATCACGCCATCGAACCGCTCGCCGACCTCTCGATAGAACAGCGCCTTTGCCAGCTTGCGGCTAAACCGGTCGAGCACGTCGCAGGTCAGCGGTCCGAATGACATCCCGCCCCATCCTGCCCGACGCAAGATGTCCCCACGCTTGCCAAGGTTCTCCCGTAGCTGCCGCCGTATCTGGTTGCGTGATAGGGGGATCCAGTCCTCCACGATATGCGGCTGGCTGTTCCTGAGCCCCTGCGCCTGCTTCTGGAACTCTGCCTCCTCGAGCTCGGTGCCGCGGCCACTATCTCTGATCCGGGCCACGACCGATATGACCTGCTCATCTAGCCGACCTTCTTCATTACAGGGCGCGCAGCAGGAGAATTCATAGGTTTCCGGCCATGCCCATCCGCGGAAGATAGCGCGTGGCGGGCAGTGATCGGTGGTGGTAGCAGGGGCGCCGCAGTAGATGCACCACGGGTTCTCCGCGAGCACCTGTGCACGACTTCGCTGGCGGTTCTTTCCTTCTCCCACTACACGCTCACGCTTCCGGTACACCTCCGGCACTTGACGCAGCGGATGTTTTCGTTGGCTTCTTTCTCCGCACCTTCCGCCAAAGCCATACGAAGGGCAGTACCGCCAGCCACACAAGCTTCTTGGCAAATACTGCTAAGCCTACTAAGGCGCCCACCTTGACCAGCTTCACACCCAGCACGCCAGCGACGAGGCCAGCGATCCCGTAGGTGGCGGCGTGGTCGGTGCTCGGCACGTAGTCGCCGTATGTCGCGCCTGGTACGAACTGGTGGGCGTTGGCGACCAGAAGCAATTCGGCCATCGCATCGGCCGGCGCTGCGGTGTTGTCAATGAGAACGATACGCTCGAAACCATAGCGCCCGAGCTTCAATACGGCAGCGTTGAAGATGCGGCCGCCACCATCCCTTGTGCCGTTAAAGGACCACAGCACTGCGTGGGTATCACGGTTGTAAGTCGGCGCCTGCTCCCACCCCAAAACGTGCAGCGCCGGCATCCTGGCGGCGGCTCTTTTCTGGTTTCCAACTTCAGTTGCAGCCTTGATCTGCTGAATCATCTCGTCAGGGTGGACGTTGGACCAGTCGCCACCATTGATGAAGCCTGACGGTTGATACGAATAGACGACCTCTGCTCCCGTCTTCGTATTGACGGCATCGGCTTCAATCAAAGGATCATCATCGGCATCCCCAATAACTCGCATCTGCTGTGCCGATACTCCGGTTACAGCGACAAAATCCGGCATAAGGCCAATCTGCGAATGAGAGGAGTTCAGAGCTAGACCGTTGACCGGCTGCCAGGGCAACGCCCGTATTTCTGCCAAAGCTTGCTGCGACAGTTCCGCCCGCGCCAGGGTAGGCACCAAACACGTGAGGCACCCCGCCGCTAGAACCCTCACCAGCAACACACCACAACCCCTGACACCTGTATATCGGGATCGTAACTATAGCCTGCCGCTGATAGAGGCGAGTCCTTTCTTACCCATCAATTTGCCCTCTGTGTCGGACCCGCTGCCTGCGTCGCCTGCACTACCGCAAGCCCCTACAGCGCCGCCAGCTGGTTCAGCCGCCCCATCGGCGCATTCGAGCCTAGCCGCGTGCCGGACGGCGCCGGCTGCGTCTTCTGCCCTGACGTGCTGGACTGACCCGCCACAGCCGCCTGCGCCGCCTTCATCACCCCGATGCGACCGAGCTGCGTCGCCAGCGTCCCGCCGATCGACTTCTCGTTCTTCGGACCGATCCGCGCCAGCAGGACGTTCATCAGCCCAGGATTCAGCATCGCCTCGGTCACAAGGTCGTCCACCTTCTCGATGTGCGCGGCCTTCATGCCGTGGACGATGCTGTGCATCGAGCTCGCCAGCGTCTTCGAGATGTAGGCGCCGGCCGCGGCTCCCTCGACGCCCCCGAGCTTGTAGCCAACGCCACCGCCGATCGCGCCGATGACGTGTTCTCCCAGGTGCCCGACCAAGTTCCCCAACAGGCTGTGCCCACCGTGCGCCTTGCCGGCCGCTGCCTTGGCCCCGTCAGCCGAGACGCCCATCGTCTGCAGCGCGTCGGCGATGTGCTGGAACGAAGCCATTTCATTCGGCGAGAACAGATGTCGGAGCGCGGTGCCGTTGTCCCTGACGAACCGCTGCATGGCGGCGGCCTGGACCTTCCGCTCCCCGTTCGGTCCGGCCAAGGACTGCGATAGCAGCCGCTTTTGGATGTGCTCCACTACCGCCCGCTTGAGGCCATCCCGGGCGGCCGGATCATTGGCCGTCAGATCCGCCAGGGACTTCATGTCCCCCGCCCGGTTCGGCGAGGCCAGCACCTGCCCGACGCGGTCCGCAGGCTCCCCACCGCCGAGGAAGAACCGAGCCGCACTGGTCTGGTAGGACTTCACCGCCCCGACATGGGCGGCCGAGGCGGCATCCACAGCATCCTGCGCGCCAGCAATGGTCCGGAACTTCGCCGCCAGCCCCGGCACCGCGGACAGCGCCGGCCCGTATGCCTGCACGAACCGATCATGCGCGCCGCGGTCGACCTCGCCGCCCTTGATGACCTTCGACTGGTAGAGGTGCGACATCACGTCCGACACCGCATCGTGCGCCTTGGCCGTGTTCCCGGCACTGGTTAGCATCGCTGCGACCCGCTCCCGACCAGCCGCACTAGGTCGCACCGCCTGCATGGCGACGTCGCTATCCGACCATCCGGGCTTAAGGGGATGAGCCGCATCGAGCGCCTGGCGCTGAGCCTGGAGGGCGTCGAGCTCGCGGCTGGCACCGGCGGCCGTTGCGAACCGCTTGCCCACCGCCGGCGCGGCCTTGGTCAAGACATCGAACGCCTCCCGGTGCTGCGCCTGCCACTGCGCGAACTTGGTCGGATCGACCGTCCCGTCATCCCGGCCGGCCGCGCGCCGGAGGCTGAACGCCACGTACTGGCTCAGATGCTCGGGGTCGATCCCGGCGCGCACCGCCGCCTGTACCCGCTCCGCAGCCTTGGGACCGCCGGAGAATAGCTGCGCCGGCACCTGGCTGTCGGCGAGCTTGAACCCGCCGCGTCCGCCGAGGCGATCCTCGAGGACGGACCCCACGCCGGGCGCCCGGGCAAAGGTCTCCTTGTTCTCGCGATAGCCGGCATTGGCGGTCCGCAGCTGCGCAGCGTCGGCGGCCGTGAAGTTAGGCGTTAGCGCGGGGGCTTCGGCACCAGGGAGAGCGTCGGCCGGGTAGCGGGCTCGGCCGAGGCGGTTGCCGCTGCCTCCGCTTCCGCCTGATGACGCTTGCCATCCCGCACCAGGGACAGGTTGCCGCTCTGCACCCCGGCCCGCACCATTCCCTGGCCCAACAGGTGCATCCGGAGCAAATGCCCTCGTTTCTGCTCCGCCTGCTCGTCCATATCGTGCCCCTGCTTCCGCGAGGATCTGATCCGATCCCAGGTTCTCACCAAACAACCGCGCCTCGGTCGACTGCTCGGCCGCCACGCGCGCATAGTGCCGAAGCGTCTCGGCCATCTCGCTCGCGCTGGCTCGCCCCGATAGATTGGGACCATAGGCAGCATGTAGCAGCCCCACCGCTTCGGGCGACATCCGCGAGAATGCGTCGCCCTGCTGTATCACGTCCCCCAGCGGAATGCGCTGGTCCCGCGCCACCCGCAGCGCCGCTAGAGCCTGGCTGACGTGCGGCGCCAGATCGACGCTCGGGTCCACCTCGCCGCGCTCGATCCCCATGCGCAGCCGGGCCATGTCCGGCGCCGCCTGTTCCAACGCCGACGCCAGAACCCGCGTCTTAGGGTCGCCCGTCTCGGCCAGGGCATCGGTCAGGCTCCGATCACCATAGGCGCGCGCCACCAGCGCGTTCCGCATCCGCTGCGCGCCGTCGCGGGACAACTGCCCGTCTGCCGTGGCGAAGGCGCCCTGTTCCTGCGGTGAAACTACCTGGCGCGCGAACGACCTGACCATGTCCCGGTTCGCCGGCTCGGCCACGTCGCCGCCGGCGTGCTGGTCGAGCAGACCCGGGGTGATCCGCTGCGCATCCGTCCGGGCCACCTCACCAGCGGATGGCGTCAGCACGCTCGACCCGTTCGCCTCACGGGTGAAGGCGACCCGCTGTTCAGGCGTCATGGCGCTGGTGCGCCGACGGATCAGCACGGGCTGCGGGATGCCGGTGGTGTCGTGCCCCTGCGACGTCAGGAACTGCCGATATCCTGCGGCCTGCTGGCCGTTCTGCGCATAGGCCCGGCGGATGGCGATGGTGCGTGCGTTGCCCGACTCCACAACGTTGTCGGGGCCGACGATCGGCGCCCCGTCCGCGGCCGCGGTGCTGGCCCCCAACCGCTCCGGCTGGAGCCGGTTCGCCATGCTGGTGATCTGGGCTTGGCTTGCCGCCCGATCGCGGTCCCGCGGTTGGAGCTGCGCCGGATAAGCCGGGTTGGGCGTCACATCGTTCGTGTGCGAGGTCACGAGATCGGGTGCGTTCGCCACCTCGTAGCGCACGCCGACTTGGCCGCCGGACGGGGTGTAAACGGTGGTGCCAACGCCCGGCGTCGCGGTGGCGGTTCCGGTCGCCGGCGCGGCTTTTGAAGCCGGATCGGCCGCGTTCTCAATCGCTGCCGCCTTGCTGTCCGTCACCCCGTCGAGCAGCTGCCCGATCCGGCGCACCGCCTGCGGGTCGCCGCCCGGACCGCGCTGGTTGGCCTGGATCGTCTTCGCGGCAGACTCCAGAGCCTGGAGTTCGCCCAGCGTCTGCACCTGCGGGTAGCTCTGCACCAAGGCATGGAGCCGCGCTTCGTCGGCGCCCATCGGGATCGCGCTGGCAGGCATGGTGCTGGTGATCTGAGACGACGCAGCCTTGAGCGGGCCGACGTCCAGGGCCTTCGTGCCCTCGACGGCAAGCTGCTGGTAGATCGCCTGGGTAGGCGCGAGGTGCGCGGCCTGCGCGTCCTGCAGCTGCTGGCGGAACTGGCTGCCATAGTCCTGCATCGCCGTGGCCGGCCCATCCGGTCCGACCGGGACCTGGCCGCCTAGCGCCGCCGTCGCATCCTGCGCACCCTGCTGGGCCGCCTGCACCTGCGCGTCAGCCTGCTGGATAGCGGGCGCGCGAGCTTGATCGACTTGGCCGCGTAGGGTGGCGCCCGCCTGCTCGGGCGTCGCATCGGTGGTCGCCGGGAGCGCCGACACCGCCGCATCCCGCCCAGCTTGCGCGCCCGCCACGCCAGCTTGTCCGGTCTGATCGATCGTTCCGAGCTGCGCCTGCACGGCAGGCGTTACCGCATCGCTGGAGGCCGCCGCTGGTGCGGTGCTGTCGATCGCGCCGACGATCGCGCTGTTCTGCTGGTTCGCCCTGTCCTGGAACGGCTGGGGCGCACCTGCGCGTTGGGCCTGCTCGAGCGCCATTTGCCCGGGATCAGCCGTCACCTGCGCGCTGGTCGGCTGGAACCCCGGCACCGGCGCCGGTGTCGCGAGATGCTGGCCCAAGGCGGCCTGCGCAGCCGGGAGGTCCGTCGTGTTGGCCTTCAGGGCCTGCGCTGCGGCCGTGGCCTGGCCTTCCGTCACCGGAGCCGAGACCGCAGCACCGGTCGCATCGGTCAGGGGTGCCTGCGATCCCCTGCCGACCCCTTGATAGACCGCGCGTCCGAGCTGCATGACCGGGCGCGCGGCCATCAACGCCGCGGTGCCACCAGCGCCGAGGGCGCCACCGACAACCGCTCCCGTCTCCGCACCCTTGAGATGATCCCAAAACCCGCCATCCGCGTCGGCTCCGCCCGCAGCCGCACCCACAGCAGCGTTGGTCGCGGCACCCTTGACGATCGGCGATAGGACCGACGCGCCGCCCGGGAGCCGTGCCAGTGCGTTCTCCACCACACCGCCAACAGCATCGGTGACGGGTGCGGCGATCCCATAGAGCTTGTTCAGCCCGGTCGCAGCCCCGAAGGCTTCGGGTAGGCCCGCGACGCTACCGGTCACCAGCCCAGCGGCGCCGAGCATATGCCCTGGGATCGTGGCGCCGTAGCTCTCGCCAGCATCGCGCGCACGTTCCGCAGCCAGATTGTCGGCATACCGTCCGGCAAGGGTCGGCGCCGCGCTACCGTCTGCGGTGAAGGGTTGCAGGAGCGCATAGCTGCCGGCCGCCACCTTATCGCCCAGCCCAAAAGTGGCATCTTGAATGGCGGTGTGGATCACGTCCGACAGGTAGCTGGTCTTAGCAGGCTGGACGTTCGGGTTCGCGGCGGGCGTTGTCGGAGCCGAGGCCGTAACCGGCACCGGGCTCATCCCCAGCGCGGCCGGATCGAGCGTTGATGTGGCAGGTGATGCGCCCGCCGCACCCACTGGTGTCATGCCGAGGGCGGCCGGGTCAAACGATGGAGCGCCCCCTGTCGACGGTGGTGCATCTAGCGTGAAACCAGATGGCAATTTGGCGGCGGCGGCTGCCGCTGGTGCTGCATCGACCGTGAAGCCGGAAGGCAACTGAGGCGAAGGCAGCGCGCCCGGCAGGGCTATCCGTGACGCAGGGCCACCAGCAGCCGAGGTCGGAACGTCATCTATTGATGGCTGCGGAACGGATTTTCTTTCGAAAGGAAGCGGGGGCGCTGGTGTGGCGATCGGCGCATTTTGCCACCAGCTGTCATCCTGAGGAGCGGCAGGCGGGACGGAAACTGCTGCGGGTGCGACGATGGGGGAGGCATCCCACCAGTTTGAGTTAGGCATCAGATCCTCCCTTGCAAGCTATGCGGGTTAGCGCTGAGCCTAACCGGGCTGACAAGCCATCGGTGCTTGCTGCAGTGGTCCGCAAGATCATTGGCGTGCTGCTACGAAGAACTCACGATGCCGCAGGTGCCGGCGGCGTCGGAGCCGCGCGTGACGATGAAGTTCGCGGTCTTGCCGGCGGGCAGCGAGAAGCTCGCCGTGCCGCCGTTCATGGTGTCGGTGGGGCCGACGTTGGGCTCGGTGCCGGGCATGATGGTGTCGGCCGCGGTGCCGGCGTTCTTCACCGTCGCCAGGACCTCGCCCTGCATCTGGCCGCCGCAGGGCAGCAGGGCGAGGGTCGCCGTGCTGCCGGTCAGCAGGATGGTGTTGCCTGCGTCGGTGAGCTTCTGGGTCCCGCTGGTCGCGCTGATCGTGTCCGGGCTCGCACCGTTGCGGACGTTGCCGAGGTAGGCGATCAGCTCGGCATAGTCCTGGCCGATGAAGGCGTGCCCGCACTGCGTCGCATGCGTGGAGTCCCCCTGGAACGTGGGTCCGGTGGTGCTGCCCAGCGTGCAGTTGTTCGTGCTGGTCTGCGCCGACGCTCCGTCCGCACCCCATCGCGGGTCGTTCACCGAGTCGAAGTAGGCGTCGAAGTAGCGCAGCGCGAACTGCCGGCGCAGCGGGTTGGTGACGTCCTTGACCGACACGTCGTAGTAGCCGTTGCTGCCGGCCGAGGAGAACTTCATGCCCAGGATGGTGGTCCAGCCGTGGGCGTGGAATGCCGCCGCGCAGGCGCCGAGCGTGCCGATCGTGCGATAGGACGCGGCCGTGACACCGGCCGCGTTGGACAGGCTGGCATCGGGCCACGGGTTGACGTTGGCCTCCGAGGTGCCGTTCTCCTCGAACAGGACATACTTCGGGCCCGTCACGTTGACGCCAAGGGCGGCGGCTTGCAAGGCGCAGCCCCCCGCCGAGCGCGCCGCCGTGATGGTGTAGCTGCTGGCGCTGTCGCTGCCGTCCGTGTCGGCAGTCCAGGTCTGGCCCGTCGCGGTGGACAGGACGCCTGCCGCGACGGCCGTGTATTTCATCGAGCCGGGGCTCGCCAACCCATGGCCCCAGGTGTTGCTCTCGCCGAGGGACAGCAGGTAGGGGCCATCCAGCGTCAGGCCATAGCCAGGTGACGGGTGCGCGCCTTTGTAGGCCGCCAGGCGCTTCCACGCGTCATAGTCCTGCGCGATCTGCTGCGCGGTCAGCGTCGTGGTGCTGTAGGACGCGCCGTAGATTGTGCCCTGGAAGCCTGCCGTGGCATCGGTGTCGCCATAGGTGCCGAGCATGTCACCGCCGAGCTCCCAGTATCCCCCCGAGGTCGTCGGCGCCGAGGAGGAACCAACCTGGTCGAACGGCGTCTGCTGGACCCCGTCCAGCCACATGCTCCGAAGACCAGTGGTCGGGCTGATCTGCATGACCGCGACGTGGAAGCCGTTGTCGATCGACCCCGTGGTGCCGACCGCAGTGGGATCACCACTCATGTAGCTGCTCAGGACGGTGTTGGCGTACCCCATCCAGGCGTTGTTGTTGCCGGAGTAGCCCGAGGCGAACCACATGGCGGCGGCGGGGATGGCGCCATGATAGCCGGTCAGCACCGAGTTGCCGGTCGCGGTGTTGCTCGCCGTCAGGCTGTTCTTCGTGACGACGGCCGATCCGAACGCCACCTCAATCGTCTGGATGCCCTGCACGGCAGCGGGCAAGGCCAGGAAGCTCGTGCCGGCCGCGAATTGCAGGCCGCAATCCGACGACCAGGTCGGTGCCGTGACGGTGCTCGCCCAGTTCGACGGCGCGGCGATGGCGATTGGCAGCGTGTTGCCCTTGCCCGACCGGTCGGCGGTGCTGGTGCCCTGGCACTCCAGCATCAGGTAGCGGGCCTGCAGGCCGGTGTCAGGGGCGAAGAGGTAGTTGCCGTTGTTGGCCAGCTGAGCCGACAGGCTGCCCGTCTGCGCGACCACGCCAGCCACGGTGCCGCCATCGGCCACGGTCCCGGCGGTCGAGCCGAACGGGATCTGAGCCGCGGGCACCAGCTTGGAACCGTTCAAGCCGGCAACCCCGGAAGCGGCGCCGATCTCGGTCGTCGGGATGCCGCCCAGGTTGCCGAGCGCCGCCGTCGCGCTGGCCACGTCCGACAGGTTGTTGGACTTCTGCAGGGCTCCGGAAATCTGGGTAGCTTGGGTGCTGGTGACGAGGCCGCTGACCAGCTGAGACGCCAGCTTTCCCGCAATCATGGTCGTTACGTCGATCGAACCGCCGAAGACCTGAATCTGAC
>CALMVO010000117.1 GCA_937873205.1 uncultured Acetobacteraceae bacterium
ATCCTGGACGCCATGACCCTGCTCGCCTCGGAGTTCGATTTCGACCTGCCGCCGGCATCATGCGCTGGCGCCGGACGCGGTGTTCCTGGGCGCGTTGTGGCCACGTGCGTCGATCCTGCGGGTGGTGCTGCGGCTGGGCATCCCGTCGGCGCTGCAGATGGTGATGATGGCGCTGGCCGAGATGGTGCTGCTCGGGCTGGTCAACCGGTTCGGGGCGGCGGCGACCACGGCCTACGGCGCGGTCAACCAGGTGCTGGCCTACACGCAGTTCCCGGCGCTGTCGGTGGCGATCACGGTGACGATCCTGAGCGCGCAGTCGATCGGCGCCGGCCGGGCCGACCGTCTGCCGGCGATCCTGCGTGCCGGCATGCTGATCAACCTCGGCCTGACCGGCGCGCTGGTGCTGCTGGCCTACCTGTTCTCCGGCGTGCTGGTCGGGCTGTTCGTGATTGACCCGGCGATCCGGCTGATGACGCAGCGGCTGCTGCACATCGTGTTGTGGAGCGCTGTGGTGTATGGCGCGGCGGCGATCCTGTCCGGGCAGATGCGGCCAGCGGCGACGTGCTGGTGCCCACCGGGCTGGCGATCCTGGCGATCGTGGCGGTGGAGGTGCCGGCGGCCTGGGTGCTGAGCGGCGTCATCGGGCTGCGCGGCGTCTGGTTGGCCTATCCGGCGAGCTTCGTGGCCATGCCGCTGCTGCAGTAGGGATATTTCATGCTGCGCTGGCGGCGCCGGCCGATCGTGCGATTGGCGTAGCGCCGGGTCCGGCCTTTCTGGCCTCGGTCGTGCGACTCCCCGATCCGGCATGGCCGCCCGCGGCAGTTGGTGGCAGAAAGGCCGGGTGACGACATCCAGCACGACGAGCAGGCGGGCCCGGTTCTGCACCGGCTCGATCCTGCGGCACACCGTGGTCATGGCGGGCACCGGCGCGATCGGGCTGGTCGCGGTGTTCGTCGTCGACCTGCTCAATCTCTTCTACATCTCCCTGCTCGGCGACCGTGCGCTCACCGCGGCGATCGGCTTCGCCAGCGCGGTCGGCATGCTGCAGCTCTCGGTCTCGATCGGCATGTCGATCGGGCTCGGCGCCGTGATCTCGCGGCTGATCGGCGCCGAGCGGCACGACGAGGCGCGCGCGGTGGCCAGCTCGGCGCTGGTGGTGATCGCCGCGATCATGCTGGTGATCGGGCTCGCCACCGTGGCGCTGCTGCCGCCGATCCTGCGCCTGCTGGGCGCCAGCGGCGACAGCCTGCAGGCGGTGGCGCGCTACGTCCGCATCGTCTCGCCGTTCCTGCCGCTGATCGCGCTGGGCATGGGCTTCTCGTCGCTGCTGCGCGCCGTCGGCGCCGCCCGGCGCTCGATGACGGTGACGCTGTCGGGGGCCGCTGTGGCCGCGTGCCTGGACCCGGCGCTGATCTTGGGGCTGCATCTGGGGCTGGTGGGGGCGGCGTTCTCGACGGTCGCCTCGCGCGGCACCGTGGCGCTGCTGGGGGCGCTGAGTGCGCGCCGCCACGGCATGCTGCAGCGTCCGGTACCGCACCGGCTGCTGCCCGATGCGCGGCTTGTCGCCCGGGTGGCGACGCCCGCGATCCTGACCAACCTCGCGACCCCGGTGGGGGGCGCCTACATCATCCACGCGCTGGCCGGCTTCGGGCTGGCGGCGGTGGCGGGCCAGGCGACGATCGACCGCATCACCCCCGTGGCGTTCGCCTTCATCTTCGCGCTGACCGGCTCGGTTGGGCCGATCATGGGCCAGAACATGGGCGCCGGCCTGCTCGGCCGGGTGCGCGAGACGCTGCGCGCGTCGCTGCTGCTGGTGCTGGGCTGCGTGCTGGTGATGTGGGCGCTGCTGGCGCTGTTCCAGAACCAGGTGGTCGAGCTGTTCTCGGCCACCGGCACCGCGGCGGAGCTGATCCACGTGTTCTGCTCCTTCACCGTGGCGAGCTTCCTGTGGGTGGGGGCGCTGTTCGTGGCCAACGCCGCCTTCAACAACCTGGGCTTCCCGCTGCTGTCCACG
This sequence comes from uncultured Acetobacteraceae bacterium, assembly GCA_937873205.1. Lineage (GTDB taxonomy): Bacteria > Pseudomonadota > Alphaproteobacteria > Acetobacterales > Acetobacteraceae > Lichenicola. The sequence continues at coordinate 2,015 of CALMVO010000117.1, forward strand.
CTGTTCAACTGGGGTCGCGCCACGCTGGGAACGATCCCGTTCGTGACCATCGGGCGGCACTACGGCCCGGTCGGCGTGCTGCTGGGCCAGGCCGCCGGCGGCATCGTGTTCGGCACGCTGGCCGCGATCACCGCCTTCGTGGTGACGCACCGGCTTCGGCCCAGCCCGGTCGGTCTCGGCACCGCCGCCGACGTGCCGGCGGTCACGGGCAAGGCGGCGTTGGCCGAACTCTCGGAGCTGCGGGGACGCGAAGCGTCGTAGGGACCCGTCCCGGCAGGGGCCGAGTCATGCCCGTCGAGACAAGGAGCTAGAGCATCATCCGATCGAACGGACTCGTTCGATCGGATAAAGATGCTCGTCAGAACAACAAGCTAGAGGATGATCCGTGAGCCTAAGCGATCGGATCATCCTCTAGAGCCGCAGGTCGAGGCCCGCGGCGGCGGCGGCATCCCGCTCGCGGGCAAGGGTCCGCTGGAAGCTCGGCCGGGACCGCACCCGCTCAGCGTGGCCGAGCAGCGCGGGATACGGCTCCAGTGCGAAGCCCCCCAGCGCCGCGGTGCTGTACGCCCAATAGAGATAGACGTCGATGATCGACCAGCGGTCGCCATACCACCACCGATCGTCGATCCGTGCCGCCATCGCCGCGCATTCGTGGGTGAACTTCTCGATGCCGTCCGCCTTCACGCCGTCCGTGTCGCCCTTGGTGAAGCGGATCGGGTTGCGCACCTGGCGCACGATCGGATGGATCGTGCCGGAGCACCAGGCGAGGTCGACCAGGCCCTGGTTGTCCAAGACCGGATCGTCGTCGTGCGGCAGCAGGCCGGTCGCGCCATGGCGGCGGTCGAGGAAGGACAGGATCGCGGCGTTCTCGGTCATGACCTGCCCGTCCAGCACCAGCGCCGGAACCTTGCCCTTCGGGTTGACCTGCAGGTAGTCCGGCTGCTTCTGCCCGGCCGCCAGCAGGTTGACCAGCCGGTCGGCATAATCGAGTCCGATCTCCTCCAGCGCGCTCATGGTCACCCGCGAGCAGGCGCCGGGATATTGGAACAGGACGATCTCGGCCATGTCTTCGCATCCTTCGAGAAGCGTTGAGACTAGGATGGAGGCGCGCTGCGATCCAGCGGCCCACGGCTGGCTACGGCGCCCGAATCGTCGCCTCGTCTGATGGGCGGCATTGCGATACGGGTGGGGCCGGCCCAGCCTCCGCCAGCCGATACCGTCCGTCTGGAAGCGCGATGCGAGTCCTGCCCCAACCCTTGCAGCAGCTGGAGGCCAGGTTGACGGACCGCGACCTCGAGGCCGGCGCCATGCCGCCGACCGAGCTGGACGGCTTCGTCGCCGGCCTCGCCGTCTGCCCGGATGCGGTGGCACCCGGCGAGTGGCTGCCGCTGGCGCTCGGCGACGGGATCGCCTCGCAGGACCGCGCCGGCCTGGTGCTCGCCCATCGCGAGGCCGTCGACCGCACGCTGCGGGACGGGTCCTGCGCCTACCACCCCGTGTTCGACGTCGACCCGCAAGGCGGCGAGGTCCTCTGGGAGCTGTGGGCGGACGGGTTCGCGCGCGCCCTGGCTTTGCGGCCCGACGCCTGGAGGGCGCTGGCGCCGGGCCTCGCGCACGACCTCGCGGATGGTGAGGCCGCCCGCGCGTTGATCGGCATGGCGGACCTGATCACCATCGCGACCTGCGCCGGCCTGGCGGACCCGGAGGCGCCGGAGGTCGCGGCGCTGACGGCAGCGGCGCCGGCGCTGATCCCCGTCTGGGTCGAGACCTTGCATGGCTGGCGGCGGCGTCAGGCGGCGCGGGTCGGCCGCTGCCGCTGCGGTTCGGAGCAGCCGTACGGGACGTGCTGCGGCCTCAACTGAGCCGGGCGCGTCAGGAGAACAGGCTCTCCGGCAGCCAGGGTCGGTGCGCATCGAGCAGCTCGTCGACCAGGGCCGCGATCTGCTCGGGATCGAGTTCGGCGGCGGTGTGCGGATCCAGCAGGGCGGCGTGGTGGACATGCTCGCGGCGGCCGGTCAGCGCCGCCTCCACGGCAAGCGCCTGCACGTTGATGTTGGTCTGCATCAGTGCCGCCAGCTGAGGCGGCAGCGCGCCGACCCGCACCGGACGCAGCCCGTTGGCATCGACCAGGCACGGCACCTCGACGCAGGCCTCCCGCGGCAGGTTGTCGATGAGGCCGTCGTTGGGCACGTTGCCATAGATGACGGCCGGCCGTCCGGTCTCGATCGCGTTGATGATGCGGGCGCCGTACTCTTGGCTCGGCACCACGGAAATCGGCTGCGATGGGTCCTGCAGCCGGCGCTCCTGCTCGGTCCAGTCCGCGATCTGCAGCTCGCAGCGGCGCGGATACTCGTCGAGCGGGATCCGCAGCCGGTCGATCAGGTCCGCGCGGTCCCGCTTGATGTACCAGGGCACGTACTCGGCGAAATGCTCGCTCGATTCGGTCACGAAATAGCCGAAGCGCCGCAGCACGTCGTGGCGGACCTGGTCGTGCCCCGGCACTTGGCCTGCGGCGGCCAGTTCGCGCAGGCGCGGGTAGAGGTCCTGGCCGTTGCCGCGGAAGCGCAGGTAGAACGCCATGTGGTTGATGCCGGCGGCCAGGTAGTCGGTGGCGTCCTCGGCGACGCCCACCGCCTGCGCCAGCTGGGCCGCGGTGCCCTGGACGCTGTGGCACAGCCCGACCGTCTGGATGCGGCTGCTGCGGGCGAGCGCCCAGCAGTTCATCGCCATCGGGTTCACGTAGTTCAGGTGCAGCACGTCGGGGCAGCGCCGCTCCATCTCGCGGACCATGCCGGTGAGCACCGGGATCGTCCGCAACGCGCGCATGATTCCGCCGATGCCGAGCGTGTCGCCGATGGTCTGGCGCAGGCCGTAGCGGTTCGGGATCTCGAAGTCGGTCACCGTGCACGGACGGTAGCCGCCAACCTGGATCATGTTGATGGCGTAGTCGGCGCCGTCCAGCGCCTGGCCCAGCTCCGTCGCCTGCTCGATCCGCGCCCGCACGCCGAGCGCCTGCACGATGCGGCCGGCCACGACGGCAGAGGCGCGCAGCCGCTCCGGGTCGATGTCGTGCAGGCAGATCCGGCTGGCCGACAGCGCCGGCTCGCTCAGGATGTCGCCGAGCAGGTTCTTGGCGAACACCGTGCTGCCGGCGCCGATCAGGACGATGCGGGGCTGCCGCGCGGGACGGGGGCCGGGAGACGTGAGGGCGCCGTTCGCCGCCGGCGCGGGCCAGGCCCTGTGCGCAGGCACCGCGTCGCGCGGCCGCAGTCCGCTCCGTGCATGGTCGCGCAGGGCCCGTTCGCGCACCGGCGGATAGATCTCGAGCGCCTTCTCCCGTCCGGCGATGTCGACGGCGACGATGGTCACGCCGCCGTCCAGCAGCTCGTCGGTGGTGGCGATCCCCGAGCAGTCCAGCGCGAAGGCGGCAGGGACGGTGGGATCCGGCGCGACGTCGAGCCGCGGGCCGGACGGCGTGGTCCGCGCCAGCACGACGGAGGCGCGCCGCACCTCGATCCTGAGCGCGTCGTCGGGCCGGTCGCCATCGCCTCGGACCGCCCAGCCGCTGAGCAGCCCGGGCAGGTCGAAGCCGTCGATCGCGCCGAAGATGTCCATCGCGGTCCTGGTTCCTTCCGGTCTTCGGCAGCCTGGCGTCGTGGCCTGCGGACGATCATACGACGAGATGGTCAGCTGTCGCCGGGACGGCTGCGATCGATCATCTCGGCCAGGATCGTGCCCAGGCGAGCGTGGTAGTCGTCACGGCCGTGCTCGGTCTCGATGCGGGCGAGCGCCCCGGCACGGATCGTGTCCCAGAGCGCGGCATCCTCGTAGAGCGAGACGATGCGGTCGGCGAAGCGGGCGGGATCGTCGGTGCCGCCAGACAGGATCTCCCGGCCGTCGGTCCAGCCCACCTGCCGGCACAGCAGCTCGCTTGCCACCACCGGCAGCCCGTGCGAGGCCGCCTCGTGCACCTTGAATGGGATGCCGCCGGCGAAGCGCGTCGGTGCCACGAACACGCGGTGGCGGCCGTAGAGGGCGGCGAGGTCGGCGACCGAGCCGATCAGCTCGACCCGGGCGTGGCGCGCGAACGGTGTCATGTCGACCCGGCGGGCGGTGTGGCCGGCGACGGTGAAGCGCGCCTCCGGCGGCAGCCGGCCGGCCAGCCGCGGCAGGACCGCGTCGACGAACCAGGCGACGCTGTCGTAGTTGGGGCTGTCCTCCTCGTGAAACGCGCCCAGGAACAGCAGGCCGGCACGTTGCGACCAATCCGCCGGCGTCGGTGCCGGCTCCTGCATATGGCCGAGCACCGCGATGTTCGAATGCCCGGCCTGCCGGATCAGGTCGGCGTCGCGCTCGTTCACGGCGACGATCTTCTGGCAGAAATAGGCGCAGGCGAGCTCCTCGCGGAGCATCGTCTCGAGGTCGTCCTTGGGTCGGAGCCCCAGCACCCGGGCGCGCTCCGCGATGCGCGGCGCGCTGATCGCCTCGGTATCGAGCACCAGCCCGTGCTCGGGCAGCGACGACGAGGAATCACCCAGGATCGGCAGCAGCCGCTCCAGGTTGTGCGTGCGGCCGATCCAGACGATATCGTAATAACCGCTGCGCTCCTCGACGAAGCCCCGCAGCTGTTCCAGGCCGCGGTCGTAGAGGACTTCGACGGTCTCCGGGAAGTCGGCCAGCACGTCCATGATCGTGGCGGTGGTGGGATAGATCGGATAGACGCCGACGTGATAGCCCAGCGCCGTCATCGCCCGCACGATGTCGTTCGAGCGCACGTAGCCCGAGCCGAGCTCGCGCAGCGGCACCCGATCCTCGAAGAACAGGATGCGGGGGCGGCCATCCTTCGGCGACCGCGCGGACAGGGCGTTGCGTGGCCGTGGGGGTGATTTGTAGCGCAGCCAATCGCGGTGCTTCTCGACGAAGATTCGGTGGTTGCGCTGGATCATGCGGGCCGAGCGCGACGAGGTGGAGGAGCCGAACTCGACGTGATGGATCACCACCATCGGGTCGTACACCACCCGGTGGCCGGCCTTGCGCAGCCGCACGCAGAGGTCGGTCTCCTCGTAATAGGCGGGGCGGAAATCGTCATCGAAGCCGCGCAGCGCCCGTAGCGGCCCGGTCCGCACCATCAGGAAGGCGCCGGAGCAGAAATCGACGTCGCGCAGGAAGTTGGCTTCCGGGATCGCCGGGTCGGCATCGCGCAGGTAGCCCGAGGTCGAGCCGTCGCGCCAGATGATCGAGCCGGCCTCCTGCAGCATCCCGTGGGTGCGGACGAACTTGGCGCCGACGGCGCCGATGCGCGGGTCGGACTGCAGCCGCTCGAGTGCGAGCTGCACCGACTTGAAGCCGAGCGTCACGTCGTTGTTCAGGTAGAGCACGGCAGGCGCGGTGACGTAGGGCAGTGCGGTGTTGCAGGACTCGACGAAGCCGGCGTTGCGGTCGAAGCGGATGATCCGGGCGCCGATCACGTAGCGCCCGATGCGGCGCGTGTCGTCGCGAGAGCCGGAATCGACCAGGATCAGCTCGATGCCGCCGGGATAGCAGCTGCGCAGCGAGGCCAGCGCGCTCATGGTGAGTGCGAACTGGTTGTGCAGCACGATGATGACGCTGACCGACGCCTCGCCATCCAGAGTGAAGTCGAGCCTGGTGCGCGCGAGCTGGACGAGCGAGATCTCCGCTAGGCGGGCGAACAGCTGCTTGCCCTGCGCTTCCTGGATCGGTGCCGGAATCAGGCCGGCGTTCGCCGCGGCGCGTTGCGCCAGCCAGTGCGCGAAGGCATCGGCGAAGTCGCCGCGCTCGATTTCGGCCTGCACCCGCAGCGAGCTGAAATGCACGCCGAGGTCGACCTCGGTGTGCGGCCGACGGCGCTCGGACGCGCCGTGGCGCACGAAATGCTCATAGGTGTTGCGGAACGCGCCGTCGGCGACCGCATCGAGCACGTCGGGGTAGGTCGCACCGTAGAATTGCTCGGAGAACCACTCCACGCCCTGGTAGAGCAGCGGCGTCGGGTTGCCGAGGAAGTGGTGCAGCGCGCAGCTCCACAGCCCCCGGTCGATCTCGTCCTGCACCTCCGAATAGCCGCGCAGATACCAGACCGGATCGAAATACCACGACACCCGGGCGCTGCTGCCGGCCCGGCAGTCATCGGCAAGGAAGCGCTCGAATGGGCCCCCCAGGCTCTTCAGCGCGGCCGGGCCCTCCTCGACGTTCTGGTGATAGAGCTGGCAGTCGAAGAACCGGCTGCCCGATCGGTTCTCGGTGTCGCCGATCGTGAGGTAATGGTCGTAACCGTTGGCCAGCTGCAGCCGGTCCAGCAGCTCGTGCGTGACGTCCGGGTTGCTCCGCAGGTAGTGCGCCTCGTCGAACAGCCAGTGTGGCGAGCGGCCGGCGTAGCCATCGGTGCAGTAGTGCTCGAAGCCGGACCGCGCGCCGCCCGCGGCGACATGCGCGGCCACGTCCGGATAAGCGGACAGATACCAGGCTTCATCGAAGAACATGTTGGGCGAGTGCCCAAGCGTGCAGCCGGTCTCGACGTAGTAGCGCTCGGCGTCCCCGGCGGCATCCTCGGCAATCGGTCCGGCGGTGTCCGGGTAGCGTCGACTATACCAGCGTGGATCGAAACGCTTCCAGACTGGCTGTCTCGAGTGCTCGGCTTTCTCCCGGTCCGGCCGCTCGTCCCCGGAATGAACGATTTCGTCGGCCCAGCCCGCCGCACCCATCGTTTCGGGGTCGATCACTGTCGCGCTCCGTCCGTCAGCTCGTCCGGCGGCCCTGCTCGTCGAGCGCGACGTCGAGCGAGCCATCAGAATAGGCGACAAAGCCGGCCTCGTGCAAGGCGAGGTGCCCCCGGTGCGCGATCCTATTCCCGTGCCCAGCCCGCACGGGCCGCGGCCAGCCCGTCCAGCTCGGCGATGATCTCGGCCACGGCACCATCGAGATCGACATCGTAATTGACATAGTAAGGCGTGTACTGGCTATCCATCGGCACCAGCGGCGGCAGGTCCGGCCGGTCGGTCACCAGCGCCTCCGAGACATAGACTTGCCGGCTGGGCGTCTCCATGTTCTCCGGACCGTCATAGATGTGGACGTCGCCCTTGGTCAGCCTGCAGACGTTGCTGACCAGGACGTAGGTCTGCAGGTTGAGCGCCCAGCGGTATTTCGCGAGCCCGGCCCCCCAGGGTGCCACGCACAGGTCCGCCGTCCGCATCCAGGCGAGGTTGTCGGTCAGGGTCATGCCGACGCAGTCGACGATCTTCACCGGATGGCGCATCAGCGCGCTGCGCAGGTCGGCCACCATCTGCCGCTCCACCTCGACCGGCTGCTGACCGGCCCGATGCTCCAGGTAGCTGGTGAAGGTCTGATCGCGGACGGCGTCGACCTTGCTGTTGTGGCCATCGATGATGAGCGTCAGGCTGCCGTAGCGGGCGGCGATCCGCTTGGCGAGCTCCGCGTAGAACGCGCCGAGCTCGTTGACCGTGCGGTTCTCCACCCGCAGGCCCGCGACGAGGATCGGCCCGGTGCTCTCGCGTCGCAGGCCTGCCGCCTCGGCGGCCGCGGGCGCCAGCATCACGACGTCGGCGATCCGGCGCCGGATCCCGGCCGACACGTAGGCGCTGCCAAAGCGCAGCGGCTGCACGCCGTGCCTGTAGGCGTGCCTCGCCATGTCGGCGTAGGTCGTGCAGGACAGCTCAATGTCGTCCGACAGCTCGGGGAAGAGCAGCGCCAGCGTGCCGTAGAAGCAGTTTCCGCTGGCGCCGCCCAGGTCGTAGACGAGCGGGTAGTCGCGCGGCGCCAGGCCGAGCGTGATGCTCTCGAGCCCGGGCAGCTCGTTCCAGTGGTAGTGACCGACATGCACCGCCGGCACCGGCCAGGTGAAGTGCGCGAAGCGGCCGACGGGGCGGCCGAGGAAGGTCAGCAGCCGCGGCCCGTGCTCCAGCAGGTGCTCGACGACCGGGGCCACGTGGGAGCCGTCGATCAACGGGGCCTCGCGCCGATGGGGGTCCGACGCATGGGCCACCAGGTCGGCGCCGGGCAGCCAGATCGACAGCACCGGCGCACCGAAGCCGGCCGCCAGCACGAAGAACACCAGGTCGTTGCGGCGGTCGACGCAGCGCCACACCGTCAGGATGTGCCACAGCGCCAGCCCGCGCACGTCGTCCACCAGCTGGCCGTCCACCGGCGACGGGAACCGCATCACGCCGCTGCGGCAGGCATCGAGGTAGCGATCGTGCATCGCCGTCCCCAGGCACGTGGTCAGCACCGCCGCCGGCAGCACCAGGTCGCGGCCGGACGGCGTGGTGAGCGTCACGTCGCCGTGGCTCCCGATCTCGACCGCCCGCGGTGTCGGCAGGACAGGCTGGCGGCCCTGCGAGAGCTCGTCGCGGATCACCCGGCTCAGCCCGAAGAAGTCCTGCACCTGCGGATCGTCGGTAAAATCAGGCCGCTTCAGGAACGCGTCGACGACGTGGTCGAGGCACGATCGCGCCTCGGACAGCAGTCGAGCCTGGCGGTCCTGGTCGAGTTTGGCGATCCCGTCGGCGAGGAAGGTCCCCGCCTGGTCCAGGATCCACAGCGCGCGCTGGCCGTTGGTGTGCAGGAGATCGAGTAGCAGAAGCGGCGTGAAGCCGGCGAAGGCACCCTGCGCGCTCCAGCCGGCGCCGAGGATTGCCGGGCCGCCATCCAGCATGACCTGCAGCGAACCGCGTTCGCCGGCATCGATCCAGATGCCGGCTTCGTTCTGGATCACTCGAAACAAGGCGGTCATCGGCTATGCTCTCCCGGATGCGCGGACCGCGGTTCCGGCGGACGCGGCATCTCGCCCGCTCCCGCCGTCAGGCCTCGGGTACGGCGGCCACGAACAGGAAACGCTCCATGGTCTGGCCGATCACGAGGTCGGCGCGGATGCGGTCGGCATAGGCGTCGTCGACGATGTTGGTCCAGACGAAGTGGAACTCCTGGAACAGCCGCGCGAACCACCAGGACAGCAGGGGGAAGCCGCCGCGCTCCAGGCAGGAATTGCCGAACGCCGCGACCCGAAGCTTGATCGGCGCCGAAGGGTTGCGCCAGACGCACCGCGTGCCGGTGTTGCCATCGCTTGGATAGTACGTCTCCACCGCTTCCGGATCGACCGCGAGCATCGGGTATTCGGTCAGATCTGGAAGCGAAACGACCTCGTAGATCGGCGTGCCGAAGAAGCGGTAGGCGAGGTCGCCGGTCCGCACCGCGGATTTGGTGAACGGCAGGCCATAGAGTCCGCGATAGCCGAAGCTGTTGGCAACGTGGTTGGCGATCGCGTAACTGCCGTAGCCGCTCTGGTGGGAATCGAGCCGGGGTATGCAGCGGACGCCGGCCAGGCGGAACAGGTCGAGGGCCGGCACCGTCCGCGCCGACCAGCCCTCGGTACGAAAATGGTGCTCGATCAGCGCCAACAACTCGGTCGGCGTCGACAGCTCGAACGGCAGCAGCTCCGGCACTGCGGAGATCTTCTCCGGCACGATGAACTGCATGAACAGCCGTCCGTGGTCGCGCTGCCGACGGGCCCTCGCCTCGAACAGCTCGCACCACTGCGCGGCGAGCTCGACAGTGAAGGGCTGGTCGCGGGCGTAGCGCGACAGCACGTAGTTGGAGCCCTCGGTGAGGTACAGGTAGCCCTCGCGCCCGAGCACGGTGGAGCCGTCTGCCGACATGGTGCCGACCGGCAGCAGCATGCTGGCCAGTTGCGCCGCATCGGTGACCTCCAGCTCCTGGAAGTCGCCGCCGCCGGTCATCAGCGTGCGGCAGCGGCGGATCGCGTCGCGGGCGATCCGATTGGTGGATACGGCGATCTCGAGCGAGTCCAGCGCCCGCACCGCCGTCGACTCGTCGGCCGTCTCCAGCAGCCGCAGCGCCGCCGTCATCGCCACTTCCGGTTCAGCCATCTCCGGAACGATCTCGGACATCACACCCTGGTCCCCGCCCTGCCGTCATTATCGAGTAAGCCGGAAAACCGGCGTCGCTGCCAGCCCCCGGGCCTGCCATCCGCTGCCGCCGTTTCAGGCCATCCGCGAGATTGCCTGCACCACGCCCGGAACGTCCACCGTCCATGAGTTGTGCGGAAAGTTACCGCTCGACTGATTCTGCTCGCCAAAGATGAAGCCATAGTTGAGGTCGAGCGAGGCGAACAGCCGCGCGTGGTTGCGGGCGAACACCGCCGTGCCCTCGATGCTGATGATGTCGGTCCCAGGGGCCGCGAACACGGCGTTGAACAGGGCGGCGCCGCCCAGGCCGACGATGAAGCGCGCGTTGCTGAAGATCCGCACCTGCTCCTCGAACGGCATCAGCTCCGGCTCGATCACGACGAAGCCCAGCCGAGCCAACGTCTCGATCAGGTGATCCTCGTTCAGCAGCGCCCGATGCTGGCCGCCGGAGTTTTGCGTGATCGTGCGCCGGGACACGAAGATTTTGGCCGGCGTCTGGGCTTGGCCCCGGCTGTTGCAGCGCCCGACGATGTTGCGGAAGATCGCGCGAGAGGTCTCGTCGGGCACCAGGTCGATCATCGAGTACTGATGCAGCGCGATTTCGGGGCAGTAGTAGGTCCGCCACGGCTCCTGCTCGATCAGCTTGTCCGGGGTCACCCCCATGAATTCCAGCAGTCTCTTCTGCCACTCGAACGGCGTGTAGCACAGGAAGCGCCCGACCTGACCGGCGGCGACGAAGGCAGCGGCGTTGGAGAGCCCGTTCAGGATCCACATGCCCCAGTTGGCCGGCTCGATCGGACTGCCAAAGAAGACCGGTCCGTCGAGCCGGGTGATCGTGCCGTTCACCAGCCGGTTGAAGCTCACCCTGAAGCCGGAGCCGTCGCGCGTAATGTCCGGTACGATGCAGTCCGCGGACGGCGGGTTGCCGAGATAGTGGGCGAGCCGTCCGGGATAGTTGTCGATCTCCTGGCAGTTGAACTCGCCGTCGCGGCCCACCAGCGCATGCAGGTGATGGAAGCCGAACAGATACTGGTCGCGATAGCGTCCCACATGCGTCGAGTGGATTTCCAGCATTGCGTCCGACGCGAAGTCGAAGCGCGCGCCCTCGGTCGACAGGTCGACCGTCATCGCCGGCAGCCGCAACCGCCTCATGACCTTCCGCTGGATTTCGCTGAGGTTTGGTCGGCCGAGAAGCTCTGCTGGCTCCGGAAGTCTGAGTATCTGATCACCGACGCGAAACATGAGGGCGCTGACTTCTCCGTCGCCGAGCGCGACCGCTTGTGACCGATGACCATATCCGGCGCCTGGTCGCGGCGCTAGGCCTGCTCTGGAAGGTCGCGAACGGCGCTCGCGCGGTTCATCTCGTTCGTTGCGAGATATCTCGAAAATCAGGCGATCCGGGCACGCAGAAGGTCATGCACATGCACGAGACCGACCGGCACCCGCCCGTCGACCACGAACATGCAGGTGATCCGCGACGCGTTCATCCGCGCCAGCACCGACACCGCCAGCGTCTCGCCGCCCACCGTCTGCGGCTTCGCACCCATCGCGTCGGCAATCGGCCGGTCGCGAAAGCTCTCCTGGAACGCGCGGCGCACGTCGCCGTCGGTCAGCACGCCGACCAGGCGGCCTTCGCCATCGACCACGCCGGCGATGCCAAATCGCTTCGAGGTCATCTCGACGATGCCCTCCGACAGCATCGCCGTCACCGGCACCAGCGGCATCTCGGCCCCCTCGTGCATCAGCCGGCGCACCTGAGTGAGCCGCAGCCCAAGCTTGCCGCCCGGATGATACCGGTTGAAGTCCATGGCCGTGAAGCCGCGCCGCTCCAGCAACAGCACCGCGAGCGCGTCGCCGGCGGCGAGCAGCATGGCCGACGACGTGGTCGGCGCCAGCCCGTGCGGACAAGCCTCCTCCGCCGCCGGCAGGAACAGCCCGATATCGGTGGCGCGGCCCAGCGCGCTGTCCGGTCGCGCGGTCATGGCAATCAGCGTCACGCCGAACCGGCGGGTATATTCCACGATGTCGGCAAGTTCTGCGGTTTCGCCGGACCAGGACAGCGCCAGCACCACGTCGATCGTCCGCAGCGACCCCAGGTCGCCATGGCTGGCATCGGCCGGATGCACATAATGGCTGGGCGTGCCGGTCGAGGACAGGGTGGCGGCCACCTTGCGGCCGATGATGCCGGACTTGCCGATGCCGGTGACGATGACGCTGCCGGCGGCGCCCTCGATTGCGTCCGCCGCCTGCGCGAACGCCGCCGCCAGCCCGCCGCCCAACGCGTCGCGGATGGCGCGCAGCCCGTTGGCCTCGATCTCGAGGGTGCGGCCGACGCTGGCCGCGGCCGCATCGACGCCGGCGGTATGCATGAGGAGGTCGGACACCGGCACGTTATGCTCCCGTGGCCGGGCCGGGGACAAGCGGGAACGGCCAGGAGCCCTGCCCCTGGACCCCGCCGGGGCGAGCCGCCCCGGACCCGCTCCCATGAGAGGGAGTTTCCAGCATCGCCCGCGCCGCCGCCAGATCGACCGGCGTATCGACCCCCAGCGGCACGTCGTCGACCAGTGTCGCATCGATGCGCATCCCGGCCTCCAGCGCCCGCAGTTGCTCTAGCCGCTCGCGCCGCTCCAGCACCGACGGAGGCAATGCGACGAAGCGCTCGAACGCGTCGCGACGCCATGCATAGAGGCCGATATGGTGGAAGAGCGGCCCATCGCCCCATGGCACGGTGGCCCGGCTGAAAAAGAGCGCCCGGAAACGCCGCGGCCCCAATGGGCTGCCGACCATCTTCACCACGCTCTCGGCGGACGCTTCGCGGGGATCGATGATCGGCGCCACCGCGGTGGCCAGCTCGACTGCCGGATCGTCGAGCAGCGCCACCGTCTCGCGGGTCACGAGCGGCGCTACGGTCGGAAGGTCGCCCTGCAGGTTGACGATGCGCCGGTGCCGTCGGTCCGGATCGACCACCGCCAGCGCCTCGGCGATCCGGTCGGTCCCGGACGGGTGGCGGGAATGGGTGAGCACGGCGTGTCCGCCGACCCTCTGCACCGCGTCGGCGATACGCGCGTCGTCGGCCGCGACCACCACCGGGCCGAGCCTCGTCTCCATCGCGCGCCGCCAGACATGGACGATCATCGGTTCGCCGGCGATCAGGGCCAGCGGCTTGTCGGGCAGGCGGGTGGAGCCGAGGCGGGCCGGGATCAGGATCAGGGGATCCGTCTCAGGCACGTGTCGCCTTCGCAAGCCGATCGAAGGCCAGCAGGCTCCCCAGCAACGGCTCGAGATCCCGCAGCGCGATCATGTTGGCGCCATCCGACGGCGCCTGGTCGGGATCTGGATGGGTCTCGATGAACAGTCCGGCGACGCCGACCGCGACCGCCGCCCGGGCCAGCACCGCGACGAATTCGCGCTGCCCGCCGGAGCTGCCGCCGCGGCCCCCGGGCTGCTGCACCGAGTGGGTCGCATCGAAGATCACCGGGGCGCCGAAGCCGGCCATGATCGGCAGGCCGCGGAAGTCCGAGACCAGCGTATTGTAGCCGAACGAGGTACCGCGCTCGGTGGCCATCACGTTCGGATTGCCGGCCCCGGTCACTTTGGCGATGACGTTGCCCATGTCCCAGGGTGCGAGGAACTGGCCCTTCTTCACGTTGACCACCCGGCCAGTCCGGGCAGCCGCGACCAGCAGGTCGGTCTGCCGGCACAGGAACGCCGGGATCTGCAGCACGTCGACAACCTCGGCCACCGGCGCGCAATGCTCGCGCTCATGCACGTCGGTCAGGACCGGAATGCCGAACGTGCCGCGGATCTCGGCCAGGATGCCAAGCGCGGCATCGAGGCCGATGCCGCGCGCCGCTGAGAGGCTGGTGCGGTTGGCCTTGTCATAGGAACTCTTGAACACGAGCCCGACGCCGAGCCGGTCGGCAATCCCGGTTAGGGCTTCCGCGCACTCGATGGCGTGCGCCCGGCTCTCGATCTGGCAGGGACCGGCGATGATCGACAACGGCCGGTCATTGCCGAACGCCACCTGGCCCACCGCGACGACCCGGTTCGGCGTGCTCTGGTCCAGGGCGCAGGCTCCTCGGTCTTGGCCGGCGCGGATGCCGGGCTGCCGAGCTTACACGCGGATGCGCGCGCCGGAAACGTGCCCAACCTCGGTCCAGGCGCCGTCGCCGCTGAGGAACCGGGTGGGGGTCACGCGGCGCGGGGCCGCGATCGCCAGCAGCGCCGGCGCGTCGGCGGTGGCGACGATGCGGTGCACCAATCCAGGACCCACGATCGCGACGTCGAGCGCATCGAGCTCCATGCTCTCGACCGACAGCCCGGCCTCGGTGGCGAAGCTGGTCAGCTCCCCGGCACCGGCACTGGTCCAGCGCGACTGGCCGCGGGTGCTGAACTCCGGCAGCTCGTGGCTGTCGCGCACAACGTCTAGCCGTACTGGCGCATCGGGATGGCCGGCATAGAGCGCCACGCACTCGCCCGGCGACGGCAGCGCCTCGAAAGAAGAGGCCTGGCCGAAGGCGGTCTCGTCGCCGATGCTGTTCAGGCGATAGATCGCCGGCTGGTCGTCGAACACCGCTCGCAGCAGGCGCACCACGGACTCACGGAACAGCAGGGCGGCAAGGCCGGTCAGTGCGCCCTTCAGCTTTGCCTGGTCCTCGGCCGCGCGCGGCGCCGTCGCAGCCTGGATGTTGGAGATGTCCTTCGCCGACATGCCGTTCGGCGCCAGCACGTTGTGCAGCACCACGTAGCCGTTGCTGATCAGCTCCTGCAGCGCCGGCTGCAGCTCGGCCGGCGAGGCGCCGACCGCTACGCGACCGGCCAGCAGCTGCGCCGCATCGGCGCGGTCGGTCCACAGCCCGCCCAGCACGGACCGGTTGCGGCCAGCGCCCGGATAGCCCGACAGCACCGCGTTGACCAGGTCGAGATAGGCGCCGGCCGCCACCGCGACCGGCAGGTGCAGGTCGACATCCTGCGGCTTCACGGTGATGAAGGGCAGGTAGCTGGGGTCGATCGGCCGATCGAACCGAATTTCGAAGCCGCAACGACCATCGCCGAAACCGACCTCCTCGAGGTCGGCTCGATATCCGTCGGCGAAGCCTTCGCCGATCATGTCGTGGTGCAGGAACGCCCTGACCAGCGGCGGGGCCGTGTAGTCGCTGCCGAAGAGCCAGCCGACGGCGCCGTCGCTGTCGAGCCGGTCGATCGCACCTCTGATCATCACGCCATTCATCTGATTGTCATCCTCACGCTGAGAGGCGGCGGCGCAAAAAGTCGTCCGCGCAACGGTTTCGGTCACCCGTCTTATACAGCAGACTCCCTGATCCGCTATTTTTTTAAACCGCGATCACGCGATCATAGAGTTCAAGATGTTGTTCCAGTACCTCTTGCGCGGTCGGCGGTGGCCTCACCCCGGCGGTCAGCGACGCCAGCTTGCCGGGGTTGGTGGCGAGATCCGCCAGCACCTCGGCGAGGCTCGCCGGACGGCTGACCTCGAAGTGCAACCCATTGACCCCATGCGTGATCTTCTCCGCCATGCCGCCGATGTTGGAGCAGATCACAGGCTTGCCGTTGGTGAACGCTTCCTGAATCACGACCGGCGAGTTCTCCCACCAGGTCGATGGGATGATCATCGCGTCGATCCGCTGCATCAGCGTGTTGACCTGCGAATTATCGTAGGCGCCGTGGAACACGACGTTCTCGCCCGCCTCCTCGAGCGCCTCCTCGACCACCTTCTGGAACTCGAGCGGCTGGCTCGAATAATCGCCGTAGATCTCGATGACGACGTTCCTGATCCCGAGGTCGGTCAAGCGCCGCGCCGCATCCATCAGCACCGTGATGCCCTTGAGCGGCGACATCTGACCGAAGAAACCAAAGTTCAGCGAGGGCAGGGCAGCACCCGTCGCCGCTGCGTCTTCGGCGCCGTCCGCCAGCGACACCTCATCGCCGCCGAGGCGCTTTGCCGATGCCGTACGCGACGGCTTCGGCTTGAAGGCCAGCTTGGCCACCTCGACCGGCGGCGGCAACACCGCCGGCGGCACCCAGGCATCGGCGGTGCTGCCGTCGCGCTCGGGCGGCATGTTCTCCAGCACGGCCAGCTTCGACGCCGGCAGCCCCCAGTTGCGGAACCGCTCTGCCAGGAAGTGGCTCGGCGAGATGAACAGGTCGACATCATCGAAGAACATCTGCAGGTAGCGCTTGCGGAGAAAGAAGTCGCGCTCGCCATGCTGTGGAAAACAGGCTGCGCAGGCCGCGTAGCTGTCCTTCTCGCAGAGCCTGAAAGTCTTGGTCTTCATCATCTGGCCATGATGGTTGCAAATGGCCAGGTACTCGTGGAGGCTGAGCACGATCCGAGTCTTTGGCCAGCCACGCCGGATCGCCGCGAACATCTCAACGCCGAAACGCACGAAATGGTGCGAGTGCACGATGTCCGGCTTCAGCTCGGCGACCAGCTCCTCGATAACCTTGGGAAATTGCGGGTCGGGGTTCGCGAACTTGAAGTAGTCGAAGGCGGCGTTCGGGTGATAAACGTAGTCGTCCGGCCCATAGGGCTGCGTCAGCGTCGCCCCCAGTCGCACCTCGCTCTTCGGGCTCGAGCAGCCGAGCAGCCAGGCCTTTCCGCCGCGCGCTCGCAGTTCGCGGAACAGGGTGAACGCCGAGATCTCGGCACCGCCACGGGTGAGCTTCGGATGGCTGTGCGTCATTACCAGCACGCTCGGCAGCGATGGCCGCATGGCCCGAACCGGCTCCCCATGCAGCTCGTACGGCGCATCCATCATTCGGCCGCCCCCGCCAACTCTGCCTTTTTCGCCCTACCTTCCGACTCCCCCTGCGCCAGCTGCTCCAGCGCCGCCGGCGGCCAGCGTTTCTGGAACCGCCAGGCATTGTAGAGCGTGAGGTTGAGTCGCCAGGAGGATTGCTGGCCGCCCTGCGATTGCCGCTCCAGATGGTAGAGCCGGGCGGAGCGATCGACCACGCAGATCCGGCCGCGTTCGCGCGCCTTCAGGCACAGGTCGACATCCTCGAAATCGCCGATCACGTAGCCCTCGTCGAAGCCGCCGACCTCGCGTGCCAGCGCCATCGGCATCATCAGGCAGGCGCCGGTCACCGCCTCGACCTCCTGCACGCTTTCATCCTCGCTTGGGTAGCGGCCTTTGCGCGGATGCAGGCTGAAGTTCCACCCCGCGAATTCCGGCAGGACCTCGAATGCCACGCCCTCGTGCTGGACCGTCTCGTCCTCGAACACCAGCATTGCGCCAACCACGCCGACCTCCGGTCGCGCGTCGGCGACGGCGACCATGCTGTCCAGCCAGCCGGGCGTCTTTGGGAACACGTCGGAGTTCAGGAAGCACACGTAGTCGCCGCGTGCGAGCTTCAGTCCGACATTGTTGGCGGGTGCGTAGCCCACGTTCGAGGCCAGCGTTACCAGCCGGAAAGGCAGCCTGAACCGCGCGATGCAAGAGGTCGCCAGGGCCTCGGTGGCGCGCAGGATGGTGGGGTCGTCCAACACGTAGATGATTTCATGGTGGCGGCCGAGCGTGCGCGAGAAGAAGGCTAGCTGCAGCTCCATGAAATCGATCCGGCCATAGAGCGGAACGATGATCGAGCAGCGCGGATGGGCCGGGCTGTCGCCGAACGTCATCTCCTTGTAGTCGACCGCCTCCATCAGGCGGAAGTCGTTCATCGCCGCGACCGCCGGCCCGAGCACGTGGTCGTAGCCGCGCGCCAACTCGTCGTAGCGGAGCTCGAGGTTGCTCAGCGTCTCCTTGATGGTGTCGACGCCAGCGCTCCGAACCTGCGCCACGCGCTTGAAGGCGACGTCCCCAAGTCTACCCTGCACCTCGAAATAGACGGTCTCGCCAGGCGAGTAGACGTCGCCGACGAAGGCCAGAAAGCCGCACTCGTCGATCAGCCCGCCGAACTGCTTGGAGAAGCCCTGCCGCACGTCGGCACGCGGGATGCGGATCCAGTGGTCGGTGTCCAGCAGTCGGCTCTCGGCGCCGCACCGTATCCTGATGCTGGCGACGCTCCGGAACGGGTCTATGAACCAGCCTCGCAGCAGCAGCCCGGCCGGCGGGCATAGGCAGGCGGCATCGAGTTCCAGGAACACCGGCGGCTGCAGGGTGTCGAGCGTGTCGTGGCCGGCGAAGGTCGGCCGGTTCAGCAGCCGGAGCAGGTGCGCACGACGGCTTGACCGCATCGCGCTGCTGATCAGGCTCTTGGTGCGGGCGATGGCCTCGAACTCGGTTGGACGATCGAGCGGCTCGGACGCGGTCAGGCGGAAGCGACGTCCGTCCCGGATCAGGATCGCATCCTGGAATGCATCCGCGCGCTGCGACACGCCCGGCATGAACAGCAGCACGCCGACGCCGATCTTGCGCACGTCGGGACGCGGGAATACGCAAACGACCGCCTCGCCCTCGACTTTGGTCTCGCCGAACTCGAGGATGTACGCGGGCGGCTCGTCCCGATCGTCCCACGACAGGTCGATCCAGCCGCCTGCCAGCCAGCCGTCCAGGCTGGCCGAATAGGACAGGAAGTCGATGCAGCCGTGGGTTGACTGGGTCGCCGGCGGCATCATCGACATCGCTCGTCACACTCCGGATGCAGCGGCAGGAGCTTACCAAGGCGGTGCCGGCGATGGAACCGCAAACCCGCCGTCATCCCTGCTCCCTGGCCTGGAGCAGGCCGCGGTAGAGCTGCAGGTGGGCGTCAAACGCGTCGTCCTGGCGCCGCTCGGCCACTCCCCGCAGCAGCGCCTGCCGGAGCTCCGGGTCGGCAGCCAGCGCCTTCAGCACTCCGGCCAGCGCGCGCGCGTCGCCGACGGGGAAATGCAGCCCAGTCTGGCCTGATATAACCTTCTCCGCCATCCCGCCGATATCGGAGCAGATCACCGGCCGGCCGTTGCGCAGCGCTTCCTGGATCACGACCGGTGAGTTCTCCCACCAGACCGATGGCACCAGCACGATGTCGACATCGGCCATCAGCGCATCGACCTCGCTGTTCTCATAGGCGCCCCGGAATACGATGTTGTCGCCAAATGCCGCGACCTGCGTTCGAAACGTCGAGCGGAACACGGCCGGCTGATTGCTGTCGTCGCCATGCACCGAGAACAGGATGTCGGTGCGGCCCTCCCGCTCCAGGAGCGTCGCCGCCTCTATCACGACCTCGATGCCCTTCAGCATCGAGATCTGGCCGAAGAAACCGACCCGCAGCGTCGTCAGGTCACCGGGCGACCGCGGCGGTCGCAACATCGCGGACGTCTTGGCGGTCTCCCGCGCCACGTTCTCGATGACGTCGATACCGTGTTCCGGTAATCCCCACTCGACGTAGCGTTGCGCCAGGAAATGGCTTGGCGAGACGAACCTGTCGACCCAGCCCATGAAGTGCCTGATATAGACCGTGCGCAGAAAGAAATCCGATGGCTGGACTTCCGGAAAGCAGCGATTGCATTCGATCGGTCCGGAGCGGCGGCAGAGATTGCCGTCGGGCCTGGTCACCATCTGCCCCTGCTGATGGCAGATCGCCAGCAGCTCATGCAGCGTCAACACGATCTTCGCGTCCGGAAGCTGTTCGCGTACGCACGCAAATGCCTCGAGGCCGGAGTTCACGTAGTGGTGGAAATGGACGATGTCCGGCCGCAACGTCCGCAGCAGGAGCCGGAAGTCGCGCGCGAAGCCGGTGTCACGGTTGGCGAACTTGAAATCCTCGAACTCGCCCACTGTGTAGAGGTAGTCGCGCTCGCTGAACGGCTGGGTGATCGACTGGCCGGCGCGCTGGAACGCGGTGCTGCGCGTGCAGCCCAAATACCAGGCCTCGACGTCGCCGCAGGCGCGCAGCCGCTCGAACAGCGCATGCGACGCCACCTCGGAGCCGCCATTCTGCACCCGTGGATGACTGTGCGAGGTGATCAGGACCCGCATGGGCCCCGCTCGTCCTGCCAATCCTGCCCGGCATCCGCCGAGAGCTGCGCAGCCCAGGCTGCCTGGTGCAGCCACGCGTTGTAGAGGGTAACGTTCGAGCGCCATGCCTCCGCACCGGAGGCTTGCGACTTGCGCTCCAGATGGATCAGCGACACGCCATGATCGACCGCCACGCTGACGCCGCGCCGGCGCGCGCGCAGGCACAGGTCGGAATCCTCGAAGTCGCCGATCACGTAGCGCTCGTCAAAACCCTCCAGATCGAGCGCCAGCTGCCGCGACAGTACCATGCAGGCGCCGGTGATCGCGGGATGCACGACCAGCCCGCGACCGGGGACCGGCCGGCTCCCCTTGCCGGGATGGACCGGAAACAGCCAATGGCCGAACTCCGGCAGCCGGTCATAGCGCATGCCCTGGTGCTGGATGGTCCCGTCCTCGAACAGCAGCAGCGGGCCCACGATCCCGAGATCGGGCCGCCCGCGCAGCGTCGCGAGCAGTCGATCCAGCCAATCCGGCTGCAGACCGAACACGTCCGAGTTCAGGAAGCAGATGTGCCGGCCACGGGCGATGTCGAGCCCAGCGTTGCAGGCCGGCGCGAATCCGACATTCTCGTTCGGGAGCAGCAGCCGCAGGGGCAGGCCGAAACGCCGGAACAGCGAGTCGGCGAGCCGCAGGACCGCGGCGGCGGCCGGCGGATCATCGACCACGTAGATCACTTCGTGCCGTTGGCCGAAGCCGTCCCGCGCCAACAGCGCGACCTGCACTTCGGCATAATCGATCCGGCCGTGGAGCGGCACGATCACGGAGCAGTCCGGGTTGGTTGGCGGCGCGCCGAAGACGA
The DNA here is from genome assembly GCA_937873205.1 of uncultured Acetobacteraceae bacterium. GTDB lineage: Bacteria > Pseudomonadota > Alphaproteobacteria > Acetobacterales > Acetobacteraceae > Lichenicola. The sequence continues at coordinate 22,729 of CALMVO010000117.1, forward strand.
TCTCGCGGTGGGAGCGTGGCCCGGCCAACCGCTCCTGGTTCAGCAGCCGCAGGGCCGGCCCAATGATGTCGAAGGTCCGCTGCACCTCGTCGTAGCGCGGCGACAGGTTGGAGAGCGTGTTGCGGATCGCGGCCAGGCCGCGCAGCACCGACGGGCGGATCGGCAGGAACCCGATCTCGCCGCTGGCGACCTCGATCTCGACATAGGCGGCTTCGCCCGGCTCCAGACAATCGGCGAGTGCCACGATGAAGCCGCACGAGACCCTGTGGCTGCGCAAGGCCGCGCCGTACTTGGCGATCACGTCCGGCCGCTCCGTCCGCACTGCGGCGCCAAGTGCCACCGGCGTCGAGCGCCGTCCGCTGCGCAACCTGATCTGCCGGATTCCCCTCGGCGCCTCCAGCAGCCAGCCGTTCAGCAGCATGCCGGACCCGCCATAACGGATCGCCTCGTCGATCTGGAATGCGAGTTGACCCTCGAACTGCCCCAGCGTGTCGCGGCCGCTGAAGCCGGGCCGCTGCATGACAACCCGGATCCGGTCGCCGTCCGCATCGGCCGATATCAGACGCTGAACCTGCAGGATGTCGAGAAGCGCGCCGTCGTCGGCGCGGGTCAGCTCGGCGGTGGTCTGCATCGTGACGCTGCCACCGTCGCCACCGACGATCGCCGAGATCAGCCGTCCCAGCGAGGGGCAGGAACCGGGCACATGCACCAGGACCCCGAAGCCGAGATCGCCTAGATCGTCGCGCAGGACCTGCGCGACCAGTCCCTCCCCGCCGACGCTGCCGTTCTCGAAGACCAGCGAGACGCCGCATTCGCCGGAGACCGCCTGTCCAGACAGGGGGGGCGCCCAGCCGCATAGCAGCCAGCCTCCGGTCGACACGGCGTAGCCGTATACGTCGACACAGCCGCTCACGCTCGATTGCCCGACAACAGTGCCATGCCTCCGAGACGTCGAGCGGCTATCAACCCGCCGGCCGGCCGTGCGACCCTAGCAGCCGCCCGCCTATCGTCAACCGCGCCGCTGGCTAGGCGGCGTTGCCGTAACCGTTCGGGTTGCGACGACGCCAGGCCAGGGCACTGGCGACGATATCGTCCAGTTGGGTAAAGCGCGGTGCCCAGCCGGTCTGCGACCGGATCAGTTCGGAGCTTGCCACCAGCACCGCAGGATCGCCTGGCCGTCGGCCGACGACCCGCATCGGCACGGAGCGCCCGCTCACGCGCTCGACGCTGCGGATCACCTCCAGGACCGAGTTCCCGGTGCCGCTGCCGAGATTGTAGGTGACGCTGCCATCCTGCAGCTTGGCGAGTGCCGCCAGGTGGGCCTGCGCCAGGTCCGAGACGTGAACGTAGTCCCGGATGCAGGTCCCATCCGGCGTCGGGTAGTCGTTGCCGAACACCGTGATCTCCGGCCGCAGCCCGAGTGCCGCATCGATCACCAGCGGGATGAGGTGCGTCTCCGGGCGATGGTCCTCGCCGGACCGTCCATCGGCATCCGCGCCGGCCGCATTGAAGTAGCGCAGGCAGGCGTAGCGCAGCCTATGGATGCGGTCCGCCCAGTACAGCGTCCGCTCGATCATCAGCTTGCTCTCGCCGTAGGGCGAGCCCGGATCGATCCGGGTGGTCTCGGTGATCGGCAGGGTTTCCGGATTGCCGAACAGGGCTGCGGTCGAAGACAGGATGAAGCGGCCGACCTTGTGCCGCACGCAGGCGTCGATCAGCCGGATGCCGAGACCGCCGTTTTCCGTGAGATAGTGGAACGGCCGCTGCATGCTCTCCCCGACCAGGGACAGCGCTGCGAAATGTAGTACACCGTCCCAGCGCCCCCGGCCCAGCGTGGCGTCCAACGTCGTTTCGTCCGCGAGTTCGGCTTCGACCAGTTCGACCGAGGTCGGCAGCGCCTCTCGATGACCCTGGCGCAGGTTGTCGTAGACCACCACCTCGTCGCCACGATCGTGCAACGCCCAGACCACGTGACTGCCCACAAAACCGGCCCCGCCGGTGACAAGAACTCTCACGGGCTGTGTCATTCCTTTGGGAGTGAAGCGACTTTGGTTGCCGCATCGCAGCAATATGGACGACATCGGCCGGCAGGTCGAGCGCTAGATGCGGGTCCGAGCGACCGGAACTCCTGGGCTTAGCATTCCGCATCGTCAGGACGCCGTGATGTGCGAGATACCGTTCAGGGTGATCGTGGTTCCGTCCGGCAGGCTCAGCATCGTCCCGCCGGCCGTCGGCGTCTGGCTTTGCAGGAACTGCTCGAGCGTGATCGCATAACCGGTCAGCGTGACCGAATCGAGGTTCAGGTTGAAATCGTTGACGGTGATCTGTGCACCCGTCGAAACTCCGCTCTGGAGAAAGAGCATCTCGTTGCCGGTGCCTGCCGTGATGGTGTCGCGGCCGTTCATGCCCGCGGTGAACGTCTCGGAGCCGGATCCACCTGTGACCGACACGTTGCCGCTGCCGAACGTGACCGCGAGGTCGCCGGCGCCGCCGGTGACGCTCGCGGCACCTGCACCGCCCAAAACGGTCTCGTTGCCGGACTGCGCCTGTAGCGTGGCGCCGCCGCTGGCTGGGCCGATCAGAGTCGAGCCGTCGGCCCCGACGAGCGTATCGCCGCCACTCGCGTAGAGCACCGTGGCCTGCCCGGCAGCGCCATACGACATCGTCTGTCCGCCGCCGATCAGCGTATCGTTGCCACCCGCCGCATGGAGCGTCGTGCTGCCGGTTCCGGCGATCAGCAGTGAGCGGCCACCGGAGCCGGCGGTGAAGCTGCCGCCGCCAGCGCCGCCAATGATGCTGTCGTTGGCGCTGCTGCCGCCAAGGAAGGTGAAGGACTGCGCGCCGCTGACCGAGACGCCGCCGGCGCCGGCGGAGATGGTGTCGCCGAGCCCCGCCTGGACGATGGTGGTGCCGCTTCCGGTATGGATGTCGTTGCCGCCGGCGGACAGGATGGCGTCCTGGCCGGATCCGCTATCGGTGAAGCTGACGGGGGTGCCCGACAGCGAGATCGCCAGGTTTGCCGGCGCCAGGCTGGCACCGGTGTCGATCCGTAACCCGCCCAAAGCGGCGGCGTCGGTCGCGGCGGTCCCTAACACCTGGAAGCTGCCGTTCTGCACCGTGCCGCCAGCGGTGGCGGTGAGCACATCCTGCGGTTCGGCCGCGATTGAGATTGCGACGGTGCCGGCGCCGCTGTCCGGTACTGCGACCGACAGCGGTGCAGGCCGGCCAATATCGGTAATGTTGAGCGCCGTCTGAGCCTGGATGGCGCCGCTCTGGTCGGAGATGGCAAGGCCGAGCTCCGCCGTGCCGGACACGCCCGCACCCGGGAGGAAGGTGACGGCGGCCAGATCCGTTTCGACGGCTGCGGAGGTACCGGAGAAGGTGATGGTCGATCCATCGGCAGAGACCGTGCCGGGGGCGCTGGTCGTGAGCGTGCCCAGGCTGGTACCGTCGAGGGCGACGATCGCGGTCAGCAGGTCCGTGGTGCTTTCGGCGAATACCTGCACACCGCCCAGTGGCGACGCAAAGGTGCCGCTGTTCAGGGCCTCCGTCGGCTTCACGCCCGTCATGATCAGGTCGACCGCCGGTCGGCCGGTGGTCGCAAGACCGGACTCCGAGGCGCTGGGCGTCAGGCTGAGGCTGGCGACATACTGTGCCGCCGCATTTGCCGTGTCGTTTTCGTCAGGGGTCACGATGCTGGGCGAGCCGCTCACGACGACTTGGCTCGGCAGGACGCCAGCCGTCTGCAACCGGGTCAGCAGCGTCTGGGTCGCCTGCATGAAGCTGGCGTCGTCGTAGTCGCGCAACGTCAGCGTGCTGCGCAGCCCGTTCGCCGCTGCCCATCTGATATCGTCTACCGTGGCCGCGAGCGCCGGCGCACCCAGGTTCAGCAGGCTGGTCGGATCGATGTCGATGTCGAGACCGCCGCCATAGAGTGCGGCACTGCGCAGGTTCGCCGTCGCATCCGAAGTCGAGATATCGAGGACCAGGGTCGGCGTGTTGACCTGCGCGGCCACGTTCAGGATCCCGAGGGCCCGCAGCGTGTCGACGTAACCGTCCCAGGACACGAGATCGGCATTGGTGAACTCGGTTGTGAGGTTGAGGTTCGTGTTGGCCTCCGATGGCGTGAACCCCTGCTCGGTCAGGAAGCTGCCGTAGCCGCGGTCGCTCAGCACCCCGGTATTGGCGCCCCATCCACCCCAGGTGGCGCCCCCAGCGGCGTCTGTCGGACCGGTCAGCCCGATGGTGCTCGACGTGGTGATGCTGACCCCGGCTGGCAGCTGGCTGCTGCTGATGGTGTTGGCGACGCCCGTGGTCTGCGCCAAGATCTGGGTCAACGCGACCGTGGCCGTGGCGGACTGCGCGTCGGTGCCGAAGATCGGCACGGTGGTGCTGCCGCCGGGCGCGATGGCATAGACGCCGACGCTGTCGTCGGGCTCACGCGCGACATAGAAGGCCGCCGTCGGATCATTGCCGATCGCATAGGTGCCGCTGGCGTTGCTGACGGTTGTGCCCTCGTAGACGACGATCTGACTGTTCGTCGTGTTGGTGAGCGTGACCGTGCCGCCGGCATATTCGGTCGCCAGCAGACTGGGCGCGGAGCCGGTGATGACGGCGTTCGCGATGGTGCCGGCAAGCTGGGTGATGGCGTTGGAGGCGACGTTGCCGGCATAGCCCTGTGCCAGCGCCTCCACCGGAACCGCGAGAGAACTGCCGGCGGCGATGGTGTAGGTGCCCAGCGTTCCGTCGCCGGTGCTGCCAGCCGACCAGTTCGTGTTGCCGGCGACATATTGGATCACCTGGAACTGCACGCCGGATGCGGTCGCGGCGAGGGTTCCCACCGGCACCGTGATGGCCGACGTGCCGGTGTTCCTGATCGTGATGGTCTGCTGCGCGACGTCGCTGCCCTCGCTGTAGCCGTAGATCCCGGATGCGGTGCCTGCCCATTCCGCCTGCAGGCTGGCGCTGGTGCCGGTGATGAGGGCGGCCGTCAGGCCGTTATAGTCGTCGAGCAGCCCGACCTTGCCGGTGGCCAGCAGCGGCGCCGCGATGCCGCTGGCGGCATAGAGGCCATCCGTGGTGTCCGTGGCGCCGCTGAACACGGTATCGGTCGAGGCGATGTCGAGAGTCGTGGTCGCGATCCGGCCATTGAGGTTGAGCGTCAGCGTTTCGGTCGATGCCGAGGCGGTAGCGGGCACCGACAGTCGCAGGACGCGCAGCGCCGCCTGAAGCTCGGCCGCGGTGCCACTGAGGCTGTAGGAGAGTCCGTTCGAGGCCAGCACGCCGCCGTCGCCAGCGATCAGGGTGGCGGGACCGCCTGATAGCGCCACGATGATGTCCATGATCGCGGACGGGCTGCCGGCATCGGTGAGGATGACGTCCTGATAGGGCGCATCGAGGACGAAGGGTGCGGAGACGTAGCTGACCGGGACGTTGCTGACGGCGATGCTCGTCGCCGGCTCGACGGCGATCGCCGTGGCCGAGGACACCGTCTGGGTCCCGTCGGTGACGGACACCGTCTCGGTCTCGCTGCCCGAGACTCCCGTCTGCGGAACGAACAGGGTCTGGTTGACGACGGCCTGGATCGAGGCGGCCGAGCCGCTGAGGGTGACGACGCTGCCGTCGGCGGACACCGATGCGGTCCCCGTATTCCAGATCCGGCCCAGCGCCGGATCGGACAGCGTGATGGTGGCGGTCAGCGAGGCGGTGTCGGCACCTGCCGACAGCACGACCGCCGGCTCGGCCCAGATCGCGCCGGTGGCGGTGACGGCGGATGCAGCACCGGACAGGACCAGTGGGTTGTGCACCGTGAGCGCGGTGCTGCCGGTGATGGTCCCTGCCGCGTCGACGATCGTCGTCGTGAGGCTGGTGCTGCCGAGCGCCGTCGGGGCCGCCTCGAAGGTCAGGGCCTGCAGGCCCGACGTCAGCTGGGCGAACGTGCCGGTGAGGCTGAAGGTGGAGCCGTCGGCGGACACGCTGCCGATGCCGGCTGCCGTGATGAATCGGCCCAGCGCCGGGTTACCGATGGTCTCGGTAAGGGTGGCGGTCGTGGTGGCGGTTTCGGCGAACAGCTGTGCCACGGTGAAGGGCCGCACTGCGGCGGCGCCGGTGACGGTCTCGCCCTGCTGCACTCCGGTCATGAGGTCGTCGGGTCGGCTGGCAGTGCCGCGCGCCTCGAGGTCGGACTCCGAGTTGGAGGGCGTGAGGGTCAGGGTGGACAGCCAGTTTGCGACGTTGTTGAGCGAGTTGGGGTCGGTCGCCGAGTAGATCACGTCGCCACCGGTGACGCCGCCATCCTTGACGACGAACTGCGTCGGCAGCGCGCCCGCCGCAGCCAGGATCGCGACCAGCTTCTGCGTGTCGGCGAGGAAGTTCTCGTCGTCTCCGCTCTCCGGCGACAGGGTGATCGAGCTGCGCAGCCCGTTCTGGGTCGCCCACCTGATCTCGTCTTCGGTGCTCTGCTGATAGGCGGTCTCGCGCGCCAGGAAGAACCAGGGCGGCATGTCGAAGGAGATGCCGCCGCTGTAGAGCGCCGCGGCCCGCACATATTCAGTCGCCTGCGCGGTCGCGAAATCGACCGTCTCGAACTCCGAGATCATCGGGGCCAGGTTCAGGATCCCCAGCGACCGCGCGTTGTCGACATAGGCCTCCCAGTTGGTGAGGTCCTGCTGTGTCCAGATGTAGTCGTTGTAGCTGTTGACGTCGGCTTCGGTCGGCGCGTAGCCCTGACCAGCGGTGAAGAAGCCCTCGATGTTGTCGGTGAGAAAGCCGGAATCGGTGCCGAGCGGACCGACATGGCCCTGCTGCGACGGCGTGGTCACACCCTCGGTGATGAGTGCGCTGGAGCTCACGATCTCGACGCCGGCGGGCAGCAGGCCGGTGCCGGTGATGGAGTTGGCGGGCGCGTCCTGGGCATCCTCCTGCGCGATGATGCCGTTCTGGTCGGTCGCCGTGGTCGCGTCCGTCGAATAGATCGGCACGGTGACGGTGGCGCCGGCCGCCAGCAGGTAGTGGCCGGCACTGCCGTCGGGCGCGGTGGCGATGAAGCCGGGCACGTCGGAGGAGATGCCGACCTCGTAGGTGCCGTTGCTGCCCTGGACGGTCTCACCGGAATAGATCGTCTGCGTCGTGCCGGTGGTGTTGGTGAGCGTGAGCGTGCCGCCGGCCCATTGCGGGGCCGCGGTGATCAAATGCGAGGCGGTCACGACGGCGTTGCTCGCGCCGACCACCGTCGTCACCTGGTTGGCCAGCAGGTTGCCGGACGGACCGTCGAGCAGGGCCTGCGCGTCGAGCGTCAGCGAGGCGCCGGCGGCGATGGTGTAGAGGCCCATCGTACCGTCGCCGGTGCCGCCGGCAGTCCAGCCCGTCGCCTGCCTCGGCATCTCCACCAGCTGGTACTGGATGCCGCCGGCGGACTGCACCAGCGTGCCGACCGGCAGTTCGAGCGGCGTCGTACCGGTGTTCTGGATGGTTACCGACATCAGCGCCGTCGGTAGGTCCTGGGAGATCTCCACCACGCCGGCGCCGGTGCCGGCCCAGCTCGACAACACCGCCTGCTCGGCGCCGGCGTCGTAGGCCGTGACCAGTCCCGAGAAGTGTCCGTAGAGCCCGACGTCGCCGTCGGCAAGCAGAGGACCCGCGATGGCGCTGTCGGCGAGGTCGCCGAGATCGAGCGAGCTGCCGACGATGATCGTCGAGCTGCTGCTGGCCGTGATGCTGGGTTGGGCGTCGGTGTTGGCAGTCATGGCGGCTCCCACTGCCGCCTGCCGAAAATTGGCACGGGCGACCTGATCGTGGGAGGACGCTAGGGTCTCTGACCTAAAGAACCGTTAATTGGTCAGAGTGAACACGAAGCTGTTTAAATGGTTACCAGCGCGTCCAGAGTTTGCGGTCGTTGTCAAAGACGAAGGTGACCGGCGTGGTGGCGCCGATGCTGCCGGGCGCGCCGAGTACGGTCGCCGTGATGCCCGCCGTCGATGTGCCGCCGTTCACCGTAAGCGCGGTCACCGTGCATTCCGCGGTCACGTGGAAGGTCTGCTTGGGGCGCGGATTGGCCGGCAACACCTCGGTCAGGGATGCCAGCGTCGTTCCGGTCGAGGTGCAGACGAGGATCTGCCCGCTGGTGTTGTCGGTCGCGGTGATGGTGGCGCCGCTGGCCGCGGCGATCGGGACCGACGAGCTGTCGACGATGCCGCCGTTGGTGACGAGGCCGCCCGCGCAGTAATCGTAGAGGGTGCCTTGGCCGGACACGCCGACGGTGCCGCCGCCGATCGTCTCGCGGCAGTCATAGTCGTTCTGGGTAGCGGTGGTGCCGTCGGACGGGGCGACGCTGTGGAAGTCGATGAAGCCGGCGCCGCCGGTGCCGACTGCGGGGATCGCGATGCCGGGCATGCCGAGCTCGAAGCCGGCGCTGAAGAACTGGCCGTAGGAGCCGTGGATCACGGTGTCATGGCCTGCCTCGGCATACATGTAGTTGTCCTTCGTCACCATGTGCAGGAAGTGCGGATGGAAGCGGACGTCGGTGCCGGTGTAGGTATCCTGGAAGCAGGTGGTGCCGCGGCCGTTGCTGCTGTTCGGGTCGCAGATCCCGTTGTTCACCATCACGTTGGCGCCCTGGGCGGAGAAGCCGTAATCGGCGCCGGCGACGCTGACGTCGCTGATGATGCTGGGCAGCGGGTCGTAGATTCCCCCAGCGCCCCCGGCGATGGTCACGCCATACGAGCTGTAGGTGGTGCCGAGCGCGCCGGCCGCCGGCGCCGTCACCGTGTCACCGCTTTCGTTCACCCAGTCGACGCCGTTGAGCCACACGCCGTACCAGTTCGAGGTCGTGCTCGGGTTGATGTTGTAGTAGAACCCGCCTTGCGAGAATACGGTGCCGATGTTGGCGACGTGCACGTCCGCGACCGATGCGCCGCCGGACGCGGCATGGATCGACAGCGAGCCGTTGGTGGCGTTCGCGGCGGACAGCCAGGTGATCCCGGTCGCGGTCTCGACCCAGAATGGGCGCTCGAACCACACTGCCTGGATCGCGCGGCCGCTGATGTCGAAGAACAGGCTGCCGCCGTAGCTGGCGCAGTCCTGGCAGATGATGTTGCCGTGGCCGGTGCCACCGGCGGGCGCATCGCTCACGATCTCGAAGCCGGCGGTGCGAGACAGGCGGAGGTCCACCGCGATGGCGCGGTTGATGAACAGGAAGTCCGGATCCGTGAACTTCAGGCCGACGGCCCAGGCCTGGGTGCTGCCGATCCAGCCGGCGCGGTTGGTGAACGCCACGTCCTCGATCACCTGTGTCGGCGCCACGTTCGACAGCACCAGCGGGATGCCGCGGATGTTGAGGGCGATGCCGGGATTGGTCGCGTTGTTGGCGGCGGTGGCAAATTTCAATCCCTTGATGAACAGCGCCTGCCCAAGATAGCTGCCGTTGTGGACGAGGTCGTTGCCGGCAGCGTTGGCGGCGAAGTTGATGTCGAGCCCGTCGCCCGAACTCGTCCAGACCAGCTCGCTGTTCGAGGTGCCTTCGCCGACCAGGGCGAAGCCGCCGTTCGACAGCAGGTTCGCGGTGAGCGTGGCGCCGAGGATGCAGGCGCCAGACGGCACCACGATCCTGACGCTGCCGTTCCGGTTCGGGCCGACGCCGACGATCGCCCCGAACTGCGCGACGGTGCCGCCGGAGGGCATCTGGCCGGTGGCGACGGCGATCGCCGCCTGGAACGCCGCGGTGTCGTCGGTGCTGCCGTCGCACTTGGCGCCGTAATCGCGGACGTTCAGGCTGTCGGAGAAGCGGTTGGCCAACGTGCGTGATGCCAGCGCCAGGTTCGGCAATGGGGCGGCGCTGCTGACCTGCGCCATCGGCAGGGCGGCGGCGGCCTGCGCGACGACGGTGGCGAGGCTAGTGCCGCCGATCGTTGCGGCGCTGTTCAGGCTGGTCACGGTGAGGTTGCGGGCGGCGACATCGCCCGAGCGGTTGAAAATCGGTTGGGCTCGCGCGGTCGTCGCGATGGCCAAGAGGACGAGCGCGATTGGCAAACGCGGCATGGAGTCTCCACTGTCATGACCAGTACGGCCGGCGATGACCCCATGATACTTTGGCTCAATACGAGCACGGAAAGAATTGCGCGGGCAGGGTCGTGCCGGCGTCCCGGCTGCCGGGATCAGCCGAGGCGGAGGCCGTAGCGGATGAAGCCGCCGGTGCCGTCGCCGAGCCGCGTCACGCCGGGCTGCCGCGACAGGTGGCGCTCGGTTTCCGCGGTGCCGTTGAACGCCAGGGTCACCTGGCGTCCGAGCAGGCGGAACCGCCAGATCGGCGCCGGCACCGGCGTCACCTCCGGATGCTGCATCACGTAGCGCACGATCACGTCGCGGTTGAGGTCGGGCGCCTGCAGCACCAGGTGGCCGCCGCCGGTGCCGGGAAAGGCGCCGCCGCCATCGGCGCGGTAGTTATTGGTCACCACGATGAAGCTGTCCTGCGGCAGCACGGCGCGCCCTTGGTGCGCCAGCGCCACGATGCGGCGCGCGTCGGGCCGCACCAGTACGCCGTCGCGGTCGTAGCGGGCGGGCTGCGACAGGTCGATCTCGTAGGTCAGGCCGGCGATGGTGTCGAACAGGTAGCTGGCCGCCCGCGGCGCCGCCAATTCCTGCGGGCTGGGGTCGGCGGGGTCGATCTGGTTGAAGACCGCGCAGGAGCGTTCCAGCCACTCGTGCAACTCGATGCCGGAGACCTTGAGCGCGCAGATCGTGTTGGCGAACATGTAGAGGTTGGCCATATCCTTCATGTCGAGCGGGCCGGCCGGGATGTCGACAAACGAGTCCGGTCCGGCGCCGCCGGCCTTGAACGGCGATGCCGCCGACAGCAGCGGCAGGTCGGCATGACCGGTGGCGGCGAGCAGCGGGCGCGCGTACCAGGCCTGCGCATCGTTCACCAGCGTCAGGGCCGCGTCGTTGCCGAGCAGCGAGAAGAAGGTGTTGATCGGGACCGTGCTGCGCCCGACCGGCTGCTCCATCCAGCGCAGCGTCGCCTGGTGTTCGGGTGTCACATCGGCCAACACTGCTGGATCGGCGGCGGCGAGCGGCAGCGCGTCGCGTCCGGCCCGGCGGTAGATCGGCCGGACCTCGACGTGGAAGTCGGCGACCCGCCAGGCCGACATGGCGGCGGCCGGCGCCGCATCGCGTTCCAGCATCAGGTCGATCATGCCGAGGTGGCTGCCCCAGAACCCCGGCATCACCGCCGGCACCCCGCCCAGCGTGCCGCGCGCGCAGTCGACTCCGGCCAGTGCTGCGTAGTCCGGGCCCGGGAACACGCGGTGCGCGTGGCCGGCGAAGATCGCGTCGATGCCCGGCACCGCGGCCAGATGGAGCGCCGCATTCTCCTCGCCGCCGCGGCGAGGCGCGTCGGAGATGCCGGCATGGCAGAGGGCCAGGACCAGGTCGCAGCCTTGTCGCAGCGCCGGCACGTGGCGCGCCGCCGCATCGACAATGTCGCCGGCGGTGATCCGTCCCTCCAGCCGAGCCTTGTCCCAGATCATGATCTGCGGCGTCACCAGCCCGATCACGCCGATGCGCAGCCGGTGCACGGTGCCGTCCTCGTCCACCAGGTCGCGCTCCAGCACGGTCGTGGGGGGCAGGAAGGACGCTCCGGCGGCGGTCTCGATGTTGGCGCAGACGAACGGGAAGGCGGCGCCGCCGAGGACGGCGTCCAGGAACTCGAGCCCGTAGTTGAACTCGTGGTTGCCGATGGTGGCGGCGTCGTAGCCAAGCCGGTTCATCGCCCGGATCATCGGGTGGCCGCGTGCCGCCGAGAGGTGTCCGGACAGCGCCATGTAGTCGCCGAGCGGGTTGCCCTGGATGATGTCGCCGTTGTCGAACAGCAGGGTGTTCGCGGCCTCGGCGCGGGCCGCGGCGATCAGCGTGGCGACCTTCGCCAGCCCGACGGTGTTGTCCTGGCGGTCCTGGTAGTAGTCGTAGTCGTGCACGAACATATGCAGGTCGGAGGTCTCGAGCAGGCGGAGCCGCACCCTCGATGCCCGGCCGCTCATGCTCCGGACATTCAGATCGCTGCCTCTGCGAAGATCCGCGTGACGTCGCCGCGCCAGGCGCCGTGATACCGCGACAGCCAGTGCTCGGCCTGGTTCGGGGCACCCTGCACGATCGGCAGCAAGGGTTCCAGGTGGCGGCCCTCGCCCAGGCCGCGGGCGACAAGCCCGTCCGCGGCGATGTCGACCATGCGGGCGGCGAGCGCGCGGACGGTGCCGCCGGCCCAGGGCGCGTCCAGCCCCCTCGCCGGCACCTGCGCCCGCAGCGCCGCGTAGTCGGCCCAGGGCCGCTCGCGCACCAGGGCCGTCGCCGCCGCCAGCGCCGCGTCGTCGTAGAGCAGCCCCACCCACAGCGCCGACTGCGCCACCATCATCGGGATCCCGCCGGCATCAGCGCCGCGCATCTCGAGGAAGCGCTTCAGCCGCACGTCGGTGAAGATCGTGGTCAGGTGGTCGTCGAAATCGCCCAGCGTCGGCCGGATGCCCGCGAGCGCCGGCTGCCGGCCTGCCATCCAGTCGCGGAACGAGCCGCCGGCGACGTCGATCAGCCGACCCTCGCGGCTCACGAAGTACATCGGCACGTCGAGCGCCCACTCGACATAGCGCCCGAAGCCGAAGCCGTCCTCGAAGAACAGTGGCGGCATGCCGCTGCGCTGGTTGTCGGTGTCGGTCCAGACCTCGGCCCGGGTCGAGAGCAGCCCGTCCGGCCGGCCCTCGCGGAACGGCGAGTTGGCGAACAGCGCGGTCGCCACCGGCTGCAGCGCCAGCGAGACCCGCAGCTTGGCGGCCATGTCGGCCTCTGAGGCGTAATCGAGGTTCACCTGCACGGTGCAGGTGCGCAGCATCATGTCCAGGCCCAGCGTGCCGACCTGCGGCATGTAGCGGCGCATGATGGCGTAGCGGCTCTTCGGCATGAACGGCATGTCGTCGCGGCGGCCGGTCGGGTGGTAGCCCAGCGGCGCGAAGCCGAGTCCAAGCGCGTCGGCAATCGGCCGCAGCGCCGCGGCGTGGGCACGGAGTTCGGCCTCGGTATCGTGCAGGCTGGCCAGCGGCGCGCCCGACAGCTCGAACTGGCCGGCCGGCTCCAGCGACAGCGAGCCGCCGCCGTTCGGGCCCAGCCCCTTCAGTCCGATCAGCGCGCCGTTGTCGCGGATGGGCTCCCAGTCCGGTCCGGCGAAGGCGGCCAGCAGGCCGGCGATGCCGCGCGGCTCGTAGGATGGCGGCGACCAGGCCGGTTCCGGCTGGCCGGGCAGCCGGAACCCGAACTTCTCGTGCTCGGTGCCGATCCGCCAGGCCGAGCGAGGCTTGGCGCCGGCAGCCAGGTGGGCGCCGAGCTGCTCCACCGTCTCGATGGGCGTGTCGTCCTGATCACCGGGGTTGGACATCGGCGCGAGGGCATCCCTAGGAGGCGGAGGCGGTGCCGCGAGCGCGGCCCCGTCGGGTGTGGTGGATGTCTATGGCGCAGCCGGCGAACCGGCAACCTCGGCCCGCCGGGCGGTCGCTACAGCAGGCAGGCGAGGCCGGCCAGCGCCGCGGTCTCGGCGCGCAGGATGCGGGCACCCAGCGTCACCGCGATCACGCCGGGCCGGCTCCGCAGCAGCGCCAGCTCGGCGGCCGAGAAGCCACCCTCGGGCCCGATCAGCAGCGCGGGGGGCGATGTCTCGCCAGCGGCGGCACGCCAGCCTTCGATGGTCCCGGCATCCGCGCGCTCGATCGCCGCCAGCAGCGGCCGGTCCGGGTCCCAGCCGCCGAGCAGGTCGGGCAGATGCAGCGGCGCCGCGATCGCCGGCAGGCTCAGCCGCTCGCACTGCTCCGCCGCCTCGGTGGCGATCGCCCGCCAGCGGTCCGCGTTGATCCGCGCGGTATTGGTGCGCTCGGTGATCACCGGCTGCAGCCCCGACGCGCCAAGCTCGGTCGCCATCCGCACCACGAGGTCGGTGGCGTCGCGCTTCAGCGGCGCGAACAGCAGGGTGGGACCGGGCTCCGGCGCCGGCGGCCGCAGCATCGCCTCGATGCGGAAGCCGCCGCGGTCCTTCCGCAGCGTCTCGATGCGTGCGCGCCACTCGCCGTCGCGCGCGTTGAACAGCCGCACCGGGTCGCCCGCCTGCCGGCGCATCACGTGGCCCAGATAGTGCGCCTGGCCGGGCGGCATCGGCAGCGCTGCGCCCGCGGCCAGCTCGCCCTGCTCGGGATCGGCGTGAAGTCTCGGCAGGTCCTGCACGCGCTCCTCCGTTGACCTGGTGATGCCGCCTTCCTAGCAGGGGCGGATGGCCCATACCGACATCGTCGCCACCGGCTGGATCCGTCACCTGCCGGCCGTGTGGCGGCCCTATGCGCTGCTGGCCCGGCTCGACCGCCCGATCGGCATCTGGCTGCTGCTGCTGCCTGGAGCCTGGGGCATCCTGCTGCCGGTCGGCGTGCCGGCCGTGCAGCGGCTGCGGCTGCTGCTGCTGTTCGCGGTCGGCAGCGTGGTGATGCGGTCGGCCGGCTGCGTCGTCAACGACATGTGGGACCGCGACATCGACCGCCGCGTCGCCCGCACCGCCGGGCGGCCGCTGGCCTCGGGCGTGCTGCGGATGCGGCACGCGCTGGCGTTCCTGGCGCTGCTGCTGCTGGCCGGGCTCGCCGTGCTGCTGTCGCTGAACCGGCTGTGCTGGGGGCTGGGGGTGGGGGTCCTCGTCCTGGTGGCGCTGTATCCCCTGGCCAAGCGCGTCACCTGGTGGCCGCAGCTGGTGATGGGCTTCACCTTCGGCTTCGGAGCCCCCATGGGCTACGCCGCCGCCAGCGGCCGGTTCGACGGTGCCGCGCTCGCCCTCTACGCCGCCGCCATCCTCTGGGACCTCGGCTTCGACACCATCTACGGCTATCAGGACCTTGAGGACGACGTGCTGGTCGGGGTGAAGTCGACCTCGCGCCTGATGCAGGACCGGCCGCGTCGCTTCATCGGGGGCTGCTACGGCCTGGCGATGGCGGCGCTGGCATTCGCGGGGCTGCGCGCCGGGCTCGGCTGGCCGTTTTGGCCGATGCTGCTGCCGCCGGCACTGCTGCTGGCCGGGCAGGCCGTCCGGCTCGACATCACCCGGCCGGCATCCTGTCTGCTTCTGTTCCGCGGCAACCGCGAGGTCGGGTTTGCCGTTGCGGCCGCGCTGCTGGCCGGGCAGTTCTAGGCCAAGGGCGCTGCCCCTCGACCCCGCTAGGGCCGGCGGCCCTAGGACCTTTTTTTAAGAACGGTGTCCAGAGGCTCTGCCTCTGGTGGGGTCCAGGGGCAAAGCCCCTGGCCTTCAAGAGATCCTGGTGCGCCGCAGCCGCAGCGCATTCGACAGCACGGCGACACTCGACAGCGCCATCGCGCCCGCCGCCAGCATCGGCGACAGCACCAGCCCGGTCGCGGGATACAGCGCGCCCGCCGCCACCGGGATCAGCAGCACGTTGTAGCCGAACGCCCACAGCAGGTTCTGCCGGATGTTGCGCATCACCGCCCGCGCCAGCACGATCGCGGTCAGCACCGCGGCCGGGTCGTTCGACATCAGCACCACGCTGGCGGTCTCGATGGCGATGCCGGTGCCGCCGCCGAATGCGATGCCGACGTCGGCCTCGGCCAGCGCCGGCGCGTCGTTGACGCCGTCGCCCACGAACACCAGGGCTCCCGTTCCACGACCCAGCGCCCGCAGCTCGGCCGGCTTCTCCGTCGGCAGCAGCTCGGCCCGCACGGTGTCGATGCCAAGCGTCGCCGCCAACGCCGACGCGGTGCGGCGGTCGTCGCCGGTCAGCATCGCGACGGCGACGCCGCGCGCTCGCAGCGCCCGAACGGCGTCCGCGGCCCCCGGCCGCGGCGCGTCGGCCACCGCCAGCAGCGCCAGCACCTCGTCATCCACAGCCACCAGCAGCGGCGAGCCGCCCTGCCGCGCCATCCGCGCCGCGTCCGCCTCGAACGGCATCGGGTCGAGCCCCTGGCGGATCATCAGCCGGGCCGACCCCACCGCCACCCGCCGGCCCTCGACCCGGCCGACGACGCCGAGCCCGGACAGCGCCTCGAAACCCTCCACCGGCCGCAGCGCGATCCCCCGCGTCCGCGCCGCCGCGACAAGGGCGAGCCCGAGCGGATGCTCCGACAGCGCCTCCAGCGACGCCGCCAGCCCGAGCACCTCCGCCTCGTCAGCTCCGGGCCGCAGCGTCACGCCAGTCAGGGTCGGACGGCCGAGCGTGAGCGTGCCGGTCTTGTCGAACGCCACCAGCCGCGCCGACGCCAGGCGCTGCAGCACCACCGGCCGGCGGAACAGGACCCCGGCCGAGGCCGCCCGCCCGGTGCCGACCACCAGCGAGACCGGGGTCGCCAGCCCCATCGCGCACGGGCAAGCGATGATCAGCACCGAGACCGCGAACACCAGCGCCGTCGCCACACCGGCGCCGGCCAGCATCCAGCCGGCGAAGGTGAGGGTTGCGGCGGCCATGATCGCCGGCACGAACCATTGCGTCACCCGGTCCAGCAGCGCCTGGATCGGCAGCTTGGCCGACTGCGCCGTCTCGACCATGCGCACGATGCCGGCCAGCACGCTGCGGTCGCCAACCTCGGCGGCACGGACCGTGAGGCTGCCCTGGCCGTTCAGCGTGCCGCCGACCACGCAGTCGCCCGGCTGGCGCAGTACCGGCAGCGGCTCTCCGGTCAGCATCGACTGGTCGACGTGCGACCGGCCGGCCACCACCATCCCATCGACCGGCAGCCGCTCGCCGGGCCGGATGCGCACCAGCCAGCCGGCCTCGATCAGCGCCACCGGCAGCTCGACCAGGCCGCCCTCGCGCTCGACCTGCGCCGTTCGCGGCTGCAGCTCCAGCAGGCCTCGGATGGCGTCGCCGGTCCGGCCGCGCGCGTGGGCCTCGAGCAGCCGGCCAACCAGGATCAGCGTGACGATGACCGCCGTCGCCTCGAAATAGAGCGGCGCCACCAGGGTTGGCCGCAACAGCATCCGCACCGTGCCGACGGTCGAGAACAGCCAGGCCGCACCGGTGCCGAGCAGCACCAGCGCGTCCATGTCCGGCGCGCGCTGCCACAACGTGCGGGCGCCGCCGACCACGAAGCGCCGCCCGGGCCCGGCCAGCACCGCCGTCGACAGCAGCAGCGACAGCAGCGCCGCCGGCCGCGATCCGCCCGACCTCGACATCGGCCCCAGCATCGCGAGCAGCACCAGCGGCACGGTGAGGCAGGCGGCCAGCATCAGGTCGCGGCGCAGGCGCGTCTGCTCAGCCCGCTCCGGCGTCGGCCCTTCCGCCGCGAGTGCCGCTAGCAAGCGCGGCGTCTTGCCGGCGCTGCGGATCGCCGCGTCGATGGCGGCCTCCGCCGAATGCTCCCCCGGCCGCGCCGCCAGGGTCACGGTGACGCGGTTGCCGATCAGGCTGGCGACCGCCGCCCGCACCCCCGGCACCGCGGCGACCGCTATCTCGACCCGGCGCACGCAGGACGCGCAGTGCATGCCGTCGATGCCGATCTCCAGCGTCTCGTCCCGCACCTGGAACCCGAGGGCGGCGATCGCGTCCGCCAGCCTGGTCGCCACGCCCTCAGGCGCCGGCCCCTCGAACTCGGCCTCCGCGCGGCCGGCGACGCTGTCCGCCGACGCCGACGACACCCCGGCGACGCCGAGCATCGCCTGCTCGACGCGGCGCACGCAGGAGGCGCAATGCATGCCGTCGATCCGGAACCGCAGCACGCTGTCCGGTGCAATCCTCTTCGCGAGCTGGTCCATCAGACGACTTCGATCCCGGGCGCTCCCGAATGCAGCGTGCCGACGATCGCCGCCGCCGGGTGGCCCGCGGCGTGGACCATCGCCAGCACCGCCTCCGCCGCATCGGCCGCCGCCGCGATGAGAAGCCCGCCGCTGGTCTGCGGGTCGCACAGCAAATCGCGCTGCCAGTCCGGCACCGGAGCCTCGACCGCCTCGCCGTAGCTGGCCCAGTTGCGGCCGGCGGCTCCCGTCCGCACCCCGTCTTGGGCCATCGCGGCGATGTCCGGCAGCAGCGGCACGTCCCCCGCGGACAGGCGGGCCCGCAGCCCGGCGCCGCGGCACAACTCAAGGGCGTGGCCGAGCAGCCCGAAGCCGGTGACGTCGGTCATCGCATGCACGCCCGGCAGTCCCGCCAGTCTGGTCCCCACCCCGTTCAGCTGCGTTGCCGACGCGATCATCGCCGCGTAGCCCGCCGCGTCGAGCCGACCCTGCTTCAGCGCCGCGCCGTAGATGCCGATACCGAGCGGCTTGGTCAGGATCAGCCGATCGCCCGGCTGCCCGCCGCTGTTGCGCAGCAACCGATTCGGATGCACCAGACCCAACGCCACCAGCCCGTAGAGCGGCTCGGCGCTGTCGATCGAGTGCCCGCCCGCGACCGGGATGCCGGCCTCGGCGCACACCGATGCCCCGCCGGCGACGATGGCACGGATGCTGTCCAGCCCAAGCCGGCCGACCGGCATGCCCAGTATCGCCAGCGCCATGATCGGTGTGCCGCCCATCGCGTAGATGTCGGACAGCGCGTTGGTCGCGGCGATGCGGCCGAAATCGAAGGGATCGTCCACGAT
>CALMVO010000118.1 GCA_937873205.1 uncultured Acetobacteraceae bacterium
CCGATCCCCTATGAATCACATCACGTCGAGCCGCGTAAAGGGTCCTGAGCCTAGTCCACGAGCCAACGCTGCAGCGTCTCCTGGGCGACCGTCGCCACCAGCCGGCCGGCGCGGTCGTGGATCAGGCCGCGCGACAGGCCGATCCCGCCGACGGCGGACGGGCTGTCGGTGTCGTAGAGCAGCCATTCGTCGGTGCGTACCGGCCGGTGGAACCACATCGCATGGTCGATGCTGGCGCCGAACAGCCTCCGCTGCGGGTCCGGGCCGACATGCTCCACGATCGACGAGATGCCGATCGTGTGGTCGCTGAGCCAGGCCAGGATCTGCAGGTGCAGCGCAGGATCGTCGTGGCCGGCGGCACTCGGCACCCGCACCCAGAGCTGTCGACGATTCTGGCCAGGCTGCTTCAGAGGCGGATCGGGCAGCACCGGCCGGGCCTCCATCATGCCGCTGGTCGGCCCGCGGGTGCGGAGCCGCCGCTCCAGCTCGGACCGGTCCCGGTCGATGACCAGCGGCATCTCGGCGAGCCCGTCCGGCGGCGGCACGTCGGCCATCGCCACCTGGTGGTCCCAGCCGGCTTCCGGCTGATGGAACGAGCACTCGAGATGGAAGATCACGCTGTCGCCCTGCAGCCCGGTCACACGGCGGGTCGAGAACGACCGCCCGTCCCGCGTGCGCTCGACCGCGTAGGTCACCGGCCGGTCGACCTGGCCGGGACGCAGGAAATAGCCGTGCATCGAGTGCAGCGGCCGGTCCGTCACGGTCGCCGCGGCCGCCGACAGCGACTGTCCCAGCACCTGGCCGCCGAACAGCACCCGGTTGACGTTGACCTGGTTGTAGCGGCCCTGGAACAGGTCGTCGCCCAGCCGTCGCACCGACACCAGCGCCGGCACGTCCTGCTCGTCCCAAGCCTCCAGCCGATCCTCGATCATCCCGTGCCAGCCTGTCCGCCGTCGCGGCGAGTGTCCCAGCCCCGCCCGCGGCGCACAACCCGCGCCCCGATCGCCAGGCGGACCCGAGTGCCGTCAGCGCGCCTCCGGACCGGCATCGAGCAGCGCCAGGTCCTGCTGCGCCAGGTCCGCCTCGCGCGCGTCTGGCGAGACCGACAGGATCCGCGTCCAGTCCTGCCGCGCCCCGTCCAGGTCGCCCAGCCGTTCCCGCACCACGCCACGTTCCAGCAGCGCGTCTGGCGCGTCCGGCGCCGCGGCGCAGGCTGCCTCGACGTCGGCGTGCGCCTGCGCCAGCCGGTTCAGCGCGCGGTAGGCGCTGGCGCGGACCACCAGCGCGTCGGCGCGGGCCGGATGCGCCGCCAGCATCGCGCCCAGCACCGTGACCGCCTCGGCCGGCTGGCCGGCGGCATTGGCGGCACGCGCGCGGTCGACCAGCAGGTCGGGATCGTCGGGGGCCAGGCCGGAGGCGACACGCGCCGCCAGCAGCGCCCGGTCGGGCCTGGCGGCCAGCATCCAGGCCTGGGCCGCCTGGTCGGCCAAGGCCGCCCGCCGCGCCGGCCGTAGCCTGGGCTCGCCCGCCAGCCCATCCAGCGACGCCGCGGCGTCGGCCGGGTTGCCGACCGCCATCGTGGACAGGGCCGCGCACTGCGCCGCGTCGCTGCCGCCGCCATGCCGCGACCAGTCCTGCGCGTAGTCCAGCGCCGCTGCCGGGTCGTCGGCCAGCAGCGCCAGGCACGGGTTCGTCGCCGGTTGCCCGCCGCCGGCGGCAGGCACGTGCCGGGCCGTCGGAGCCTCGAGCCTCGCCAGGCGTTGCAGCGCGGGCGGATGGTTCGGCGCGCTGGCCCAAGCGGGCAACGCCGCGACGACCGCCAGGAGCGCGCCGAGTGCCAGGCGCGGGCCCGGACGGGGCAGGCGCTGCGGCCGGGCAAGGGATGGGATGACGGATGGGGTCATGACGGCGACGACAGTCTGCGACATCTCCGGCGTGTCCGGTCAAGCGGGAACCCTGCGGCGGCCGGGCTCGTGACGCGTCCGGCGCCATGAGCGGTCACCTGCTGATCTTCGGGCTCGGCTACTCGGCGCGCGCGGTGGCCGGGCTCGCGATCCGCGACGGCTATGCGGTCACCGGCACCAGCCGGCGGGACGGCGCGGAGGCGCCCGACGGCGTCGCCGTGGTGCGGCCCGCGGCGGCGGCGGCGCTGCTGGGCCAGGCCACGCACTGGCTGGTCTCCGCCCCGCCCGGCGAGGACGGTGACCCGATCCTGGCGCTGCTGGGTCCGGCAATGCGACGAGCGCGGCCATGCTGGATCGGCTACTTCTCCACCACCGGCGTCTATGGCGACCGCGGCGGCGGCTGGGTCGACGAACGCACGCCGCCGGCCCCGACCGGGCCGCGCGGCCGCCGCCGGCTGCAGGCCGAGCAGGATTGGGGGGTGCTGGCGGAGGCCGTCGGCAGCCGCCTCGACCTGTTTCGGATCGCCGGCATCTACGGCCCCGGCCGCAGCCTGTTCGACGGGCTGCGCGCCGGCGAGGGCCGCCGGGTGGTGGCCCCCGGCCACGCCTTCGGCCGCATCCACCGCGACGACATCGCCGGCGCCACCCTGGCCGCCATGCGCGGCGGGCCGCCGCGGCGCGTGCTCAACCTCAGCGACGACCTGCCGGAGGAGAGCGCCGTGGTGGCCGCGGAGGCGGCGCGCCTGCTGGGCCGGGAGCCGCCGCCGGCGGTGACGCTGGAGGCGGCGCTGGCGGCGATGAGCCCGATGGGCCGCAGCTTCTGGGCCGAGAACCGCAAGGTGGCCAGTCATGTCACCCAGGAGATGCTGCACCGGCGCTGGACCTATCCGACCTATCGGGAGGGGCTCGCCGCCATCCTCGCGGCCGGAGATTAAGCGGCCGTCACCACAGGGAGTGCACCGTCTCCAGCAGCAGCGCCACGTCCTGCGGCCGCGACAGCCGATGGTCGCCGTCCTTCACCAGCGCCACCCGGCAGTCGGGCGTCGTCACCCGCTCGGCGATGCCGAGCGCCGTCGCCCACGGCACCACGTCGTGGCCGGGGGCCGTCCGCCCCCGCGCCGGCGCGGGGGGCCTGGGCAGAGCCCGGCCCTTTTGATAATATAAACGATGACCCCCTCGGCTTCTTCGCGCTGCTGCTGACGC
>CALMVO010000119.1 GCA_937873205.1 uncultured Acetobacteraceae bacterium
TGACATGATCGATCAGTCTTCCGGCGCGATCGTGACGCCCAGCCCGTCGAGATCCGGCGTGACCGGGATCTGGCAGGACAGGCGCGAAGTTGGTCGGCGATGGCGCGAGATGTCGAGCAGCTCGTTCTCGTCCTCGCTCATCGCCGGCAGGCGGTGGGCGACGGCCGCGTCCACGTAGACGTGGCAGGTCGCACACGAACAGCAGCCGCCGCACAGCGCCAAAAGCTCATCGGTGTCTTCGCGGATCACCGCCATTACCGAGAGACCGATCCCGGCATCGATCTGCCTCTGCTCGCCCGCACGCGTGGTCACGAAGAGTTTCGGCATGGCATCTTTCCTGGTTCGGCCGGTGCGCCGGCCCACGCCGGCCCTGACGATCCCTCGATCGGGCGTGCCGACCCGCGCGAAGACGAGGCAGCGATGCCCTAGACATCGACCATGGCGTCGGCGCCGGCCGTGACCTGACGTCCAGCGGCGATCGCCCACCGTGGCTGGCCGAAGCGGCGCATGCCGCACCCTCGACCGTCAAGGGACCATCGTCGTCGGTCCGTTGGGGGAGGAGGCATGATGACCCCGGCGACCGCGACCAAAGCCCGCTGGCTTCCGAAGGACGAGGGGTTGCCCCTCCACTGCGCCCATGCGTTTTGATCGCCTGGACCTGAACCTGTTGCGCGTCCTGAACGTCCTGCTTCTCGAGCGCAGCGTGACGCGGGCGGCCGAGCGCCTCGGCGTGACCCAGCAGGCGGTCAGCAACTCCCTTCGGAGACTTCGCCAGGAGTTCGACGACCCGTTGCTGGTTCAGGTCGGCCGAGCTTCGATCCCGCGACGACCGCGCGAACCTTTCGCATGGCGATGCCGCATTACCACTCGTTCGTCCTGCTGCCGCAGACGTTGCAGACCCTCGCGGTCGAGGCGCCGCTGATCAGCCTTCAGGTACAGGGTGCGACGCCCTTCGACATGGCCGCGCTGGAACGTGGCGACATCGACCTCCTGGCGCTGGAGAGGGCAGCGCTCGCGTGGTCGACGATCGCCACGGCGACAGGATCAAAAGCCACCTCCTCGTGAACGACGATTTCGTCTGCCTGATCGACCAGGCCTCTCCCCAGCCAGATGGCGAGCTCACGGCGGAGCGCTACAACCACCTGCCACACTGTATCATGCGGCCTGCCCCAGAGATCAGGATGCAGACGGAGCGGAAATGGGAGACGCTGGGCATCGCCCCCCATGTCGCCCTGGTCTCGCCGGGCTACGCCGTCATGGTGTCGACGCTCCCCGGCACCGGGCTGGTGGCGACCGTTCCGCGGCGGGTAGAGGAGGCCCGGCCGGCCGGAGCCGTCGCGGAAGAGGATGAGGTCCTCGCAGAGGATGCGGACCTCGCTTGGCCGACTGGTCACCGTCGCCGAGGCCGCCACCGGGTGCCAATAGCGACGCAATATCTCGCCGCACGGCGTGCCGGGTCCGACGTCGGTCAACAGCGCTCCGGGCTGCGGCTTCGGGCGACCATAGGCGGTCTTCTCGAGATTACGGCTTCCGACATCCTGTGTCCCCGGCTCCGGCCTGAAGGTGATGCGGCATGGTTTCCTCGCGGCCGGCTCGGGTCAATTCATCCTTGCTTTTACCATCCATCACCGGCCTTTGTTCGACCCCTACTCCCACTCGATGGTGCCGGGCGGCTTCGAGGTGATGTCGTAGGTCACCCGGTTGATGCCGCGCACCTCGTTCACGATGCGGCCGGCGACGCGGCAGAGGAAGTCCATCTCGAACGGATAGACCTCCGCCGTCATGCCGTCGGTGCTGGTGACGGCGCGGAGCGCGCAGGCCTGGTCGTAGGTGCGGCCGTCGCCCATCACGCCGACGGTGCGCACCGGCAGCAGCACCGCGAAGGCCTGCCAGATCGCGTCGTAGAGGCCGGCGCGGCGGATCTCGTCGAGGAAGACGGCGTCGACGCGGCGCAGCAGGTCGAGCTTCTCGCGGTCGATGTCGCCGGGGATGCGGATCGCTAGGCCCGGGCCGGGGAATGGGTGGCGGCCGACGATATGCTCGGGCAGGCCGAGCTCGCGGCCGAGCACGCGGACCTCGTCCTTGAACAGCTCGCGCAGCGGCTCGACCAGCCGCATGCGCATCGCCTCCGGCAGGCCGCCGACGTTGTGGTGGCTCTTGATGGTCACCGACGGGCCGCCGGTGTGCGACACGCTCTCGATCACGTCCGGATAGAGCGTGCCCTGGGCCAGGAAGTCGGCGCCGCCCAGGGCGTGGGCCTCCTCCTCGAACACCTCGACGAACAGGCGGCCGATGGTCTTGCGCTTGGTCTCGGGGTCGGTGACGCCGGCCAGGGCGCCGAGGAACAGGTCGCCGGCTTCGCGGTGGATCAGCCGGATGTTGTGGCGGTCGCGGAAGGTGCGCACCACCTCGTCGGACTCGCCGGCGCGGAGCATGCCGTGGTCGACGAAGATGCAGGTGAGCTGCTCGCCGATCGCCTCGTGGATCAGCACGGCGGCCACCGAGCTGTCGACGCCGCCGGACAGGCCGCAGATCACCCGGCCCTGCCCGACCTGCGCGCGGATGCGCTCGATCTCGAGGGCGCGGAAGCCGGCCATGGTCCAGCGGCCGGCGCAGCCGGCGACGTCGTGGGTGAAGGCGCGCAGCAGGGCCGCGCCGTGCGGGGTGTGCGCCACCTCGGGGTGGAACTGCACGCCGTAGAGCCGGCGCGCCTCGTCGGCGATGATGGCGTAGGGCGCGCCCTCGCTCGCCGCCACCGCGCGGAAGCCGGGCGGCAGGCGGGTGACGCGGTCGCCGTGGCTCATCCAGACCCGCTCGCGGGCGCCGCGCGCCCAGGGTCCGCGCAGCAGGGCACTGTCCTCCAGAACCTCGACGGTGGCACGGCCGAACTCGCGGTGCTCGTGCGTCTCGACGGCGCCCCCGAGTTGGGCGCACATCGCCTGCTGGCCGTAGCAGATGCCCAGCACCGGCACGCCCAGCGCGAACACCGCGTCCGGGATGCGGGGGGCGGCAGCCTCGGTCACGCTGGCCGGGCCGCCGGACAGGATGACGCCGCGGGCGCCGAAGCCGACGATCCGCGCGGGGTCGACGCTGTAGGGCCAGATCTCGCAATAGACGCCGCCCTCGCGGACGCGGCGGGCGATGAGCTGGGTCACCTGGCTGCCGAAATCCAGGATCAGGACCCGGTCCTCGTGCAGGACGGCCTCGAGCTCGCTCATGGTGGTGGACCTTCGGATGGCCGGCGGGGCGCCGGCGGGATCGCCAAATCGGTCGGGCTTGCTATACCGGCCGGGCCCGGCCAGGGCTAGGAGGGCCACGACGATGCGCGACCGCTGCACCCCTGCCCTCGCGCGGATCGTGGCGGGCGCCCTGGCGGCGCTGGTCTGCGGGTGCGGCACCGCCACGCCGGGCGACCCGGTCGGCGAATGGGCCGGGCGCCTGGTCACCGAGGCCGGCACCTGCCCGCGCCCGCTGTCGGCGCGGCTGGTGGTGGGCTCCGAGGACGTGTCGTTCCTGCCGTCGGGCGGCGTGCTCGTGCTGCACGGCCATCGCAAGCCGGGCAGCGCGCGGCTGCACGCGCAGATGCTGCTCACGGACATCAACCACAAGCCGCTGCCGATGGTGTTCGAGGGCACGCTGGCGGCGGACGGCACCCACATCGACGGTACCTACGGC
This sequence comes from uncultured Acetobacteraceae bacterium, assembly GCA_937873205.1. Classification (GTDB taxonomy): domain Bacteria; phylum Pseudomonadota; class Alphaproteobacteria; order Acetobacterales; family Acetobacteraceae; genus Lichenicola. The sequence goes on from CALMVO010000119.1 coordinate 3,676, forward strand.
ACGCCGGCCTGCCGCGCCCGGATGGTGCTGACGCGGCCGGCCGAGCATCGGATCACCCGCCTGCTGGGCGGCTGACGCGGCAGGCCCGGGGCCACGGCCCGGGACTTGCGGACGGGAAAGGCATCCGCTACATCCCGCCCCCACTGGCCGGGCACCCGTAGCTCAATTGGATAGAGCACCAGACTACGAATCTGGGGGTTGGAAGTTCGAGTCTTTCCGGGTGCGCCAGGGCGCCGGCAACGCGTGATCGGTAAGTCCGCGCGTGACGGTGGACATGATCTGGAAGGGATCGGCGGCAGGTAGCCATCCTGCCGTGTCGTTATGCATCCGGACCCGTCCGCGATAATGGACAGAGGCTTGCCGCGCCGCCGTAGGAAGTCCATGTCCATGTGCATACCGTGCACATGAGGACATGATGGGTCATGCGAGGTCAGCCTCCAAGCGGCCAACCAATGTCAGTCTGGACGAGGAGCTGGTTCGCACGGCACGGTTGCTGACGAGCAACCTAAGCGGCACGCTGGAAGGGCTGCTCGGGGAGTTCGTGACCCGCGAGCAGACGCGGCGACGGGCGCAGGATGACGCTGTGGCCGAGGTTATCGACAGCCTGAACGTCTTCCACCGAACGCACGGCCTCCTCAGCGACGAGTTCTCGTCCCTCTGACGCATGCGCCAATTCGACGTGCTGCGAAACCCGGGGCGGCAGCGGGAGGCGGTCCCCTACCTGGTGGTGCTGCAGAGCACCCGGTTCGAGGGGGCCAAGACACGGTTCGTGGCGCCGCTGATCCTAGCCAGCCAAGCCAACGTTCGGGAGCACTACCTCGCGCCGCGCTTCATGATCGAGGGGACGCTGGTGGTCATGGACGTGTTCAATCTCGCCACCCTGCCGGTGGAGCGGCTGGGATAGCCGGTCACTGCCTTAGCTGACGAGGACTCCCGGGCAAGACTGATCCGAGCACTGGACGAACTCGTCAGCCAAGCTTGAGCAGAGACCAGGATTTACCGCAACAGTATCGGTTTCCGCATCGCGTTCATTCCGGACGCTTGGACGGTCATGCCCGCCCGCCGAGAATTGCCGTTCATTCGACTGGTTCTTGCCCGGATCGGGCGGGGTTGGCGGTCGAGCATGACGGCCGGCTTAGGGGTGCGGCCGGGGGAGACGGGTATCTTTGCGTCTGGGGTGTCCGGTGGCGGCGGGTCGGCATGCGGTTGGTCTGCCTCGGCGGTGCTCGGGGCGGAGACTACGCTGTCCCAACGGCGACGGTGCAGCGAAATCGCAAGCTGGAAGGCCTGGATGGGGCGCGTGGGATGGCCGGGCGTGCGTGATCTCGATCGCCCTAAAGTTGCGGAAGTTCCTGACGGTTAACCTGGCAAGGCGCACGGCCATCTCCCCGAACCGCCTTCACCGCCGCTCCGGGATCGACGGACTGCTCTCACCATTCGATCTCCACGCCATCGATCTCGGTTTCCTGTCACTCGCACAGCGACCTGTACCTCAGGATGGATCAGCACCTGGTCCTACGCGAGTAGCAGTCCATCGTAGGACTGAGCTTGTGAGAGCATCAGTTGGGCATTTTGAGCCTGGACCGCAGTTTGATAACGACGTTTCATATCTGGAAGCCATGTTGCCTGGAGGTCGCCATCAGCTCGCTTAAGCCTACAGATATCCGCGTCATCGACGACCTAATGGATTTCTACAGGGGCCGGGGTTACGTCCTGGACTTCTCCGACCGGACGTTTTCCGAGTTCTTCGCGGCCGAACTGGACATGGACATCTATGATCCGGTGTTCGGGGAGGATGGCACCTCCAAGGGGAGCCATCTCCGCTGCTTCCTGCGGAAGGTGGATGATGGGGTTGCCCTCAGGGCATTGCAGGCGCTGTGGGCACACCGGAAGGAACTCATTGTGGGCTGGAACCTGACGGACACCGTTCCACGGGCCGACGTCAAGTTCGAGCGCTTGGTAGCCAAGCTCCAGGGCGGGGCTCCTGTCCAGCCTCCGAACCCTCTCGTCTCGCGGCCCACCCAGGAGGTCATCCAGGAGCTCCGAACTAACCTCTACGAGATCCGCAACCTGCCCCCGCAGCAGCGTGGTTACGAGTTCGAGCGTTTTCTCACTAAGTGCTTCGCTATATCCGGCCTTGAGCCCCGAAGTCCCTTTCGCAACGTTGGCGAGCAAATTGATGGCAGCTTCGTACTGGACGGCGAAACTTACCTTATCGAGGCCAAGTGGGTGGCGGATCGGATTGGGAACCGGGACCTCCATGCATTCCACGGCAAGCTGGACGGAAAAGCGCAGTGGGCTCGCGGCCTGTTTGTCAGCTATCACGGGTTCACGGAAGAGGGATTGATATCGTTCGGGATGGGCAAGAAGGCGATCTGCATGGAGGGCCGGGACTTCTACGACGCGTTGGAACGGGGCATTCCATTGCGAGAAGTTTTGGAACGCAAGGTCCGGCATGCCGCAGAGACAGGGTTCCCGTTCGCCACGGTCGAGCAACTCTACGGTTCGAAGGCGCTCAAGGGAACGAGCGGTGAATGAGCTCATTAGAGGTTCTCCGTCACCGCCCTCAAGGCTGGAGACCGCACGTTGAGGGAGCACACCGCAATTCTACCAAGTTGCTTGTTGCAGGTATGCGGAGTGAGCTGATGTCCGCTTTTCCTCAGCCTCCCCTCCGAACCGGACTGTCCGAGTCGGCCACACTTGCCTCCGCGGGACCGTTGACCAACCTCCACCGGTTGAAGTGCTAGAACCGAGCTCAGTGGAAAGCGGATATATAGTTCTAGGACGCACAAGCAATCGCGGCATCTGCCGTTGCGTCCTACGACATCGGCGAATGGAGCTTCGCCTATGCGTCCTAAGCTAGTTGCTGCACAAGTAATTCTCAGGATTTAGTCTTTGCCAGATACCGATACACCGACGGCACGCTTTTCCCGACAAGGTCCGCTTGGTTCTCGACACTAACGCCGTCGGCTCGAAGCGATCGGCAGAATTTGCCCTGCTGCCCTGGTTCGAGCGCCGCGAACGTGGCCCTGGCGGTTGCCAAGTTTAGCTGCACCAACCCTTGCACCATTGCCTGGGTGCGGGCCTGCCCTTCGACCACAGATGCGAGGAGGTCGCGGATTGATGGTGGAGGTGTGGGTGGGGTGGTATCTAGAGGGAGGACGTCACTGTCATCGGTGGTCGACATCTTTGTCTCCGTCGCGGCGTGAGTTTGCATCTTATCGCGTGTCGACCAGGAATGCTAGGGATAACGGTCAGTCTGATAAATTCTTGCCGCTTTTCTTTATCACCTGCTAGAGTCCCGCTCATACGGTGCGGCGGAGTGTGGAGACCTCACTTTCACTCAACCCTGAAGGTGCGGCAGCATTTCCGCTATGGGTCAAACCCACCGGTAACTGAACGGAACGACGTTGCCGCCGAGCTGGACCGGCGTAATCGGCTGATCGGCAGACCAGATGTCCGCTTCTCCTATATATCTTGCCCGAAAGCGGACCGGCGGCTTCCGGCCATTCTCAGAAGCCGACGAGCAGAAGATCGAGCGCCTTGGTGATGGCGTCGTTCTGCGCGGTGAGAGAGGCGACGGATCGCTTCAGCTCGTGGTTCGACACGGCACTGAGGGCCTGGGTCATCATCACGTACGGTCTTCCCTCGATCTCGAAGACCGGGTTCAGTTCGCTGATTGCCGGCGGCGCCATTCCCTCCGGCAGCAACGGCACGACGACGCGCGTCTCCAGGTGCGACAGCAGCTCGGCCTGGACGTCGAGCACGTAGCCTTCGTCGTAGCCTTCATCCCTGCCTGGCATGATATGCACGTCGTGACGGGCCATCAGAACTGCCGGTAGGCTACAAGCGGCAGGCCGTGCCGAGCCACGTGCTCGTTGTAGCCCTGGATGGCGGCCTGGTTCTGCTCAAGCCATCGCTGCCGGCGACTTGCCGCGACCTCGGCAATCAAGCCGCGTTCGCAAGCCTGGGACAGGTTGATGCCGAGATCCCGTGCGTCGCGGAGCAGAGCCTCGGGTAGCGTGACGTTGGTCGGACGGCGTGAACCCGCAGCCGCTGCGGTCGATCCAGATCGTGGCATAGACCGCTCCTCCTGACTGCCAGGTTATGCGCATTTTATGCGCAAGCAACATGCATGGCTGTCACTTTGATCCTACCAGCTGATCGCTCTCTCATTGCGCCAGGTCGTTCAGGCTCAGCATCGCCAGCAGCAGCGAGGAGACGATGCCGGCGACGGCGGCGCCCATCACCACGGTGATCACCGGGACCAGCAGGGCCACCAAGCGCTGCACGCGGATGCGGACCTGCTCCTCGTGGATCTCGGCGGCGCGCAGCGACATCGGGCCGAGCTGCGCGGTCTCCTCGCCCAGGCGCAGCAGATGGATCGCGCGGGCGGGCAGGATCGAGGCCTCGTCCAGCGTGCGGGACAGGCCGGCGCCGCCCTTGGCGCTCTCGGTGGCGCGGTCGATCGCGCCCAGCACGGCCAGGTTGCCAATCACGTCGCGCACGATCCCAAGGGCCGCGATCAGCGGCACGCCGTTGCCGAGCAGCGTGCCCAGCGTGCGGGTGAAGCGCGCGGCCAGCACCTCGCGTGTGAGAAGGCCGATGATCGGCAGCCGCAGCAGCGTGCGGTCCACCACCAGGCGCGTCGCCGGGCGGCGCAGCCCCTGCCGCGCCAGCACCGCCAGCAGCACCAGCCCGATCACCATCAGCACGCCGTAGTCGGACAGGAGGGCGCCGGCGTCGATCAGCAGTTGCGTCGAGCGTGGCAGCTGGGCACCGTTCTGCTGGAACAGCGGCACGAACTGCGGCAGCACCCGGGTCAGCAGCAGCACGATCGAGCCGATCGCGGCCAGCGCCAGCATGGAAGGGTAGATCATCGCCGACTGCAGCGTGCTGACCAGGGCGCGCTCGCGCTCCATCAGCGTCGCCAGCCGGTCCAGCGTGGCGCCCAGGTCGCCGCCGGCCTCGGCGGCCCGCACCAGGCCCACGTAAAGGCGGGGGAAGCTGTCGGGGTGACGGCCCAGCGCCGCGTTCAGCGTCGAGCCGTCGCGCACCGCGGCGCGCAGGCCGTCGAGCACGGACTTCACCCGCGGGTTCGGCGCGGTCTCGACCAGGAAGCGCATGGCGCGGTCGAGGTCCTGGCCAGCGCCCAGCATCACCGAGAGCTCGCGGGTGAGGTTGGTGACCTCCTGGCGGCGCAGGTGGCGGCGGCTCAGGCCGGTCAGCTCGAAGCGCAGCGCCGTCTGCAGCAGGCCGCCGGTGGCCGGCTCGGCGCGCATCGGGATGTTGCCCTGGCGCCGGATCCAGGCGATCGCGTCGGCCTCGCTGCCGGCGGTGGTGGTGCCGCGGACGGTGTCGCCGCCGGGGGTGAGGGCGGTGAAGCGGAAGTCAGGCATGAGGAAGGCCAAGGGCTTTGCCCCTGGACCCCAGCAAAGGCGGAGCCTTTGCAATCCATTTTCTAAGTAAAGGGGTCTGGGGCCCGCGGCCCCAGCGGGTCCAGGGCAGAGCCCTGGCCTTCCCCCTCATGTTCCTAGTTCTCCGACCTGATCGACCGCGCCACCTCTTCGATGGTGGTGGTCCCGGCGAGGGCGGCGTCGAGGCCGGCGTCGAACATGGTGATCATGCCGGCCGAGATGGCGGCGCGCTCGATGGCGGAGTGGTCGGTGCGGGCGAAGATCAGGCGCTCGATCTCGGCGTCGGGGGCCAGGAACTCGGCAATCGCCTGGCGGCCGCGGTAGCCAGTGTGGCGGCACTGGCCGCAGCCGACCGCGTGGAACAGCGTGATCGGCCGCCGCTCGGTGCGGGTGTCGAGCCGGAAGCGGCTGACCAGCTCGGGCGGGGCGGGGACCTCCTGCTTGCAGACGTCGCACAGCCGGCGCACCAGGCGCTGGCCCATCACGCCGCGCAGCACGGCGGTGAGCAGGTAGTCCTCGACGCCCATGTCGCGCAGCCGGGTAATGGCGGCGGCGGCGGAGTTGGTGTGCAGCGTGGACAGCACCAGGTGGCCGGTGAGTGCGGCCTGCACGGCGATCTGCGCGGTCTCGAGGTCGCGGATCTCGCCGACCATGATCACGTCCGGATCCTGGCGCAGGATCGAGCGCAGCAGGGCGGCGAAGGAGAGGCCGATCTGAGGCTTGATCTGGATCTGGTTGATGCCGCGGAGCTGGTACTCGATCGGGTCCTCGACGGTGACCACCTTGCGGGTGACGGCGTTCAGCGTCAGCAGGCCGGTGTAGAGCGTGGTGGTCTTGCCGGAGCCGGTAGGGCCGGTGACCAGCACGATGCCGTTGGGGAGGGCCAGCATCTCGTCGAGCCGGTGCACCACCTGCGGGGCAAGGCCCAGCTTCTCATAGTCGAAGGTGACGGCGTTGCGGTCGAGCACGCGCAGCACGACGGTCTCGCCGTGCAGCGAGGGGACGGTGGAGACGCGGAAATCGATCTCCTGGCCGCGCACGGCGAGCTTGATGCGGCCGTCCTGCGGCAGCCGGCGCTCGGCGATGTCGAGCCGGGCCATGATCTTGATGCGCGACGTGATCGCCGGGATCAGCCGGGGGGCCGGGCTCTCCATCTCGTGCAGCACGCCGTCATAGCGGTAGCGCACCCGCAGGCGGTCCTCGAACGGCTCGATGTGGATGTCCGACGCGCGGGTCTCGACGGCGCGGAAGATGATCTGGTTGACCAGCCGGATCACCGGCGCCTCGGAGGCGAGGTCCTTCAGCCGCTCGGCGTCCTCCTCCAGCGGCACGGCGTCGTCGCCCTCATGGGGGGCGGCGGCGTCGCGCGGGTAGAGCCGGTCGAAGGCGGCCTCGAGCTCGATCGGGACGGCGATGGCGGCGGCGATGGCACAGCCGGTGGCAGCCGCGATCGCGGCGGCGGGGAACGGGTCGAGCGGGTCGGCGAAGGCCACGGTCAGAAGGCCCGGCTCGTGCGCGATCGGCAGGGCGCGGACGTCGCGCAGGAAGCGGGCGGCCAGGCGCTCGGGCAGGATCGGCTCGACCGGGTAGCCGTCGGTCGGCACGACGGCCAGGCCGAGCAGCTCGGCGAAGCTGTCCACCAGGCCGCGCTCGGAGACCAGGCCGAGCTGCAGCAGGATGAGCTCGAGGCGGCCGCCACTCTCCTCGGCGGCGCGCCGGCCACGATCCAGGCTGCGGGCGTCGCAGCGGCCGGTCTCGATCAGCAGGCGACCGAGCCGATCGATCGGGGCCTCGGTGGGATCGATGATGCTGTCCATGTCCCTATACTAACAGGGCGCCTTTGCGGACGCATAGGAAGCCCAGGGGCTCCGCCCCTGGACCCCGCTGGGGCCGCGGGCCCCAGACCCCTTAACTTTCAGTATGGTTTCCAAAGGCGAGCCTTTGGCGGGGTCCAGGGGCAGCGCCCCTGGCCTTCACGACACCAGCCACATGCCCCAGATGGCGGCGGCGAGCCCGGGGCCGAACGGCACCGCCTGCTCCGCCCGCAAGCGGCCGCGGGCGGCGACCAGCGCCGTCGCCAGCGTGGCGAGGGCGGCCAGCAGCACCAGCATGGGCAGGGCGGCGATGCCGAGCCAGGCGCCGCCGGCGGCGAGCAGCTTGGCGTCGCCGGCGCCGAGCCCGTCGCGGCCGCGCAGCCGCCGGTAGGTGAGCGAGACCAATCGGAACACGGCGTAGCCGGTGACGGCGCCGGCGGCGTGGCCGGCCAGATCCTCAGGCGTCAGCCAGGCGCAGACGGCGAGACCCAGCAACAGCAGCGGCAAGGTCAGCGGGTCGGGCAGCCGGTGGCAGCGCCCGTCGATGCAGGCCAGCGCCAGCAGGTCCCAGCCGAGCAGGCAGCTCGACCAGAGCCAGGCCAGGGGCGCGGTCGCGTCGCCGCGGAGCAGGGAGGCGGTGACGGCCACGGCGGCGACCAGCAGTGCGGCGAGCTCGACCGCCGGCGCGAAACGGCCGATCGGCGCCCCGCAGTGCCGGCAGCGGCCGCGCAGCAGAACGTAGCTCGCCAGCGGGATCAGATCGCGGGCGGCCAGCGTGGCGCCGCAGCGGTCGCAGGCCGAGCGGGCCATCGCCACCGGCCGGCCGGCCGGCAGCCGCACGATCAGCACGCCCAGGAAGCTGCCGACGAAGGGGGCCGCCAGCAGCGGCAGCAGCCAGCCGGGAAGCCAGGCCGGCGGCACGGCGATGGCTACTTGTTGCAGATCTCGGTGCTGCTGCCGGGGGTGCCGGTGGGGCCCGGGGAGCAGAGGTCGTAGTCGTGGCCGTCGCGGTCGGACGGCTCGCGGTAGGTGAAGGCGTGCCCCCAGGGATCGACCGGCAGGCCGCTGCCGTGCACGTACGGGCCGCTCCAGTTGTCGGCGTCGGACGGCTTGGTGATCAGCGCCTGCAGCCCGTCCTCGGTGTTCGGGTAGCTGCCGACGTCGAGCTTGTAGAGGTCGAGGATCTGGTCGAGCCGCTCGATCGACTGCGCGGCGATCTTGCCCTTGGCATTGCCGAGCTGGCTCAGCACCGCCGGCGCCACCAGTGCGATCAGCAGGCCGAGGATGGCGATCACCACCAGCAACTCGATCAGGGTGAATCCGTCGTCGCGGCGTTGTCTGGTCATGAACCCTCTGACACAAAGGCGGCCACGGTCCTGCCCAGGTCCGCGGAAGGCGCCGTCTTTAGAAACCAGGGCATGGGCCGGAGCAAGGTGGGGTAGGGTTTCGGCGATGGCGGTTCCCTACCTGGCTTGCATGGCGCTGGTCGCCTCGATCTACCACTTGCCGCCGCGCGTGCTGCCGTCGATCCAGGCGGTCGAGGGCGGCAGCCCGGGCCTCGCGCACGCGAACGCCAACGCGACCGAGGATCTCGGCGTGATGCAGGTGAACACCATCTGGCTGCTGCCGCTGGCGCGCTACACCCACACGCCGGTGGCCACGGTCTATACGCGGCTGCGGAATGAACCCTGCTACAACGTGGCGGCGGCGGGTGCGATCATGCGCACCTACCTCGACGAGACGCGGGGTGACCTGATGCGCGCGGTCGGCAACTACCACTCGCACACGGCGGTGTACAATGCCGCCTATCAGGTGCAGGTGATGCAGTCGGCACAGCGCCTGTTCACGCCGGGGCGCGCGATGCCGCAGGCGAGCGCCGAGCGCAGCGTCGCCGAGCGCCTAGCGCTGCAGCGCCGTCTGGTCCGCAACGCCCGTCATCTGCACAGCTGAGCCTTCCCTTACGCCTCGGCCCCGGACGCACCCGGTATCAGGGCGGCCGGAGGCCGCATCCGCCGCCGCAGCCGGTCACCCAGCCGGATCGTCGGCCGCTCGACCAGCCGAGGCAGCGCCGTCGCCTGGTAGCAGGCGGCGAAGAGGGCGGCGGCGATGGCGTAGCTCGCGACGTGCGGCGAGCGGAAGTCGGCGGCGGTGGGCCTCAGCGCATAGCTGGCGAAGAACAGGACGAGCAACGCCGAGGTGTATGACGTGGCTCTCGGGAACATCCGGTGAATCTACCGGCTTGCTCCCGGGCTTGAACCACGTTCGCCAACCGGTCCAACCGACATCGCGCTGCACGCGTCAAGCAATACTAGCCCTTCTTCATAAACTTGAACAGAGATTAGCCTCACGGTTTGTTTATAACAAGCAGCCTGATTTGACGGGCGCCCCTGCATCCCGGAAGGCGGCCGTCCCGTATCGTGATGCGAATGGCGCAGGACGCCATCCACCCACCCTGCCTCGGATTGGGCTGGGGTCGGGCATCACTACGTATGGGGACGTTCACATGGCTGAACTCGAGATGCTTTCCGCAACCGCTGGAGGCAGCGGCCTGAGCCGCCGCGGCGTAATGAAGGGCGCTGGCCTAGGCGCCGTGGCGCTCGGCACAGCCGGGGGAGTCATGGGCTCCAGCACCGCCGCATCCGCCCAGACGGTGACCTATACCGACGCCGACATCCTGAACTTCGCGCTCAACCTCGAGTACCTGGAGGCGGAGTATTATCTCCGTGCGACGACCGGCCAGCCCCTGGCCACGTACACCTCGGTCACCGGGACCGTAGGGACCCCTGGCGGCGTGGTCGGCGGCTCGCTGGTCCCGTTCCAGAACCCCGCCCTCGCCTACTATGCGTTGCGGATCGCCAACGACGAGCTGTCGCATGTCAAGTTCCTGCGCGACGCGCTTGGATCAGCCGCGATCACCGAGCCCGAGATCGATCTGGTGGACAGCTTCACCAACCTGGCCATCGCCGCGGGCCTGATCGTGCAGGGCCAACTCTTCAACCCGTTCGAGAACGAGGTCAATTTCCTCCTCGGTGCCTACATCTTCGAGGATGTCGGCGTGACGGCCTATGCGGGTGCTGCCTCGTTGCTCACGACGCCGGCCAACCTGGCCTACGCCGCCAGCGTGCTGGCGACCGAGGGCTACCATGCCGGCGCGATCCGCGGCTACCTGTCGCAGATCGGCGCGGGCGTTGCCACCAACGCGATCTCGGCACTGCGGGCCAAGCTCGCGAACGCGGCGGACGACAACGGCACCGCCGTAACCGGCAACCCCTACAACTTCAACAACGTCGATTACAACGGGCAGGTCTACAGGCGCACGACCGAGCAGGTGCTGAACATCGTCTACGGCGCGGCGCCGGCGGCCGGAGCCACGGTCTCGAAGGGATTGTTCTTCCCGGTGGGTGTGAACGGCCTCTTCAACAGCTCCTCCGGCTAGACGACGTCCAGCCTCATCCGCACGCCGATCGCGGGTCCGTTTAAGGACGGACCATAGACATAAACCTCGCAGGGAATAGCTCCATGCTCGATACGATCAATCAACCCGAGGCAAGTTCGCTTCCCGAGCCGGCGGAGTTCGAGACCAACGGCCGCCGCGTGGTCATGCGCCGTGCCGGCTTCGGACTTGCCGGCATCACGGCCGCCGGCCTGCTCGCCAGCCGCTCGGCGAAGGCAGCGACTGCCAACGCGGCCAACGACGAGGCCATCTTCAACTTCGCCCTGAACTTCGAGTATCTCGGCGCCGAGTATTACTTGCGCGGAGTGACCGGCAAGGGGTTGAGCAGTTTTACCAGCGTCACCGGCACGGGGAAGGCGGGCACAGCGAATGGTGGCTCGCTGGTGCCGTTCCGGACCCCGGCCCTTGCCTACTATGCGCAGCAGCTCGCCAACGATGAGCTTGCCCACGTGGAATTCATCCGCGAGGCTTTGGGCAGCGTGGCGATCGCCGAGCCGACGATCGACCTGGTCAACAGCTGGAACACGCTGGCGGCCGCGGCCGGTCTGGGCAGCAGCTTCAATCCGTTCGCGAGCGAGGTGAACTTCATGGTCGGCGCCTACATCCTGGAGGATGTGTGCGTCACGGCGCTTGCCGGCGCGGCCGACTTGTTGACGATACCTGCCAACGTCTCTTACGCCGCCGGCCTGCTCGGCGCGGAAAGCTATCAGGCCGGCGCGATCCGCTCCTTCCTCGCTGATGTCGGGGGCGGGACGGTCACCAACGCGATCTCGGCGCTGCGGGCGGAGTTGGGCGGTACCTTCGATAACGGCACCAACTACGAAAGCAACCCGTTCAACTTCACTAACGTCGACTATAACGGCCAGGTCGCGCGCCGCACGACCAGTCAAGTGCTGTCAATCGCCTATGGCAGCAACGTGCCGGGCACGGCCATGGGCGGGTTCTTCCCGAATGGCGTGAACGGCACCATCTTCACGGTCTGATTTCGACTGGACGACAGGGCCCGCTGGTCTCCGCAAGGAGGCGGCGGGCCTTCTTCGTGTCAGCCGGCGTAGCGACGCGCCACGATCAGACCGTCCACCAGCCCAAGCAGCCGGTGAGCCGCGTCCGGCCACTGCCGGCCTGCGACCCAGCGTTGCGCCGCGTCCTGGACCGTCGCGCGCAGAGAGGCGTCGTTCAGCAGCCGATCCAGGCCACGCGCGATGTCGGCGGCGCCCGGGCCGTCGAAGCGGAACACCGCGCGGTCCAACTCCTCGAATAGCGCGATCGGCGTCACCGCGACCGGGACACCGGCGTTGAGCGCACCCCGCACCGCGCCGCTGGCCGCCTCCCGCGACGGCCGATACGGCAGCGCCAGCAGGTCGCAGGTGGCAAGCCGGTCCAGCGCCTCGCCGTGCTCGGCGAACTCGCTGACGAACGCGACCCGGTCGGCGATCCCGAGCCGCTTGGCCAGGGCGCGGCAGCGCGCGATCTCGTCCCGCGATTCGTCCGCGTCGTAGGCCGCGTTCATCAGCAGCAGGCGGAGGTGCGGCCAGCGTCCGCCCATCAGGGCCACCGCCTCGATCAGCACATCGATGCCCTTGCCCGGCAGGAAGAAGCCGTGGCAGCCGATCAGCGGCCCCGGCGCATCATCCGGCTGCCAGGCGCGCGGCGGCCGGCCGGGCCGCGACGGCCCGACCGCATGCGGCAGCAGGGTCACGTTGCGGTCAAGTCCGAGGGCGGCGAGGCGGTCGAGGTCGGCGGCCGTGTGCACCAGCAGCCGGTCGAACCCCGCCAGGCCGGCCAGAACCGGAGCGCGGTCGCCCTCGGGCAGGTCGCCCAGGTCGAGGGTGTTGTGCAGGGTCGCGACCAGCACGCGGTCGCGCAGCGCGGGGTGCAGCGCCAGCGCCGCCAGGGTGCGGAACGACAGCAACCCGGGCTGGTGCTGCACCACCACCGCCTCCGGATCGTCGGCCGCGATCGCGGCCGCCAGGGGCTCCAGCGTGCGCTCCTGGCCGACATGCCAACAGGGCCAGAACCGGTCTTCGGGATCGTGCGAGACCGCGGCGGGGGTGCGCGCGTCGCAGAGCACGCGGATGCGGCGGCGGGCCGGATCGTCGCCGAGGCCGGCCAGCAGGTGCCGCGAGTACTCGGAAATGCCGCAGCGCAGGTTCCAGGTCGAGACCCAGGCGATCCGTCCCGGCGGGGGTGGCGGCTCCGTCAGCAAGGCGACGGCGAAGCGCGCCAGGGAGCCGGCTAGCATGGAGGGCGTCCACGGGGTCGGTGGCGGCGGCAGCGCCTGGGCCGGCGTGCCCGCCGCCTCGCGCAGGGCGGCGACCAGGTCGTCGCGGTCCGGCTCCAGCCATGTCGAGCCCGCAACGGCGACGTGGCTGCCGGACGGCACCGCACGGCAGCGCAGCAGGCGCACCCCTGGCCGCGGGCCGTCGGCATCGGCGCAGAAGTCCATGTGGCCGCCGGCGCCGGTGACGATCAGGCGGAGGCCGGCGGCGAGCGCCTCGGCGGCGGGCAGGTTGTAGCCCTCGCCGCGGCTCGGCAGCACCATGGTGTCGGCGTCGACGTAGAGGCCGAGCAGCGCCGCCTCATCGAGGTCGCGGTCGATCAGCTCGACCGGGGCGATGTCGGGATCGTCCTCCCGCAGCGCCCGCAGCAGGGCGGCGACCTCGTTGTGCGGGTTGGGGAAGCCCTTGATCACCAGCCGCACCGGGTCGCCGGCGCGGAAGGCGGCGGCCCAGGCGGCCAGCAGCACGTCGACGCCCTTGCGCGGGAAGCAGGACGAGACGTGCAGGAAGCGGTGCACCGGCGCCGGTGCGGCCGTTTCGCGGCCGGGACGCAGCGCCAGGAACGGCTCCAGCCGCAGCGCCGGCGGGATCACCCGGACCGGGACCCTCAGGCCCGACTCCAGCAGCGCCCTCTGCACGAAGCGGGTCGGCGCGACCACGGCGCGGAAGTTCGCGTTCAGCATGTCGATCGTCGCCGCCGGCAGCAGGCTCTCCTCCCAGAACAACAGCGCCATCGCGACGTCGCCCGGATGCGGCGGCACGTGCACCGGGTAGTGCTGGCTGATTACCAGCTCCGGCCCAATCGCGTGCGGCGGCCGGCGCGCCAGGGCCTCGATCGCGGCCGCCTGGGCGGCGGGGACGCCGGACAGGTCGAGCGTGGCGGCGCCCTCCACCGGCAGCAGACGCACCCGGCCGGGGCGGGCGGCGTCCAGCGTCAGCGCCAGGTCTCGGTTGATGGCGGCCAGGCTATAGCTGCCGTTGACGTGGCCTGCGACCGAGAACCGTAGGTTGGCGTCGAGGCGGGCGGCCAGCTCCGGCTCGTCGGGTAGGGCTGCGCCGGCTCGCAGCAGCGCCTGGCCGAGCACGGCGCGCTGCCGGTCCAGCGCGAAGTCGGCGAGGCGTGCGGCGCCGCGGGCGCGCAGCGCGTTACGGGCCGCCGGGTCGCGCGCCAGCTCCAGCAGTGCCGCCGCGACCACCGAGGGTGCCGCGTCGTCGAGGAGGCGCCCGGCGCCGGCCAGCGTGTAAGGGACGGCGCCGCCGGCGAGGGCCAGCACCGGCACGCCGTGCGCCATCGCCTCCACCAGCGGCACGCCGAAGCCTTCATGCCGGCTCAGCGAGACGTAGAGGTCGGCCTCGGCGTAGCGTCGGTCGAGCGCGTCGTCGTCGATGCCGCCGGTGAGATGCACGTGCGCGTCCAGGTCGAGTGCAGCGATGTCGCGGCGCAGCGCCTGCAGGAACGGGTCACCCAGGCCGTCGTCGCGGCCGACCAGCACCAGGCGCGACGGCCGCTCGAAGCGGGCGCGGAAGGCGGCATAGGCGTGTACCAGCTCGCGCTGACCCTTGGCGGCGTTGATGCGGCCGACGAACAGCAGGGTGAACACGCTCCGGTCGTCCCGCGTCGTCGCCATGGCGGCCGCCGCGGCGGCGCGGGCGCGCAGCCCGCCCACGTCGAACAGCAGCGTGCAGGTCCGCACCGGCGCCAGCCCGAGCCGGCGCAGCTCGACGGCGTTGTAGTCGCTGTCGGCCAGCGCCGCCCGCACGGCGCCGCGGCAGGCGGCGAGCTGGGCGCGGCCGAGCTCGGCGTAGCGGGCGAGGTAGGGGTGGCGGGCCAGCAGCGCGGTCGGCGTGATGTTGTGGTAGAGCAGCACCTTGGGCGCCGGCAGCGCCAGCAGCTCCTGGAAGCGGTCGTAGCCCATGGAGTGACGCAGGATCATTACTTAGCTTTCTTGGCGCGGTATCGCCTCGACCGTAAGTAGCTCGTGCGCCAGCGCCGCTGGCGGCCGCTCGGTGTAGCTCTCGCTGCGGTAGCCCATGCGACGCAACAGCGTGCGGGTGAGCAGGCTGGCGTTGGTGATGGCGTCGCCCCCCGCCGCGGCGGACTGGACGTGGTGCACCG
>CALMVO010000120.1 GCA_937873205.1 uncultured Acetobacteraceae bacterium
AACAACAAGCTAGAGGATGATCCGTGAGCCTAAGCGATCGGATCATCCTCTAGGCGGCGGCGACGTCGACCTGGAGCACGTCATGCCGGCGAGCTGGTCGTATCACGTCGAGCCAATCATCTACGGTCCGCCGGTCCACGCCTACGGCCACTTCAGCGAGGCGTTCATGCGCCAGGTCCTGCAAGTGCTCGCGACTGCTATCAAGGCTAAACAACTCGAGCTGGTCGGACGACCGGAATTCGGAAGGTATGGCGGCAGATAAGCAAGCATGATGAACGCTATGCGCTCATCGCGGCCATTCAGGCACCTGGCGCGGCCTCTCAAAAGCGGGCGTGGGTTCACGTGAATGGAGCGACAGGACCGGCCGCCTTACATAGTAAGGCTGAGGGTCTACCACCTCTACGTCGACCCTATAATCAACCGCCATAAGAGCCGAAGACGTTGATTGAACTTCAACGATGCTCATCTCCGCATTCTGCGGTCCGATGAAATGTGAAGTCAGCTTATAGCCGTTGTCGTCGCTTTCGTCCTCAAGTTCGGAAAGCCGTTCTCGTCGAGACTGCATGTCGCGCTTGATCCCCAAAGTCGACGATGTCGCGCCTTTGCATCACATCGTTCAACCCCTCCTCGAAGCTGTCGGGATCCGACATCGAACTGATGTCAACAAGGTGTTGACCGAATTCACTGGTTTTCACCAGTCCAGCCTGCTGCATCAGCCACGCAATCCGCTTACGGCTATGTCACTCGCCTTGGACCTGCAGATCGACATGCACTCGCGGGGCGACATATGTCTGACGCGAGGTCGCATGCACGGTCCGAACCAGTTTCAGCAAAGTCTCGTCGGCGATCGTGTGAGCCGATGGCGGCCGGGGGATCCACACGTGGCGCTCATGAGCCGGAAGAGCTCGACGGCACCGCGCCTGTCTCTCGTGCAAACCAGGCTGCGGCGCCGCACCGTGTGACCTAGAGGATGATCCGATCGCTTAGGCTCACGGATCATCCTCTAGCTTGTTGTTTTGACGAGCATCCTTATCCGATCGAACGAGTCCGCTCGATCGGATGATGCTCTAACCTACCGACCACGTGGCGGAATGTTTAGTCAAAGGCGGGGTTGGGCTTTCCGGACTCCGAGAAGTCCTTGAGCCGATGCATCAGCATTCCCCACAGCGTGTTGCAGGTCGCCAACGCTTCGTGCCCCTCCGGCCACCCATCGTGGTCGCACTCGATCACCGTCTGATCCGGGCCCTCCCCCTTCAGCACGTAGGTGACGGTGGTGTCCTTGGCCGCGCCGGGCCCGTCGAGGCAGGCCCAGCTTACCTGGACGTCAGGCTTGAGTTGTGTCACGCGCCAGTGGAACGGCTCCTTGCCGTCGAAGGACATCGTGATCCTCTGGCCTTGCTTCACCTCGCCATCGATCTTTGAGGTGAACCAACCCTTCAGTCCGTCCTTCGTGGCCAGCGCCTCGTAGACCTTGGCAGGTGCCGCGTGCACGCGGACCCTATGGGACGACTTCGCCATTGATGCTCTCCTCTGTGGGGTGTCCGAAGTTCTGGGCGTCGCGGCCTATCGGCCTCGCGACGGTCTCTCGCGGTGCATGGGACGGGCCCTGCCACCGGGGGAATAGGTCGAGGTCCAACTCGATATCGAGCATATCGAGAACCCGGTTGACCGTTTGATCGACGACCTCCGCGAGCGTCGCCGGCCTGTGATAGAAGGCCGGCATCGGCGGCATGATCACGGCGCCGATCTCGGCCGCCTGCACCAGCAGGCGGAGGTGGCCCAGGTGCAGCGGCGTCTCGCGCACCAGCAGCAGCAGGCGGCGGCGCTCCTTGAGCACCACATCGGCGGCGCGCAGCAGGAGGTTGTCGGAGAACGACGTGGCGATGCCGGAGACGGTCTTCATCGAGCAGGGCGCCACGACCATGCCGGACGGGCGGAACGAGCCGGACGAGATCGCCGCCGCGATGTCGCTGGACCGATAGATCCGGTCGGCCAGCGCCTCCACCTCCTCCACGGCGCGATCGGTCTCCAGCAGGATGGTCCGGCGGGCCGCGGGGCTCAGCACCAGGTGCGTCTCGACATCAGGCACGCCGCGCAACACCTCCAGCAGCCTTATGCCGTAGATCGTGCCACTGGCGCCGGAGATGCCGACGATCAGGCGCCTCATGCCCGCTCCTCCTCGGGCGCATCCCACTGCAGGAAGGTCACCGCGACACCATCGGGATCACGCACCTGGAACAGGCGTGCGCCCCACGAGACTGTTTCAGGCACTGGCGTCGTGATCGCGATCCGCTGCCGGGCTGCCGTGATGTCCTTCACCTCCACCACGACGTGCACGCGGTCGCCCGGCGTGCCAAGCGGCAGGGGCGACCGCTCGCGCCGGTTGTCCAGGATCTCCAGGCGCAGGCCACCGGACAAATCGAACCGCTTGCCGCGGCCGGTGGCCCGATCCCACTCGGAGGCCACCGGGAAGCCAAGCAGCTCGCCGTAGAAGTGCGTCACCGCGTCGAAAGCATCGGTCGCAAGGGCCACGTAGCTCATTCCGCCGCCGCCACCCAAGCGGGCGCGCAGGCGGGCAGAACCTCGTCGATCATCAGGCGCAGGCTACGCTCCCAGACAGCGCGCTCCTCGCTCGCATCGTAGGAGACCGCGAGCAGGTGCCCGAAGCCACCCACCCGGCTCTGCAGATCGTTGATGCGCCGTGCCACGGTCTCGGGCGAGCCGACCAGCCAGAGTTGGTCAGCGAGGTAGTCCAACGTCAGCGCGTCGTCGGACATCGCCGGATCAGCCTTCAGCATCGGCCCGAGCCCCAGGCCGAGATAGACCGGCAGCAGGAACTCCCGCCAGCAACGCCCCATGATGCCGTCGATGGCGAGCCGCCGGGCTTCCGCGTCGGTCGGCGCCACGTAGACGTCGCGGATGATGCGCCACTCGCCGCGATCGGGCGTGCGCCCGGCGCTGGCGGCGCCGGCGGCCACCGCATCCCAGTGCCGGGCGGTCATCGCCGGGTCCGGACTGACGCTGAGGCTGACCGGGATATAGCCCCGGGCGCCGGCGAGCCTGTGGTTCTCCGAGCCGGGGGTCAGCCCGGCGATCGCGATCGGCATGTGCGGCCGCTGGAACGGCCGCATGTGGTAGCCAAGCCCGGGCAGGTCGGAGACGGGCACCCGCGTGCTCCAGAACTCGCCCTGGTAGTCGCTCGGACCCTCGGTCCAGAGCCGGGTCATGATGTCGATCGACTCGAACGTCATGCGCCGGTTGCGGCCACCGGCGGTGTCGACGCCGAACAGCGCGTGGTCGGTCGGCAGCGCGCTGACGCCAACGCCGAGCGCGAAGCGGCCCTGCGCCATGTGATCGAGATAGGCGACCCGGTGCGCCAGCTCGACCGGGTGGTGGTAGGGCAACAGGTGGCCGAGGGTGCCCAAGCGGATGCGGCGGGTACGCGGCAGCGCCTGGGCGATCAGCAGATCAGGCGCCGGGCAGGGCTCCCAGGCGGCGGTGAAGTGCTCTCCGATCCATGCCTCCTCGAAACCCAGCCGATCAAGCCGTTCCAGCTCCTCCAGGTCCCACGCCTGGCCTTGGGCCACCGGGGTTCCGGGCGCATGGGTGGGCATGAGGAACGCGCCGAACCGCATGGCGCTCAGCCTTTCGGATCGTTGACGAAGTCGGTGTCGGAGAAGGTGTATGGGTAGTCTGGCCGCTGGTCCGCCATCCGGCCCAGCTTCGGACGCAGCTGGCCAAAGGCGCGGTAGACGGCCGGATAAGGTTGGGTGGCGAACTCGCTGATGATCTCCTGCCAATTACGCGGCTTTTCCTTGATCATCGCTGTCATCTTCTCGACGATCTCATCCTCGCTCATCAACCCCGTGTTCTTGCTGACGTCCAGCGGCTCGGACACGACGGCGGCCGCGTAGGAGAATACGTCCACACCCTTGGCGACCGGGATGGTGCAGTCGAACCCGGCCTTGAACACGCTGACCGGCGGTGCGTCGGCGCCCAGGCTCGGGTCGAGCGGCAGCATGTTCATGCCGGGCAGGATCATGATCCCCTTCTCCGGGTTGAACCGCCATGCCTGCGCCCACATCACCCGCTCCGGGTTGTAGATGTCGACGTCATCATCGAACACATAGGCGATCTTTGGCATCCACTGTCGCGTGCCCGAAAGCATGATCGCCAGCGCCTGCTTGGCGTCGCCGCCCGAACGGCACTTGATCTGCGCGTAGCCGATGTTCGAGCAGCCGCCCGGCGGCAGGTACACGTTCTGTACCAGGATGCCGGCGCGCTGCAGCGCCAGGTAGAGGTCGCCCTCGATCGCAGGCTGGAACGCCGACATGTCGGTGCGCCCGGGATGCAGGCCGCCGATCGTCGCATACTGGTAGATCGCGTCCTTGCGGTGGGTGATGCAGTCGACCACGAAGCGGTTGTTCTTCGGCAAGCCGCCGCCGTACGTCCCCGTATACTCGCCGTAGGGACCCTCGTCGTGCACCCAGCCCTCGCTGGTGATGACGCGACCCTCGATGACGATCTCCGCGTTGGCCGGGATGGTGAGGTCGCTCGTCTCGCACTTCACCAGCTTGGCCGGATGCTCATAGAAGCCGCCCATCACGTCCCAATCGTCCGTGTTGGGCCAGCTCACCATGGAGGCGATCTTGTCCAGGGTCGGTCCACCGATCAGTATCGCGATCGGCATGTCCTTGCCCTTGTCGCCAAACTGCTCGGCGGCGATGCGCGCACGATGGGTTGCATTGCGCATGTCGATGTTCAGCTCGTTCTTGGACCGGTACATGAACCGGTAGATGCCCTGATCGATGTCGTTGGTGGTCGGATCACGGCTGACGACGTTGGTGTCGTTGAGATAGGCTTGGCCGTCCTTGGGGTGATGATGGAACAGCGGGAACATCGTGAGGTCGATGTCGTCCCCCTTGATGATCACCTCCTTGCAGGGCGCGGTGTCGACCATCTCGGGCTTGAAGCGCAGCTCGGAGCGCCGCGCGATCTCGAGGCCGACCTTGGTCTCGTCGCAGTCGAGCGAGAGGGCGTACATCGGCCGAACACCATAGCCGTTGGCGAAGAACGGGAACCTGCAGTCCTTGACGTGCTCGACCAGGATCGCGGTGTCGGGATTATCCTCCATCAGCCGCGGCAGCTCGTCGACGCGCTTCTCGTCGGTGATCCGCGTGAGCAGGCCCGCCTTGTCCAGGGCGTCGACATATTCGGCCAGACTGGTCTGCGGCATCGTGTTTCCTTCAAAACGAACATTCGGGACGAGTGCCACGGCTCGTGGCGATGGATGCGAACGTCAGTGCCTGGCGGCGTCCTGCTGATCCAGGACCGAGTTGATCACCCCGCCAGCCTTGATCAGCGCCGCCTGCCGCTCGGACAGGTCGTGCTTCAGCTTGATGGTCCGTCCGCCCTGGCCGACCGTCGCATCGATCTCCTGGCCGGCGGCAAGCGCATCGCTGAATTTCTTGATGGCGAGCGTCTCGCCCACCTTGAGCCGGTCCGCGTCACCCGGATCGACGAAGGTCAGCGGCAGGACCCCGAAGTTGATCAGGTTCTGCCAATGGATGCGGGCGAAGCTCTTTGCCAGGACGAGACCGAGCCCGAGCGTGCGCGGCGCCAGGGCTGCATTCTCCCGGCTCGAGCCCTGTCCGTAGTTCGTGCCGGCGACGATGGCGTGCCGGGCCCCCTTGTCCTGCAGCGCCTTGGCGTTGGTCTCGTACCTGTCATCCAGGTCGCGGAACACATATTGCGTAAGCTTGGGGATGTTGGACCAGTGCGGCATCACCTGCGTCCCAGCCGGCACGATGTCGTCGGTCGAGACGTTGTCGCCGAGGCTCAGCAGGACCGTCACCGACAGGTCCTCTTCGGGACGGTCAAGGTCGGGCAGGCTGACGATGTTCTCGGTCTTCTCGAGCCGCGTCGCCCGGCCCTCCGCCTCGCTGCCCGGCGGCACCAGCTTGAGTTGCTCCGCGTCCGGCCCGGCCGGCTCGACGATGCGGGGATAGGCCATATCGAGGTCGCGGGGATCGGTGATCATGCCGGTGAGCGCCGAGGCGGCGGCGGTCTCCGGGCTGCACAGGTAGATCGCGTCCTCGATCGTGCCCGACCGGCCCGGGAAGTTGCGCGGCACCGTGCGCAACGACGGCCGGCCCTTCGCCGGCGCCTGCCCCATGCCGATGCACCCGTTGCAGCCTGGCTGGTGGATCCTGGCGCCGGCCGCAACCAGGCGTGCCATGTCGCCCTGGCCGACCAGCTGCTGCACCACCTGGCGGGTGCTCGGGTTGATGTCGAACGACACGCGGTCATGCACCGTGCGGTCGGCGACGATGGCGGCGGCAACGGCGTAGTCCCGATAGCCCGGATTGGCCGAGGAGCCGACATAGCTCTGGTAGATGTCCACCTTCGGCACGTCGCGCACGCGCACCACGTTGCTCGGGCTGCTGGGCGTTGCGATCATCGGCTCGACCATGGACAGGTCGATCTCGTCGTGGTGGTCGTAGTCGGCGCCGTGCTCCGCCGCGAGCGGCTGCCAGTCGCCGGCGCGGCCCACGTTGCCCAGGAACTCGCGCGTGCGCTCGTCGGATGGGAACACCGTCGTGGTGGCACCCATCTCGGCGCCCATATTGGCGATGACGTGCCGGTCCATCGCCGACAGACAGGCGAGGCCCGGCCCGTAGTACTCGATGATGCGGCCGAACGCGCCTTCGACGCCGTGCCGGCGCAGCATCTCCAGCACGACGTCCTTGGCGCTCACCCAGTCCGGCAACGCGCCGGTGAGGCGCACGCCCCAAATCTCGGGCATCCGGATGAAGGCGGGCTTGCCCAGCATCGCCAGGGCGACGTCCGCGCCGCCGGCCCCGAAGGCGATCATGCCGAGGCTGCCGGCGGCCGCGGTGTGGCTGTCGCAGCCGATCAGCACGTCGCCCGGCTTGCCGAACCGCTGCATGTGGGTCGGGTGGCTGATGCCGGTGCCGGGCCGGCTGTACCAGACTCCATATTTGCGGCAGGCGGAGCGGAGGAACAGGTGCTCCTCCGCGTTCAGGTTGTCGGCCTCGACCAGGTTGTGGTCGACGTATTGGACGGCCAGCGGCACCGCGACGCGCTCGGCCCGCATCGCCTCCAGCTCCAGCATCACCATGACGCCGAGCACGTCCTGCAACAGGGCCTGGTCGGGGCGGAGCGCGATTTCCTGACCCGCAACCATGTCGCCATCGACCAAGTGCCTGCCGATCAGGACACGCGAAAGATTTGCTGCCACCGGCTACTCTCCACTGTTCGCCAAGATTGGGAGAAAGGCGGCTTAGGACTGCGCCGCCCGATCCGCATCGTCGAATTTCTTGGCCAGCTCCGTGATCTCCTGGATGCCGACCGTCTTGGTGTAGTCGCTGAAGGACGGCAGCTGGCCGACGCGATCGAGCGGCGTGCCGTTCCTGCGGACGCTCGCGTAATGCTCGCGAAGCGCGCTGACGAGGGTCAGCACCGAGCCGATCGGGTAGAGCACGAGGCCGAACCCATACTCCTTGATCTTCTCCATGGTGATCATCGGGGTCACGCCGTTCTCGAGCCAGTTGAGGCAGACGGTGCAGCCTTCCAGTCGCTTGGCGATGTCGGCCAGCTGCGCCTCGTCCTTGGGCGCCTCGACCCAGAGCACGTCCGCGCCTGCATCGCGGTAGCGCAGCGCGCGGTCGATCGCCTCGTCGACGCCGTGGATCGCAAGGCTGTCGGTGCGGGCGATGATCACGAAGTCTTTGTCGGACCGCGCCGCGACGGCTGCCTTCAGCTTGCCGACCATCTCGCCAGCCGGGATCACGTCCTTGCCCTGCATGTGGCCGCAGCGCTTGGGCGCCTTCTGGTCCTCCAGGTGGATGCCCGACACGCCGCTCGCCTCGTAGTCGTGCACCGTGCGGATCACGTCGATCGCGTTGCCGTAGCCGGTGTCGGCATCTGCGATCATCGGGATGGTGACTGCCTGCGCCATGCGCCGGGCGTTCTCGATCATCTCGCTGCCCGACAGTAGCGCCATGTCGGGCCGGCCGAGCAGGGAGCCGGTGGTGGCGAAGCCGCCCATGTAGACGACGTCGAAGCCGGCCTGCTCGACCAGCCGCGCGGACAGCCCGTCATGGGCACCGACGGCCAGCACGGGCGGGGACCGCAGCAGCTGCCGCAGCCGGGCGTTGCGCGATTGCGGGCGCTCGAGGAAATCCGACATGTCCTTGTCTCCTTGTCGTATCCGGCCAGGCTGCGAGGTGCCGCGCGGCCTTCGATACCCGTGAAGATGGACCGGCCGGAGCCGCCGTTCTTTCGTCCGATCGCGGCAACTTGCGGTTTCCCGGCGTCGTCAGTTCCGGCGTCGGGGATCAGGTGCAGCGGGCCAGGCGATACTCGCGCGGGGTCATGCCGATCGTCTGGCGGAACATGGTTGAAAAGTGGCTGGGCTGCCCGAACCCGCATCGCATCCCGATGTCGGTGATCGGAAGCCGCGTACGCTCGAGCAGGTCACAGGCGGCCTCGACCCGCACCTTGATCAGGTAGCGATGCGGGGTCAGCCCGGTCGCCGCGCGGAACGCCCGTCCGAACGTCGAGGAGCTGATGCCGCCCACCTCGGAGAGTTGGTCGAGCGAGAGGTCATCGGCGAAGTTGGTCCGGATGAAGTCGATGACGCGCCCGGTCCGGCCGGTCAGGCGGACCGGCGCCCCCTCGTCCCGGACCTCCGCGAGCGACGAGTAATGCCGCAGCAGATGAACGGATAGCGCGCGAGCGAGCCCGTCCGCGAACAGCCGCGTGCCGGTGTTCTCCGAGTGGGCCTCCGCGAACAGCAGCCGCGACAGCTGGATCACCGTGTTGTCGGAGGCCGCCAGGTGCCCCGGCATCGAGACGCGGCTGGGATCGAGCGGGCAGATTTCGGCCAAGGTCTGGTTGAGGAGCTCCATGCTGAGATGCACCAGCAGCAGGTCGGGCTTGCCCAGGAACTCCCAATGCGCGTCGGTCGTGGCCGGGATGAAGTTGAAGTGCCCGTGCTCCATCCAGCGTTGCGCATGGTGGCGGTCGCCGTAGCTCGCCTCCACCTTCAGCGGGCCGCCCATGTGCATGCCGAGCCGCCAATGGGTCGCTGGCGGCACGGCAAACCTACCGCGGGATAGGGTATAATGTTGGACCGTCACGTCGGGCCAGTTCAGCGCGTCGCTGGTGATGAGCGGCAGCTGCGGCA
This sequence comes from uncultured Acetobacteraceae bacterium, assembly GCA_937873205.1. Taxonomy (GTDB): domain Bacteria; phylum Pseudomonadota; class Alphaproteobacteria; order Acetobacterales; family Acetobacteraceae; genus Lichenicola. The sequence goes on from CALMVO010000120.1 coordinate 9,212, forward strand.
TCTTGGCGGCGAACAGCTGGGGACTGACGTGGTCGGAAATGATTTGTCGGCCGACGCTGTTCATGGTCCCGCTCCCAACAGATCGTAACCGTTCGTGAAACGCGGGACAAAGTTTGGTTTCACGCCATATTAAAGCGGCTGGTAATCACTTTCCGTGAGACACGGTCATAGGCTTCATGCCGCTATGCCGCAAGTCGCGGCGCTCGGCTTCAAGAAAGCATCTCCCATCGACGCCATCATCGTGCCGGAGGTTGCATGCCGTGGCGTCCCGAAGCTTGCGCTCGAAACCAGGGTCCCGTCCGATCGCCGGGTTGGTGCGGCGGATCGGGGGCAAGGGATGGTGACCGGCGGGTTGCACCGGGCAGAGCCCAGACGATGCGCGATCCGCGGTGTCGAGGCGTTCGTGCTCCTCTCGGACCGTTCCTTCCCCCGGCATGCCCATGACCAGTTCGGCATCGGCGTCCTGCACAGCGGCGCCCACCGCTCCTGAAACGGTATCGGCCCCGTCGAGGCCGCTGCCGGCGACGTGATAACCGTCAACCCCGGCGAGATGCACGATGGCGACCCGGTGCAGGGCCAGGCCTGGTCCTGGCGGATGCTCTACCTCGATCCCGATCTCGTGGCACGAGCGCTACCGGAGGAGCTGCGCAGCGGGACGGAGATCGGCCGCCCGGTTGTTGGCGATCCTCTGCTCACGGATCACTTCATCCAGTCGTTCGCCTCCTTGACGGCCTCGATCCCCTCGTCCCGGAGGAGGGCATGCTGCGGATGCTCGCGCACCTCCTGATCCGTCACGGCGCCCGTCTCATGGCCCGGTCCGGACCGCCGCCCGCCGTGGCCCGAGCCCTTCGCCGCCTGGCCGAGGCCCCGGGCGGCCGGTCATCCTGGCCGAGTTGGCCGACCTGTCCGGGGTGAGCTGGTTCCAGCTGCTGCGCGGCTTCAAGCATGCCGTGGGGGTGACGCCACACGCCTACCTGCTCCAGCGGCGCGTGCGCCTGACGCGGCGGCTGCTCGCGGCCGGCCGGCGCCCCGCCGGGGAGGCGGCCGAGGCCGGCTTCGCGGACCAGGGCCACCTGACCCGGGCCTTCCGGCGCCAGCTTGGCGTCACGCCCGCCCGTTACCGCGCCGCCGTGGCCTGAGGACGCCGCCCGCAATCCCGTCCAAGACCGTCGTTCCGGGACGACCTCAGGATGGTGACCGCAACGCGAGGAAATCATTATGAGCGACTCATGAACCGCGGCTGGAGGTGCCTGATCTATCAGAACGGCGTTCGGCAGCAGGTCTCAGGCTCGAACCAGTGGCCGTGTTCGACGACCACCAGCAGGTGACCGAAGATGAATGATCTGAGGGCAGGAGGCTTTTCGGGCGCCGTCCCCAGCCAGTACCCCCAGACAGGTCATGTTCACCGGGGAAGAAGTCGCCGAGGTTCAGCCCCACGAAGGATGTCCTGAACACCTAGAGCATCATCCGATCGAACGGACTCGTTCGATCGGATAAAGATGCTCGTCAGAACAAAAAGCTAGAGGATGATCCGTGAGCCTAAGCGATCGGATCATCCTCTAGTGGACGCGCTCGATCAGCTCCCAGGCATCGTCGCCGCTGATGCGGAGGTCGGCATACAAATCGGTGTGGGCGAAGAACACGTCCCTGCCGCCGTCGATGACCCACCGAGCGAGTTCCAGAAGGCGGCGCTCCGTGGGGATGGGGAACAGCCGGTCCTGCAAGTTGCTTACCCCGGTGATGGTTGGCGGTGCTTTCTACCAAAGCCAGCCGGTCAAGCTGAACCACAGAAAGTGACGCCCTTCCTACCGCACCCGCGGCCGCGGCACCCCAGCACTCAGGGCCTTCCAGTACCACCACCGGTCCTCCAGCTCCTCGCCCACCGGCACCAACTGCACACCCAGCGCTGCCTGAGCCAGCCGACCGAGTGACGTCCTGCGCCGGTTCCAGCCGTCCTTCCCGCGCCAGTCCACCTACCTTGATGATCAGGATCGACTCACTAGGATCAAATGCTGATGGAAAGATCAGGAGCAGGTTGTTGAGGCGATCCTTGTTGGCGGCGTTGATGGCCATTTCGATGCCGTGGGCTGCAAGGGCGGAGGCATTGCCACAGCTCCCTCCCCTCAAGTCCGTCCCACTGGTCCTGGCGATCGAGGCTGGCCGGACCGCCCTGGACGCCTGCGCGGCGAGGGGATCACCGGTCACGGTCGAGATCGTCGATCTCAATGGCCTGGCCAAAGTCGTCCTGTCCGCGGACGGCGCCAGGACGAGTTCCTTCGAGTACGACCGGCGGAAGGCCTACACGGTGCTGCACAAGGGGATGTCGTCGCGCGACTTCGGCAGGAGCCTCGGAAGGCTGCCCGCGCACCCGTCCCCGTTCGAGGGCGACCCAAACCTGATCCAGTATGCCGGCGCCCTCCCCATCATGCGCGGCCCGGTGATGATCGGCGTGATCTCGGTGTCCGGGCCGACGGGCGAGGACGACGATGAGGCCTGCGCACGCGCGGGTCTGGACCGGATCGCGGCGCGACTGGCCACCGCCGCGGCCGCTCTCCGGCCTGCAGGCGTCGCCGCACGTCCTGGGCCGACCTAACAACGCCGACCTGCTGGCCCTGACGGCGCAGATCGTCAGTGCGTACTGCGCCAGCAACACCGTGCTGGCCGACGCCCTGCCCAGTCTAATCCATCACGTCCATGCAGCCCTATCCGCGCCTGAGCCAGCGGACAAGCCAGCCACGACCACGGCCCCCACGCCGGCGCTGCCGCCACGCCAGTCGGTATTTCCGGACTACATCATCTGCCTGGAGGACGGGAAGAAGCTCAAAATGCTGAAGCGGCACCTGCAAAGCGCCTACGGCATGACGCTGGCTGACTACCGTGCAAATGGGGTCTGTCCCAGGACTACCCGATGGTGGCGCCGAGCTACGCGCAGAAGCGCAGCCTGCTGGCCAAGCAGATCGGGCTGGGCGTAGGAGCGGGGAAACGGCACCGGACGAGGCGGTCGCGGTTGTGCCGGAGGTGCAGCGTTTGCCGGAGCGGGGACATCACCGGAAGAGGGCGTGAGGCGGTAGGGCCCGCGCCGCCAGCGCTGCACGGCCACTCCTTCATCCGCCCCACATCGTCTGATCTGCATGGAGGATCATTCCAATAGAAACAGTCCGTTGGTCGGATGACGCCGGAACGTTCAGGTTGGCCGCATGCCCGGCAAATCCATCCTCGCATCTCCCACCCGTTCTGCCCTTGAACTGTTGCCCGGCGTCGCGCTCTGCGCCCTGATCACCGTGCTGGCGATCGCGCTCCAGGCGGTCGAAGTCAGGATCGTGGGGCAGGCCTACCTTGAGGCGCTGGTGCTCGCGATCCTGCTGGGCGTGGCCATCCGTACGGTCTGGACGCCCGGAGATCCCTGGCATCCCGGCGTGGCGTTCAGCGCCAGGATCCTGCTGGAGGTCGCCGTCGTTCTGCTCGGCGCCTCGGTCAGCGCACGAACGGTCGTCGCACTCGGACCCGCGCTGCTGGGCGGCATCGCGCTGGTGGTCGCCGTCGCGATCGCGGCCAGCTACGGCATTGGCCGCCTGCTCGGCCTGCCGCGGCGCATGGCCATCCTGGTCGCATGTGGCAACTCGATCTGCGGCAACTCGGCGATCGCGGCCGTGGCGCCGGTGATCGGTGCCGACGGCGATGACGTCGCGTCCTCCATCGCCTTCACTGCGGTGCTGGGCGTGGCCGTCGTGCTGTTGCTGCCGCTCCTGGTGCCGGTGCTGCTGCTGTCGCTGACCCAGTACGGCGTGCTGGCCGGCCTCACTGTGTATGCGGTGCCGCAGGTCCTGGCCGCCACGCTGCCGATCGGGGCGCTCAGCAACCAAGTCGGCACCGTGGTCAAGCTGGTGCGCGTCCTGATGCTGGGGCCGGTGGTGCTTGGCCTGTCGCTGTTGACGCGGCGGCTGCGCGACGCGCCCGGCGAACCCTCGCCAGCGGTCACGGCGGGCGACCGTCCAGCGCGTGGCGGCCCGGCGCTGCACGAGCTGGTGCCGTGGTTCATCGTGGGCTTCCTGGTGGTGCTGGCGCTGCGCTCGACGGAGGCCATCCCGGCCGGCATGCTGCCGCCGATCAAGGCGACGGCCGCCCTGCTAACCACGGTGTCGATGGCGGCGCTCGGGTTGGGCGTCGACGTGCGCGTCGTGGCACAAGCCGGGCTCCGGGTCACCGCCGCCGTCACCCTGTCGCTGGTCGTGCTGGGCCTGATCAGTCTGGCGCTGATCCGGATCCTGGGCGTCGCGTAACGCGCCGCGGACATGGCATGAACCGATCTGCCCCCTGCCGCTCCATCGCCGCCTGGAGGGACGAGATGTCGCCAATACCGGAAGCTCGGATCAATCGCAGGATTTGATGGGCACCGTATTTGCTGGCGGGTTCGGCTTCCCCGCTGGTTCTGGCGGCCCGCAAGCTGGGGGTCCGGTAGCAGCGGAACCGAAAGTTCGATTCAGCCCTCGTCGTCGGCAATCCTGGGGTCGCGAAGCGGCCTGAGCTCACCGCGGGCGACGGTGTCTGGCAGCGTGAAGGCGTAGCGGCCGAGCATGTTGATGTGGTCGAAGCCGAGCGGCGACAGCCGGGCCACGTCCTCGTCGCGCACGTCGTAGCCCTCACCGCGGAGCCGGTTCAGCGCAGCATCCATGTAGATGGTGTTCCAGAGCACGATGACGTTGACCACGAGGCCAAGCGCGCCGAGCTGGTCCTCCTGGCCCTTACGGTAGCGCTGCCGCAGCTCGCCACCTCCACCGGCCTCAGCGTCCGTGACATCCACAAGCGGATCGCCGGCCGGGCCAGCCGGGGTATCATCGGCGAGATCACCAAACGCGTCCGGGCCAACGCCGCCGCCGCTGACTGCGCCGTTCAGGCCGCAACAGCAGGCGCTGTCAGGTAGCGGGGCGCCGGCTTGCCGTTCTGCGTCGCGCCGAACAAGGCGGCGCGGGCGGCGTCGTGCCGTTCCCACAAGGCGCCGTCGTGGACGGACGGCAGCGTGACCGCCTCACCCGCGTCAAAGCCGGCCAGCGCCGCATCCACCATGTCCTCCGCCGTCATGACGACGACCGGGTCGAAGGCGGACAACGGGATGCCGGCCTGGTCGTAGAACTCGGTGGCGACGGCCGCGGGCAGAACGACCTGCAGCCGCACCCCGGTTCCTGCCAACTCCTCCTGGATGCCACGGCTGAACGCCAGCACGAAGGCCTTGGTGCCGCTGTAAAGCGACGTGATCGGCAGCGAGTGCAGCGCCATGACGGATGCGATGTTGATGACCGCACCCGCGTTGCGCGCCAGGAACGGCGGCAGCACCGCCCGGGTCAGGCGCATGGGGGCCGTGACGTTCAGCGCGACCGTGGCCGCAGCGTCCGCGTCGGACATGGCGACGGTGGCACCGAGCTTGCCGTTGCCGGCATTGTTCACCAGCATCGAGACGTCGGGGTTGGTGGCCAGGATGTGTTCGACCTGAGCAAGACCCGCTTCCTCCGTCAGGTCGGCCTCGATAGTCTCGACCTTGGTGCCGTGGGCCTGCGACAGCTTGGCCGAAAGCGCCCGTAGGCGCCCAGCCCGGCGTGCCACCAGGACAAGGTCGTGGCCGCGGGCGGCGAGGCGCTCGGCGTAAACGGCGCCGATGCCCGACGAGGCGCCCGTGACAACGGCGACCGGCTTGGAAGCTGACATGCTGCACTCCTATTGGTTGAGTGCTAAATCATTTGGATGGCTGTCCGGCTCTTTGCAATGGTGCAGCCCTCAACTATTTCGGGAGAATGAAAAGGAAGCTTCCATCATCCCCAATGGTGCGGATGCCAGAGGAGGCCGGCGCAGGTGCCGGCGAGACGACGGACGACCTGGTCTGCACGCACACGTCGCTGCGCCGCGCCGCACGACGCTTAGGCCAACTCTACGACGAGGCCATTGCGCCCACGGGCCTCACGTCGCCCCAGGCCTTGCTGCTCGCGCAGATCGACAAGCTCGGCGGGACTTACGGCGAGGAAGGGCCGCCGCTGCAGGTTCTTGCCGGCCGGCTCGCCATCGGGGTGTCGGCCCTGACGCACGCGCTCCGGCCGCTCGTGCGCGAGGGCCTCGTCGAGGTGCGCTCGGACACGCGCGACCGGCGCACCAAGCACGGTGTGATGACGGCTTTGGGACGGCGGCGATTTGAGAACATGATTGCCTTGTGGACCGCCGCCGACCAGCGGGTCGAGGCGGTGCTGGGGACCGATGCGGCGGAAGCCCTGAGACGCTTGGCCGACACCGTCGCCTCACAGCAGTTCCTCAACGCCTACAGCCACAGGACGGTGCCAGCATCTACCGAAGTGCAGCCGAAGCCAGAGGGTAGTACGCCCATATCCTTGTGACCACTTTTCACACGTATCCCGAACCTACTCCGACCACGCGCTACGAACGCCGCGCCGATCTTCACCTCGCCTTCACAACCCTCGCATGCGCCGTCATCTGTCTGCGCCAGATCAGACGGTTTTGTCCTTAACTTTCAGAACGTGTTTAAGAACACCATTTCTGATCATGGCCAGCGGCGGATGAGGGTAGCGGTTGCGGCGATGGTGATCAGGGTTTCGGCGACGGTGGTGAGTTGCTCGTAGTCGGGCACGAACCAACGGTTCTTGATGATCCAGGCGAACGTTCTCTCGACGATCCAGCGGCGAGGTAGCACCTCGAAGCCCTTCGTGGAGGCGTTGCGTCGGACGATCTGCAAAGCGATGTGCGTCTTCCGCCTGGCCCAGTCGATCAGGCGACCAGCATAGCCTCCGTCTGCAAGAGGCATGCCTCACGAACGGGTATCGCGCCCGCGACCGCTTCAGCACCCCTTTGGCCCCGTCGCGGTCCTGGATGTCGGCGCCATGGACGTGGACGGCGAGCAGGCGACCGTCGGTGTCGGTCAGGATATGGCGCTTGCGGCCCCAGATCTTCTTGCCCGCATCGTAGCCCCGATCCATCATCACGAGAGCATGCTGGACCCGGCTCCACACGCCTTCGCGCTGCCAGCGGCGCAGGTCGTAGTAGACTGTCTGCCAAGGAGGCAGGTCATGCGGCAGCAACCGCCAGGCAGCACCCGATCGCACGAAGAAGAGCACGGCATCGACCAGCTCCCGTGTCGACGCCTTGCGCGGCCGACCACCAGGCTCGGCCTCCGGGATCAGTGAGGCGACCAGCGCCCACTGCCCGTCGCTCAGGTCAGTGTGGTCGGCACGCCGCTTTGGTTTGCGTCTGGGCATCGGTATTGGCCGTCAAGGTCATCCAACCACCCATGAATCACACCCAGACCGCCCCGGGAAGAGCCTTCTCAAACGCGTTCTTAATACCTCGACATCTCCTATACGCTTGTCGAAGCGAATAGTGCTTGTCAGTCCGACGAGCTGATGATCAGCGTATATCTTGGTCATCTGCAAACAGGTCGGGACGAAACATCTGGTTCCAGTCTGATCTGGGCGCCGATCGCATCGTCCATCTTTCTTTCTCGGCCCTTTGCCGAGGCAAGTCGTAGATGACGGGAAAGGTCGTCTACCCCATCCAGTGCGTTAGCAATGTGTGTTCGGATCCAATCCCCGTAGCTCCAGGGATCATGTCGGCGACCATGCCTCCAGAGTGGTGATGCCGATCGTTCAGCACCATTCCCCAGCCCGCATCAGTGGTTGCGCGGCGCCGTCCTGAGCGATGCCGTCCACGTCGATCCGGCCGGAGCCGATCATCCAGTCGATATGGATCAGGCTGGCATTGGCGCCGCGGGCGGCCAGCGCGTCCGGATCCTGACCGGCGGTGTCGCTGAGGCACTTGGTGTAGGACTGGCCGAGCGCGATGTGGCTGGCCGCGTTCTCGTCGAACAGGGTGTTCTGGAACAGCACGCCGCTCTGCGAGATCGGCGAGGAGTGCGGCACCAGCGCAACCTCGCCGAGGCGGGCGGCACCCTCGTCGGTGCCGAGCACGCGCTCCAGCACGCCCTCGCCTCGCGAGGCGTGCGCCTCCACGATGCGGCCGCCCTCGAACCGCACCGCGATGTCCTCGATCAGCGTGCCCTGGTAGGAAAGTGGCTTGGTGCTGCGCACCGTACCCTCGACACGTGCCCGATGCGGGGTGGTGAACACCTCCTCGGTCGGGATGTTGGGGTTGCACACGATGCCGTTCATCGCCCGCTCCGCGCCGCCGGCCCACAGATGGCCGTCCGCCAGCCCGACCGTGAGGTCCGTGCCGGGGCCGGTGAAGTGCAGCGCCGCGAATCGCTGCTCGTTCAGGACGGCGCCGCGGCGGGCCAGCACGGCGTTATGCGTCGCCCACGCGGCCACCGGATCGTCGCCCTCGATGCGCGACGCGGCGAAGATCGCCGACCACAACCGCGACACCGCGAGCTCCGGCGCATCGTCCGGAAACACCGTCTGTGCCCAGGCCGGCGTGGCGCAGGCCAGGATGGTCCAGTTGATGGCGAAGTTGGTGATCAGCTCCAGCGACGGCCGGTTGACGCGGGCGTTCGCCCGGTTGGCCCGCGCCACCCGGTCCGGGTCCTGCCCGCCCAGCAGCGACGGGTTCTCGCCGGCGACGGCCAGCCGCGCCGCGTTGCCGCGAAACGCGTTGGCGATGCCCTCGGCGAGCCAACCGGGGGCGACGTCGAACGCGTCGTCCGGCGCGTGCTGGAAGCGCGCAAGCTTGGCCTCGTCGTCGACGTAGAGGGTGGTGACCAGCGAGGCGCCGGCCTTGTAGGCGTGCTCGGTGAGCCGTCGCACCAGCGGCACCGCGTCGAGCGGTGCGGTGATGACCAGCTCCTGGCCATGCGCCAGGTTCAGGCCGACGCGGATCGCGATCTCGGCCAGCCGGTCGAGCTTAGCTGGGTCCACGGCGATACCGGAGTAGCGGGCCGGCTGCGAGCCGGACGCGACGGGAGGGATGTCCATGCGCGATCTTTCGAGGAAGTCGCCGTCAATGTGGACGCTGGTGGATGTCATCGCAACGGCGCCCGCCCGGCCCAAACCTCAAGGACAGGTCCTGCCGGTCAGGCAGCCACCCCCGTTTCCCGGAGGCGTGGAATGGGGCGGTGGGGGGACGACCGTCTCGGCGGGACTCGGCACATGGAAATACCAGCACAGGCCGTAGGCGGCGTTGCGGGCCGTGAAGCCGGCGACGCCGAGGTCGGGCCAGCCGCCATACTGGTAGACCACGCGCCGCCACGGATAACTGCAATTTGCCGAGGCCGCGGTAACCAGGAACACGCCGGCGCCCTGCCGGGTCACGCCGGTATCCTCGAATTGACCTTCGTCGACGCTGCTGGGCTCCCGCCCCTGATAGTAGAGCATCGCCGCGACCCACACGAGGAAGGGCTGGTTCGACAGCACGGCGCCGATCGCGGGTGCGGCGCCGGTCCGGCTCGGGAACTGCGCTCCGGGGACAGTGCCGCAGGCCCAGGCGCTCGGGACCTCCGACCTGACGCCGTTCGGGCTCTCGCGCGACCAGGCCCGGAAGCAGTGCTGCCCGGGAGCGAGCCCGGCGATGTCGTAGGTCACCTGCTGCCCGAGGATCGGGTTAATGCCGAACTCGGGACGGCTGGGGTCGGTCTGGCCCTCGACGTCGAAGTAGGTCCGTTCGGTGAATGCGCCGTCCTGGCCGACCCGCCGCGTGTTGATCCACGTCATCCGCAACCGGTCGGGACCGGCGAGGATCATGGCGGCGTGAGAGGGCGTGCCGGGACGCTCGCGGGCCGCGGCCGGCGCCGTCAGGAGGGCCAATGCGGTGAGACCGATCCACGGTCCGGCGGATGTCGGCATGGAAGCTGTCCGAGACGGCGTTGCGACGAGGGCACGGCAAGGTCGACGCGAGACTATTACAGTTTCGTTTCAGACCGCAACCGTCATGAGGGCCGCGCGGTCGGCCTGAGCGGTCGGCCGAAGACACGCCGCGCCGCGTCGTGGATCGACGTGCCAGGCTATCGCGTGGCGGCAGGCCGGTGCCTTGGGCTAGTGAGGGGCCGACATTCCCAGCGCGAGGCTCCATGCCCGAACCCATCCTCGACGACCCGGCCACCAGGTTCCAGGAGATCGACCCGCCGCCGCGGCTGCTGATGGGGCCTGGGCCGGTCAACGCCTATCCGCGGGTGCTGCGGGCGATGTCGGCGCAGCTGCTGGGCCAGTTCGACCCCGAGATGACCACCTGCATGAACGAGACCATGGCGCTCTACCGCCACGTGTTCCAGACGCGCAACCGCTGGACCTTCCTGGTCGATGGCACCGCGCGGGCCGGCATCGAGGCGGCGCTGGTGTCGCTGCTGGAGCCGGGCGACCCGGTGGTGGTGCCAAGCGCCGGCCGCTTCGGTCTGCTGCTGCAGGAGATCGCCTCACGCTGCGGCGCCGAGGTCACCGTGGTCGAGGGCGAGTGGGGCGGCGTGATCGCGCCGGGCGCGGTCGAGGCGGCGGTCGCCCGGGTGCGACCGCGCGTGGTGGCCGCGGTCTATGGCGACACCTCGACCACGATCGCGCAGCCAATGGCGGAGATCGGCCGGATCTGCGCCCGTTACGGCGCGCTGCTCTACGTCGACGCCACCGCGACGCTGGGCGGCATGGACGTGCCGGTCGACGAGTGGGGGGCCGACATCGTCACCGCCGGGCTGCAGAAATGCCTTGGCGGACCGTCCGGGTCGGCGCCGATCACCCTTTCCGAGCGCGCCGCCGCGCGCATCGGCAGCCGCCGGCACGTCGAGCGCGGCATCGCGTCGGGGGCCGACCATCCAAGCGGCGGACGGCGGATCGCGTCCAACTACTTCGACCTGGCGATGATCATGGACTACTGGTCGGAGCGCCGGCTCAACCACCATACCGAGGCCACCACCATGCTCTACGGCGCCCGCGAATGTGCGCGGCTGCTGGTGGAAGAGGGGTTGGCCTCGCGGATCGCGCGGCACCGCGCCGCCGGCATCGCCATGGCCACCGGGCTGCGAGCCATGGGGCTCACCCTGTTCGGCGACCAGGCGCACCGGATGGCCAACATCGTCGGCATCGAGATCCCAACCGGCGTCGACGGCGAGCGGGTGCGCGCCCGGCTCCGTACCGAGTTCGAGATCGAGATCGGCAGCTCGTTCGGCCCGCTTGCGGGACGGATCTGGCGCATCGGCACCATGGGCTACAATTGCCGCCGCGACGCCGTGCTGGTCACGCTGGGCGCGCTGGAGGCGGTGCTGCGCACCGAGGGGGTGCGGGTGCCGTCCGGTGCAGCGGTCGATGCGGCGATGGGGTGCTTCCAATAGAGAAGGCCAGGGCTCTGCCCTGGACCGCGCCCGAGGGCGTCACGCGCAGCGTGCCGACGCACGACGGCCCTTGGATCCCTTCTTATAAGTGGTTTCCAAAGGCGAGCCTTTGGCGGGGTCCAGGGGCAGAGCCTCTGGCCTCACCTTTGCGCGGGCATCAGATACTTTCCAAACCAGGCGAGTGTCCGGCGGCGGACGTCGGCGCGATCCTTGGGGTCGCGCAGCCCGTGGCCCTGGCCGGCATAGACCACGAACTCGGTCGGCACGCCCAGCGTGTGCAGCGCGTGGTAGAACTCCTGCGTCTGCGGCATCGGGCACTCGACGTCGGCGTCGCCGACGAACTCGAAGGTCGGCGTGCGCACCTGGCGGATGTAGTCGATCGGCGAAGAGCGCGCATAGACCTGCGGGTCGTCGTACACCGAGGCGCCGAAGAACGGCAGCATCCACTCGTCGATGCCGTTCTCGCCGTAGTAGGACTGCCAGTCCGAGATGCCGGCGCCGGCGACGGCGGCCTTGAAGCGGTTGGTCTGGGTGACCGCCCACATCGTCATGTAGCCGCCATAGCTGTAGCCGGTGATGCCGAGGCGCTCGTTGTCGACCGGCGCCTGGCGCTCCACCGCATCGACTCCGGCCTGGATGTCGCGCAGGTCGCCGTGCCCGAAATCGCGCACGTTGGCCTGCACGAAGGCCTCAGTCTGGCCGAAGCTGCCGCGCGGGTTGGGCAGGAACACCCGGTAACCGGCCTCCAGCAGGTAGAGCTCCGAGCCGCGTGCGCCGAGATACTCCGGCCGGTTCGCCGCCGACGGGCCGCCATGGATGGAGACGATCATCGGCCCCTTGGGACCGGCCATGCCGGTCGGCGCGTCCCGAGGCGAGAGCAGCCAACCCTGCACGTCGTAGCCATCGTCGTGCCAGGTGAGGCTCTGTGCCACGACCGGCACCTGCGGCTGGGCAGCGTTGGCGCGGGTGAGGTCGTGCCAGTGCCCGATCGGCCCAGCCTCCAGCTCGGGCGGCCGCGTAAAGCTCTGGTGGATTGCCGCCGCCGTGCCGCCGCCGCAGGTGATGCCAAGATCGCCGCGGCGCGACGACAGGGTCTCCGGGCCGCTCCAGAGCGGATGCTGCGGGTCGGCGCCGCCGCCGAGCGCCAGGAGCTCGGCGTCGGGGCCGGCCAGCGCCGTGGCGATGAGGCCGGGCGGGCTGCCGGGCGCACCGCAGGACCAGGACAGGCCGGTGATGCTGGCGCGCAGGTTGGGCGTCAGGCTCTGCAGCGTCGCCTTGGCCGGATCGGGCTGGTCGAGCGCCAGACGCCAGGCGTCGCCGCCGGTGGAGCCGAAATCACTCATGATGCCGCCGATGAAGGCCACCGTGCGGCCGTCCGGAGAGACCGTGGGCGACGCCAGCTGCTGCCGCTGCGGCGGCGTGTAGAGCAGGTGCGCTGCACCTCCCTCGAAGCCATAGAGCCGGGCGACCCACCAGTTGTTGTCGCCGTTGCCGTGCGCCGCGGTGCCGACGAAGCGCAGGTGGCCAGGCTGCGCCGGATCGGGGCGCCAGTCGTATTGGTAGACGTAGAGGTCGGCCGGCGACTGGTAGTGCAGCGCGCCGCCGGCGACGGTGGCGATACGCTGCTCGTCCTCGCTGGCACCGATCTCGCCGGTGAGCTTGGCGGCGGCCTGGGTGGCGCCGGGCTCCTTGTGGGCGCCCGCGGTGGCGAGCAGAGTCAGCGTGCCGTCGGGTCCGTAGCTCAGGCCGTCCAGGGTGCCGTCGAACGCCAGCAGGCGGGCGAGGCCGGTGCCGTCTGCGTTGGCCTGGTAGACGAAGCGCTGCGTCTGCTTCGGCTGCCGCAGCGCGAAGGCGATGTGGCGGCTGTCGGGGGACCAGGCCAGCGCCGACGGAATGCAGTCCGGACCCTGGCAGGGCAGCGCCACGGTGACTGCCTTCGCAGCGCCAACGGTGGGCCGGACGGTGATGGCATAGCTTGGATCGATGCCCTCGTCAGCGGGCTGCTCAGCCTCCAGCACCGCCACGTGCGCGCCGTCGGGGGCGACCGCGACGTCGTTGAACAGGTGCAGCGGGGCTGGCGGCCTGGCGGCGCCGGCGAGCAGGATCGCCGCCAAGGGCAGCAGCGGCGGGATGACGACGTGACGGGACGGCATGCTGATCAGCTTTCGGAAGACGGTTCGGGACAAGGAGCCCGGGAGCCCTTGGTCGGAAGGCGCGGGCTCAGGCGATCTCCCGGGCGGAGGCGGCCGCCCAGGCGGAGCCCAGCTCCAGATGGCTGTCGACGGTCTCGTAGCCGAACAGCGCCATCCAGTCGCCGAGCGAGGTCTCGATGCCGCAGACCTGGGCGGGGTAGAGCAGCCGTCGCCAGCGGCCGGACACGCCGTCGCGGCCGGCATGGTGGCGGTGCCAGTGCGAGGCGCGGTCGTAGAGGTCGCCATCCTGGTCGACGATGGTGGTCGGCCGCTCGGGGAGGCGGGCGATCAGCGCCTCGATCGCCGGGCGTCGGGTGTCTTGGAAGATGCGGTCACGGCACTCGGGCGCGATGTGGCCGCCGAGATGGCCGGCGATGCCATCGATGGTGCGCGGGTCGTCGATGAAGCCCGCCTCGTAATGCAGGGTCACCGCCTGCGGCAGCCCGCCCAGCAGCACGCACGCCTCGGCGGCCCGGCGCACGTTGAGCAAGGCGCGGGCGAACGAAAAGCCCTGGTAGCGCATCAGCGAGACCACGGCGTCGCGGGGGTCGCGCACGGTGACCAGGATGGCGTCGGCGGCGGATGCGATGCGCTCGACGCCGTCCCGCGCCTGGTGCGCCTTCACCACGTGGCGGATGCCCGGCGCGCTGAGGCCGAGCGCGTCGGCAGGCGCGAACACGAAGCGGCCCCGAACCGGACAGGGCGGATCGAGCTCGGCGGCCACCGCCAGCGCCACATTGTACAGCCAGGTCGAGCCGCTGGCGAACATGCCCTGGCACCACAGCACGCTCAAAGCAGCTCGACGCCCTCTTGACGTGCCGCCGCGGCCAACGCGCCGTCGGCGGTGGCGAGCGGCAGGCGCCGGCGCATCGCCAACTCGAGGTAGCTGGCGTCGTATGCGGTGAGCCGGTGCCGGGCGGCCAGGCGGGCGCTGCCGATCCAGAGCCGGGTGGCGGTCTCGTCGTCGACGGCGATCGGCAGGTCGTGCAGGAAGCCGGCCAGGCGGTCGCGGCTGTCGGCCGTGAGGCGGCCGCGGCGCTCGGCGCTGAGCAGGCCGTTCAAGGCCTCGATCGGCCAGAGCTGCGGCACCACGGCACCCTGCTCGGCGACGCGGTCGAGCAACCGCATGACGGGCGGCGTCTGCTCGTCCTCGAAGCACCAGGCCAGCGAGATCGTCGTGTCGAGCACGAAGCTCAAGCGGATCGGTTCAACGGCGGCCCTCGCGGACCAGGTCGGCGATGGCGACTCCGCCCAGGGTCTGGCCCCGGCTGGCCAGGCGCAGGCCCTCGGCGGCGCGTCGGGCCCGGGCGCGGTCGTGGCCGGCATCGGCCGGAACAAGCCGCGCGATCGCCTTGCCTCGACGGGTGATGAGGATCTCCGCGCCCTCCTCGACCTCGTCGAGCAGCGCGGTCAGCTGCGTCTTGGCTTCGAACACGCCCACGGTCTGCATGACGACAACCCCTCTGACTAGTCATCTAGCTGGTTGGTTGGCACGATGCAAGACGTTCCGGGAACGGGACCGGAGCGATCTCGACGTCGACCTGCACCGATCGCCGCCCCTGTGGTCCCCTGTCAGGCGGCATCCACGAGCCGGGCGAGATCGTTCGCCATCGCCTCGACGGGGGTCGTCCAGTCGAAGGGTGCAGGTTGGGTGTAGATCCGCATGGTGTCGTACCACGGCGTGTCGTCGCGCGTGGTCAGCCAACGCCAGCACTGGTCGTAGCGCGAGAGCATCCAGACCGGCCGGCCCAGCGCCCCCGCCAGGTGCGCCGTCGAGGTGTCGACCGCGATCACCAGGTCGAGCAGCGACACCAGACCGGCCGTGTCGGCGAAATCGCCGATCCGCCCGGTGTGATCGATGACCGGCAGGCCCGGCGGCGGACTCGTCGCCTCCGCGGCCGGGCTGCCGATCTGCAGGCTGTAGAACGAGATGCCGTCCGCGCAACGGGCCAGGGGTGCCAGCGTGGACAGGCTGGTCGACCGACGCTCGTCCATGAGCGTGGTCTGCACATGCCAGGGACGTTTGGCCCCCGACCAGACCAGGCCGACCTTCAACGGTGGTCTCCGCGACGGACGTTCGGCGAAACGGCTTGCCAGGTCGCGATCGAGCACCGCACGCCATCCCGCGACGATGTCGGGATCCGCGGCCAGGTAGCGATCGGAGAACGGAACCGTGTCGATCGTCATGCCGAGCGCGTAGGGCAGGCTCATCAGCGTGCAGAACAGATCGAAGACCGGCAGCGCCTCGTCGGTCGACGACACGGGGATCTCGAACGTGCGGGACATCAGCCGGACCAGCGGCGGCGGGACCCGCATGATCAGCCTGCAGTCCATCGCCCGCAGCAGCGGGATGAAGCGGCAGAACTGCAGGATGTCGCCCAGGCCGCCCTCGCCGTGCAGGAGAAGGGTTCGCCCTGCGAGCGGCTCCCCCTTCCATGACGGGCCCCTGGGCAGGCCCGCGGTACAGGTCCGCGTGTGGAGCCGCCACTCGTATTCGGCGAAACCCCGGCGGTAGTCGCCGCCGGCGAGGTACGCGAACGAGCGCGCGGTGCGAAGATCGGCATCGTCCGGCGATGCCGCGACCGCGATGTCGAAGAAGGTCAGAGCCTCGGTCGGCAAGCCGCGCCGACGCAGGGTGACGCCCATCCCCGACAGAGCCGGCCCGTGATCCGGCTTCAGGCGCAAGGCGTTCGCGAACGCGGCAATGGCATCGTCATAGCGCTGCAGCTCGAGGCAGACGGTGCCGAGGTTGGACCAGGCGCCATGGCGGCGCGGGTCGAGGGAGACGGCGCGGCTCAGGACGGACAGCGCCTCGTCGAACCGCGCCAGTTCCTTGAGGGCGCCCCCGAGATTGAGCAGCAGCCGGACGTCGCCCGGCCGCATCGGCACCAGCGTGTGCAGGAGGTCCACCGCCCCCGCATAGTCGCCCCTCTGCAGGGCGGCATCGGCGGCAGTGCTCTGGGCTGCGGGATCGGCAGTGGTGGAATGCAGTGGCGTGCCGACGGCCGTCGGGCTGGACAATGGTCTGATCTCCGGTCGGTTCCTCTGTGCCAGGAAACACTTTCGGAACCGTTAGCTGCAGCCGTCTCTCCGCGGCAAGGCTGGTCCAAACTTCGCCAAATCGCACCCGGCGAGATCGATTTCCGACCGGAATGGAATCTACGCGAGATCTCTACAGGAACGACACCGGGTCGATGTCGACGTCGACCTGCACCGAACGCGGCAGCGCCGGCACGCGGTCCAGCCAGTGCCGCAGGATCGGCTGCACCGCGATCTCGCGGCGGGTGCGCAGCAGCAGGCGGCGGCGGTGCCGGCCGCGCAGGATGGCCAGCGGCGCCGGCGCCGGTCCCAGCACCTGCACGCCGTCGCCGGCCGGTGCGGCACGACCCAGCGCGGCGGCGGCGGCGTCGGCGGCCTCGGGCGTGTCGGCGCTGACGATCAGCGCGGCCAGGCGCCCAAACGGGGGCCACCAGCCAGGGCGCCGCTGCGCCGCCTCCCGCTCCATGAAGGCGTCGAAGTCGCCCGCGACCAGCGCCTGCATCACCGGATGCGTCGGGTTGTAGGTCTGCAGCAGCACCTGGCCGGGCGCCTCCGCCCGCCCTGCCCGGCCGGCCACCTGGTGCAGCAGCTGCACGGTGCGCTCGGCCGCGCGCAGGTCGCCGCCGCCGAGACCCAGATCGGCATCGACTACGCCGACCAGCGTGAGGCCGGGAAAATGCCAGCCCTTGGCGACGATCTGGGTGCCGACGACGAGGTCGACCTCGCGCTCGGCGATGCGCCGCACCGCCTCGGCGGCGGCATGCGGGCCAGGCAGCGTGTCGCTGGCCATGACCAGGATGCGCGCGTCGGGGAAGGTCTCGCGGGCCTCCTCGGTGATGCGCTCGACCCCGGGCCCGATCGGCACCAAGCTGCCCGGCGCCTGGCAGGCCGGGCACTGCGCCGGCACCGGCTCCGTATGGCCGCAATGGTGGCAGGCGAGCTGGCGGCGGGCGCGGTGCTCGACCAGCCACGCAGTGCAGTTCGGGCACTGGATGCGGTGGCCGCACGCGCGGCACAGCGTCAGCGGCGCATAGCCGCGACGGTTCAGGAACAGCATCGCCTGCTCGCCGCGCCGCATCGCGTCGGCGGCCGCCTCGATCAGGCGGGGGCTGAGGAAGCGGCCGCGCTCGGGCGGATGGTCCCGCAGGTCGAGGGCTGCGACCGTGGGCAGGCTGGCGCCGGCGTGGCGCACGGCCAGGCTGAGCCGGCGGTAGCGGCCGCCCTCGACGTTGGCCAGCGTCTCCAGGCTGGGCGTGGCCGACACCAGCAGCACCGGCGCCTGCGCCAGCCGCGCCCGCACCACCGCCATGTCGCGGGCGTGGTAGGTCACGCCGTCCTCCTGCTTGAAGGCGGTCTCGTGCTCCTCGTCCACCACCACCAGGCCGAGGTCGGGGAACGGCAGGAACAGCGCCGAACGGGCGCCGACCACCACCCGCGCCTCGCCGCCGGCGACCGCGCGCCAGGTGATGCGGCGGCGCTTCGAGCCGAGGTCGGAGTGCCAGACTGCGGGCAGGACGCCGAAGCGCCGTTCGAAACGCTGCAGCCACTGCGCCGACAGCGCGATCTCGGGCAGCAGCACCAGCGCCTGCCGTCCCTCGGCGAGGCAGGCGGCGATCGCCTCCAGGTAGGTCTCGGTCTTGCCCGATCCGGTGACGCCGTCCAGCAGGGCGGCCTGGAACCGCCGCGCCTGCACCAGGCCGCGCAGCAGCGCGGCGGCGGCCTCCTGATCGGGCGAGAGCAACGGCACGACGTGGTCGGGATCGGGGTCGGCGAAGGCGCTCGCAACGCGGGTCTGCTGCAGGCGCAGCAGCCCGGCCTCGGCCATGCCGCGCACCACGCCGGCGCCGACCCCGGCCAGCCGGGCCAGCTCGGCCGTGCCGCGCGGCACGTCGTCCCCCATTTCTGCGGCCAGCACCTGCAGCACCCGCGCCCGCTGCGGCGTGATCCGGGCGGTGGCCGTGTTGCTGCCCGAGCGCACCCAGCCGGCCGCGGGCGGCTGGCCCTGCAGGGCGTTGATCCGCAGCGCCATCGCCAGCACCAGCCCGGGCGGGGTCAGCGTGTAGCCGGCGACCCAGTCGACGAACCGGCGCAGGCTGGCGGGCAGGCGCGGCACGTCGAGCAGGGCGTCGACCGGCTTCAACCGGCCGTCGGCCACCGGCGGCGGGCGGGGGCCGGCGAGGTCGGCGGGCAGGCCGTCCGGCGTCCCCGGAGCGTCCCAGACGACGCCGATCTCGGCGCGCCGGTTCAGCGGCACCAGCACGACGTCGCCGGGCTCCAGCGCCATGCCGTTCGGCCGCGCATAGTCGAAGGCGCCGGCGAACGGGTAGGGCAGCAGCACCGGCACCCTCGGCCTCGACCCCTGGCTTGCCGGGACCGCCCACGCGTCTAAGCTCGGCGAGCCGGGATGTGAGCCCCCGGGCGTGATGCGCTTGCGTGACAGGACGGGATCCAGTGCGGCCGGGTGCGGCGGTCGTGCGGGCGGCCCGGCTCAGTGTGGGAGCGATCGCCGCGATGGACAATGAGCGCCCGGTGCTGGACCCCGGCGAGGAGCGCCGCGTCGCCCGCTTCCTCGCCGAAAACCCGGACTGGCTGGCGACCCGGACCGAGCTCTACCGGCGCATGGCGCCGCCGCGGCGGGTGCACGGCGAGGCGCTGGCCGACCACATGGCGGCGATGATCGAGGCGGCGCGGCAGCGGGCGGCCCTCATGACCGAGCAGGCCAAGACCGTGCTGCAGGCCGGGCGCGCCGCGATCGGGCTGGGCGAGCGGGTGCGGGAGGCGGTGCTGGCGCTGATCCGCGCCGGCGACATCGCCGAGTGCATCGAGGCCGACCTGCCGCGGCTGCTGGGCATCGACGGCGCCGCGCTGTGCGTCGAGACCGGCGCGGCGGGGGCGGGCGCGGC
>CALMVO010000121.1 GCA_937873205.1 uncultured Acetobacteraceae bacterium
ATGGGAGCCGGCGCCGGCGGACTCGGCAGCACCGGATCGAACGTCGCCGGCGGAGCCGGGCGGACGGCCCCGGCGGCGCCGGGCACCGGCGTCACGCAGCCGACCTCCGGCGTGCCGGGCGCCGGCAACGGGACGCCGGGGACATCGCCTTCGCCGCAGTGAGGCGGCCGGCCGGCCGGCGGCATCCGTGCCGCCACCGGCCCTGGCAGCTCAGCGCTTGCTGAACTGGAACGACCGGCGGGCCTTCGCCTTGCCGTACTTCTTGCGCTCGACCACGCGGCTGTCGCGGGTGAGGAAGCCGGCCACCTTCAGGATGCCGCGCAGGCTGGGCTCGTAGTAGGTGAGCGCCCTGCTGATGCCGTGGCGGAGCGCGCCCGCCTGGCCGGACAGGCCGCCGCCGGTGACGGTGCAATACACGTCGAACTGGTTGTAGCGGTCGGCGATCAGGAACGGCTGCGTGATCAGCATGCGCAGCACCGGCCGGGCGAAGTAGGTGCCGACCTTGCGTCCATTCACGCTGATGTCGCCCTTGCCCGGATAGATCCAGACCCGCGCCACGGCATTCTTGCGTCGACCGGTGGCGTAGGAGCGGCCCTTCGCGTCGCGCTTGGCCTCGCGAACCGGCGCCTCGTCCGGAGTCACGGCGACGCCGGCGGAGACCGCCATTTCCTTCAGGTCGGCGAGCGAGCCGGTGCGGGCGCCGCGGCCGTCATTCATGGTCTCTGACATGTTCAGGCTCCCGCGCGCTTCGGCGTGACGGCGTTCTTGGGGTTCATCGCGGCGACGTCGAGCGGCTGCGGCTGCTGCCCGTCATGCGGATGGACGGCGCCCGCATAGACGTGCAGGTGCTTCATCTGCGCGCGCTGCAGCGGCCCGCGCGTGATCATGCGCTCGACCGCCTTCTCGATCACATGACCGGGGTTCTTGCCGCCCAGGCGCTGGGCGATGGTGCGCTGCTTGATCCCGCCGGCATGACCGGTGTGGTAGTGGAACAGCTTCTCCCCGGCCTTGTTGCCGGTGAGGCGCACCTTCTCGGCGTTGATGACGACGATGTTGTCGCCGCAATCGACGTGCGGGGTGAATTGCGGCTTGTGCTTGCCGCGCAGGCGCTGGGCGATGATGGAGGCCAGGCGCCCGAGCACGAGGCCGTCGGCGTCGATCAGCAGCCAGGCCTTGGTCACCTCCGCGGGCTTCAGCGAGCGGGTGGTCTTCATGGACATGCGATCTGGTCCTCGGGGCGCGCGGGAGCGGCGTTATGGGCAGGTGCGTGCCCGTCGTCAAGCGTTACCCGTAAAGCCAGTCTCCGTCACAACCTTTGTCTGCGGTATCTGACTACCGCATCCCATCCCCGGGGCTGCGCCGCGGCCGACGGTGCGGCATGATGCGCATGTGCAGCCCACCTCCCCATCCCCCGTCCACGTGATCGGCGCCTCCGGGCGGTCCGGGCAGGCGCTGGTGCGGGCGCTGCTGGCCCGCGGGCAGCCGGTGGTGCCGGTGGTGCGCGACGCCGCGCGCTGGGCCGCGACCGGCCTCGGGCCCGACTGCCGGGTCGCCGACCTGCGCGATCCGCTGGCGCTGGCCGCCGCGCTGGCCGGCGCCGGCCGGGTGGCCAGCACCGCGCATGCCCGCCACGCGCCCGCCGTGCTGGCAGCGGCGCCGCCTGGCGCACGGTTCGTCTTCCTCGGCAGCACGCGCAAGTTCACCCGCTGGCCGGACGCGCACGGCGACGGCGTGCTGGCCGGCGAGCGGGCGCTGCTGCGCTCCGGCCGGCCGGGCGTGATGCTGCACCCGACGATGATCTACGGCGCCGAGGGCGAGGACAACGTGCGGCGCCTGGCGGCCCTGCTGCGGCGGCTGCCGGTGGTGCCGCTGCCCGGCGGCGGCGGCGCGCTGGTGCAGCCTATCCACCAGTCCGATGTGACAGCGGCGCTGCTGGCCGCTCTCTCGCGGGACTGGGCGGGGCCGTCGACGCTGGTGATCGCCGGCCCGGAGGCGGTGCGGTACCGCGACTTCGTGGCGGCGATCGTCGCCGCGGCCGGGCTGCGGCCTCGCCCGGTGCTGCCGGTGCCGGCCGCGGTGCTGATGCTGGCCGCCGTTCCGGCCCGCCTAGTGCCCCGCCTGCCGGCAATCGGCCCCCGCGAGGTCAGGCGACTGCTGGAGGACAAGGCGTTCGACATCGCCCCGATGCAGGCGGAGCTCGGCCTCGTGCCGATCGGCCTCCGGCAGGGCCTGGCGATGACCTTCAGGGACCGTTAGCCGCCGGCCAGCGTCTCGGCCCGCAGCCGGTCGTCCGGGGTGTTGACGTTGAAGAACGGATCGACCGACCCGGTCGCGAACGCCACCTCCCGCATCGGCGGCGATAGCGACTGCGCGACGGCGCGCGCGCCGTAGGCATGCCGAGGGGCGTCCGGCGCCAATCCGTCCAGATACGCGGCGACCGGCAGCCGCCAGGCGACCGGCCACGTCGCCACCAGGTGGTGGCGCCGCCCCGCCGAGACCGCCACCGCGGGCGCCGGCGAGAGCAGCGACGCCAGGTCGTCGGGGATGAAGGGAGTGTCGCCCGGCACCGTCAGCAGCGTCCGGGCGCCCTGCCCGGCCGCCCAGTCGAGGCCGCGCGCGAGCCCGGCCAGCGGACCGATCCCGCTCCGCCGGTCCGCCAACACCTCGAGGCCGAAGCTCGAGAAACGGGCCGGGTCGCCATTGGCGCTGAGCGCGACGAGGGAGACCTGCGGTCGCAGGCGGCGCAGGATCAGCGAGAGCACCGGCGTGCCGTCCAGCTCGATCAGCGTCTTGTCGATACCACCGAGACGGCGCGCCTCGCCTCCGGCAAGGACGATCGCCACGATTCCGCCCATCAGAAGATCGGAATGGTGGGGCGAACGACGGGGCTCGAACCCGCGACATCCAAGACCACAACCTGGCGCTCTACCAACTGAGCTACGTCCGCCACCGCGGTGCCGGATTTAGGTCCAGCCGCCCCATGCGTCAACCAGCCTCCCGAGATTGCCGGAACAGGTGGCGCGTGCGACGGTCGG
Source organism: uncultured Acetobacteraceae bacterium (assembly GCA_937873205.1). Classification (GTDB taxonomy): domain Bacteria; phylum Pseudomonadota; class Alphaproteobacteria; order Acetobacterales; family Acetobacteraceae; genus Lichenicola. The sequence continues at coordinate 3,036 of CALMVO010000121.1, forward strand.
CGCCGCGGCCGGGTCCGGCCCGACACCTCCCCGAGTGTCAGAACATCATAGGGTCCGGCGATGAAGAAGATCGAGGCCGTCATCAAGCCGTTCAAGCTTGATGAGGTGAAGCAGGCCCTGCACGACATCGGGCTGCAAGGCATCACGGTCATCGAGGCGAAGGGGTTCGGCCGCCAGAAGGGCCACACCGAGCTCTATCGCGGCGCCGAATACGTGGTCGACTTCCTGCCCAAGGTGAAGATCGAGATCGTCTGCGAGGACGGCATCGTCGAGCGCGCGATCGAGGCGATCGTCGACGCCGCGCACACCGGCCGCATCGGCGACGGCAAGATCTTCGTCTCCAGCCTCGAGGAGGTGGTCCGCATCCGCACCGGCGAGCGCGGCCCGGACGCGATCTGATCGGCCGCCGCAGCACCCGACATCCCGGAACCCGAGCCCGCCGACCCGGTCGCGGGCATCCAGCAGCAGGTTGATCCCCGAATGCCGAAGAAGTCCCCCACCCCCGCTCCCCTGCCGCCCAACGGCGGCGCCCGGGCGATGGAACTGATGCAGGAGCACGCGGTCGAGTACGTCGACCTGCGCTTCACCGACCCGCGCGGCAAGTGGCACCACACCACCCAGCACGTGTCCACCGTCGATGCGGACGTGTTCCGCGACGGCTTCATGTTCGACGGATCCTCGATCGCCGGCTGGAAGGCGATCAACGAGAGCGACATGATCCTGATGCCCGATCCCGACAGCGCGGTGATGGACCCGTTCTCGGCCAAGCCGCAGATGATCCTGTTCTGCGACGTCGTCGAGCCCTCGACCGGCCAGCCCTACGGCCGCGACCCGCGTGGCACCGCGCGCCGCGCCGAGGCGTACCTCGGGTCGACCGGCATCGGCGACACCGCGTTCTTCGGCCCCGAGGCCGAATTCTTCGTGTTCGACAGCGTAAAGTTCGGCACCGGTCCCAATCATGGCAGCTATCACCTCGACAGCATCGAGGGACCCGGCGCCTCGCTGCGCGACTACCCGGAAGGCAACATGGGCCACCGGCCGACGGTGAAGGGCGGCTACTTCCCGGTGCCGCCGATCGACAGCGAGAGCGACCTGCGCGCCGAGATGCTGTCCACGATGGGCGAGATGGGGCTGCCGATCGAGAAGCATCACCACGAGGTGGCGCAGAGCCAGCACGAGCTCGGCACCAGGTTCGCGAGCCTGCTGCGCGCCGCGGACTACATGCAGATCTACAAGTACTGCGTGCACAACGTGGCCCATTCCTACGGCAAGACCGCGACCTTCATGCCCAAGCCGATCCACGGAGACAACGGCTCGGGCATGCACGTGCACCAGTCGATCTGGAAGGATGGCCGCCCCACCATGGCGGGCAACGGCTATGCCGACCTCTCCGAGACCGCCCTGCACTATATCGGCGGCATCATCCGGCACGCCAAGGCGCTGAACGCCTTCACCAACCCGTCGACCAACAGCTACAAGCGGCTGATCCCGGGGTTCGAGGCGCCGGTGCTGCTGGCCTACTCCGCCCGCAACCGCTCCGCCTCGTGCCGCATCCCGTTCGCCACCAGCCCGAAGGCCAAACGGGTCGAGGTGCGGTTCCCCGACGCCACCGCCAACCCCTACCTCGCCTTCGCGGCGATGCTGATGGCCGGCCTCGACGGCATCGCCAACAAGATCGATCCCGGCGAGCCGATGGACCGCGACCTGTACGACCTCCCCGCGGACGAGCTCGGCCGCATCCCGACCGTCTGCGGATCGCTGCGCGAGGCGTTGCAGGCGGTCGAGGCCGACCACGAGTTCCTGCTCGCCGGCGGCGTGTTCAGCCGCGACCAGATCGAGGCGTACTGCGAGATCAAGTGGCAGGAGGTGCACCGGTACGAGCACACCCCGCATCCAGTGGAGTTCGAGATGTACTACTCGGTCTGACCGACCCCGTCCGTCCGAGGCGGCTCCGCACCGCCCGGCTGACGCTGGAGCCGCTCCGCGCCGACCATGCGGGCGAGATGCTGGCCGGCCTGCGCGACCCGGCGCTGTACCGCTACCTGCCGGACCCGCCGCCCACCGACCTGGCGGGCCTGGCCCGGCACTACCGACGCATCGCCGGCGGCCGGTCGCCCGACGGCGCGGACCTCTGGTGCAACTGGATCGTACGCCGGAACGCCGATCGGCAGTGCGTCGGCAGCATGCAGGCGACGATCGAGGCGTTCGCGGAGCGAGGCGAACGCGTATTGATCGGCTACATGATCCTGCCACGGTTCTGGCGCCTGGGCTATGCGCGCGAGGCGGTCACCGCCATGCTCGACAGCCTGTTCGACGCCCAGGGCTGCCAGGTGGCGGAGGCGCTGGTCGATACGCGCAACGCCGGCTCGCTGGCGCTGCTGGCCGGGCTCGGCTTCCGGATCGCACACCGGATCCAGGACGCCGATCACTTCGCCGGCGCCACCAGCCACGAGTACGAGCTGATGCTCGATCGCGCACGATGGAGGTCGCGGCCCGCCCGCCCAGCGTCCCGTTAGACGGCACGATAATTGCAAGCAGTACGCCGGACCTTGAGGATAAGAGCCGACCGCATGACCAAGTACAAGCTCGAATATCTCTGGCTCGACGGCTACCGACCGGTGCCGAACCTGCGCGGCAAGACGCAGATCAAGGAGTTCGACACCTTTCCGGCGCTCGACCAGCTGCCGCCGTGGGGCTTCGACGGCAGCTCGACCCGCCAGGCCGAGGGCCGCAGCTCCGATTGCGTGCTGAAGCCGGTCTCGGTGTTTCCCGACAGCACCCGCCGCAACGGCGTGCTGGTGATGTGCGAGGTGATGATGCCGGACGGCGAGACGCCGCACCCGTCGAACGATCGCGCCACCATCCTGGACGACCCCGGAGCCTGGTTCGGCTTCGAGCAGGAATACTTCCTCTATAAGGACGGCCGCCCGCTCGGCTTCCCCGGCCACGGGTATCCGGCGCCGCAGGGCCCGTACTACACCGGCGTCGGCTATCAGAACGTCGGCGACGTCGCCCGCAAGATCGTCGACGAGCACCTAGACCTCTGTCTCGATGCCGGCATCAACCACGAGGGCATCAATGCCGAGGTCGCCAAGGGCCAGTGGGAGTTCCAGATCTTCGGCAAAGGCTCGCGCCGCGCCGCCGACGAGATGTGGGTGGCACGCTACCTGCTGCAGCGCCTGACGGAACGCTACGGCATCGACATCGAGTACCACTGCAAGCCGCTCGGCGACACCGACTGGAACGGCTCGGGCATGCACGCCAACTTCTCCACCGCCTACATGCGCGACGTTGGCGGCCAGGACTATTTCGAGCGGCTGATGAAGGCGTTCGAGGGCGCCCGCGAGGAGCACATCGCCGTCTACGGCCCCGACAACCACATGCGGCTCACCGGCCTGCACGAGACCCAGTCGATCCACCAGTTCAGCTACGGCATCGCCGACCGCGGCGCCTCGATCCGCGTGCCGCACAGCTTCGTCCGCAACGGCTACCGCGGATACCTCGAGGATCGCCGCCCCAACTCGCAGGGCGACCCCTACCAGATCGCGTCGGTCATCCTCAAGACGATCGCAACCGTGCGGACGAACTGAGGCGCTATCGAACATCGGTCCCGGGCATCGCGCCCCGGGACCGACCGATGACCCGGCGGCCGGAGCTCACCGTTCCCCCGACAGCTCCCGCCGGCTGCGGTCCAGCTCCTCGCTGTAGCGGCGCAGCGCGAACTGCTCGGTGAGCTCGCCGATCACGTGGCGGCGGCCGCTATCGTCCACCACCACCAGCGCGTCCGCCTCCGCCGTCTCGAACAGCGACACCGCCTCCCGCACCGTCATCTTCGGCTGCAGCATCACGTCCGGACAGTGCAGCAGGTCGGCGAGCCCAGCGACGTCCTTGTCCTCGGCGTTGTGCAGCTCGGGCACCATCACCAGCCCGGCATAGCCGCCCGCCTCGTCGACCACGATGACCCGCTGCGCCGAGCCCAGCGGGAACGCCCGCCGCACCGCGGCGAGCGAGGTCCCGGCGCGGATCGTGCGCACGTCCCGCCGCATCATCCGGCCCACCGTAAGGTTGCGCATCCCGCCGATGTCGACCGCGCTGCGGATGCTCTCGCCGCGCAGGTGGAAGCGCCAAGTCGCGAACGAGTAGCCGAAGATCCGCCGCACGGTGAGCGAGGACACCACCGAGGCGGCCAGCACCGCGCTGGTCAGCGGCAGGCTGCCGGTCGATTCCAGCGCCAGGAACACCATCGTCAGCGGCCCGCCGACGATCGCCACCGCGACGGCGCTCATGCCGATCAGCGCGCATACCACCGGCGCCAGCGCGTTGGCGCTTGCCAGCGACAGCAGGTCGCCGAACAGCGTGCCGGTCAGCACGCCCAGGAACAGCGAGGCGAAGAACAGGCCGCCGCGGAAGCCGCAGCCGATCGAGATCGCCGACGCCAGCGCCTTCAGCACCAGCATCGTCGCCACCTGGGCGAGCCCGAACTGCGCGTCGAGCCCGAGCCGCATCGCCATGTGGCCGGACGACATCACCGAGGGCGTCACCAGCGCCATCATGCCCACCAGCAGCCCGCCCAGCGCCGGCCGCAGCAACACCGGCAGCCGCGAGCGCCGGAACAGGCTCTCCGACAGCGTGACGGCCCGCATGATTATGATGCCGACCAGCGCCGACACCACGCCCAGCGTCAGGATCGGCACGTAGTCGAAGCCGCTGATGCCGGGCGGGATCTCGATCTCGAGCGAGGGCGCCGTCCCCCCCAGCACGTGGGTGACCAGGACGGCCGAGATCGAGGCCAGCGTGACCGGGGCCAGGTTGACCAGCGAGTAGGTGCCGATCACCAGCTCGAAGGCGTAGAACGCGCCAGCGAGCGGCGCGTCGAACGCCGCCCCGATCGCGCCGGCGGCGCCGCAGCCGACCAGCATGCGCAGGTCCTGGCGCCGCACCCGGAAGGCGCGGCCCAGCTTGGACGCCACCGCCGAGCCGATCTGGGTGTAGCCCGCCTCCAGCCCGATCGAGGCGCCGACCCCGTTCGACAGCAGGGTCTGCGCCACCACCACCAGGCTGTCGTTGAGCGACATGCGGCCGCCATAGAGCGCGTTGGCCTCGATCGGATCGACCGGCCGCCCGGGCGCGTAGCGAGCCACCAGCAGGCCGAACAGCCCGAGCGCCAGGCCGCCCAGCGTCGGCACCAGCAGCGCCCGAACGGGGTCGAGATGCAGGACGCCGGACAGCCGGCCGTCATTGTCGAGGTCGAACAGCACGCGGTGCATCAGCAGCGTGGTCGCGTTGATGCCGACCACCATCAGCCCGCCGAGCAGGCCTACCAGGGAGGCCAGCACGGCGAGCCAGACCTCGTCGGCGCGGACCAGCGCCCGCAGCGTCTGCGGCGCCTGCAGCACCCAGCCGCGCACGCGGCGGCCGCCGGACCGGAATCCGGCCCGCAGCGCCGGCCGGCCGGGCGCGCCGCGGCGGCAGCCATCCGCAACGGCAGGCCCCGCCGGTCCCGGCAGGCTGGTCTCCTCGTTCGGGACGGCAGGGAGCAAACCGGACACGGAAGCGGCCTCGCGGCACCACGCGGCACCCGCGACCGTTCTGAAGCCTGTGCCCGTCGAGCGCAACCGATCCCAGCGACGGCAGAACACCGGACACGGAACGTCCGGCTGTCGCCGCCGGCGGCCCGACCGACGACGGCATTGAGGTCACGTCCCGCCATGCCGACGGTCCGACCGCCAGGCCAAACGCATGAACCCGACTGCCGGAAAGGCGGGACAGCCGAACCAGAACGACCCAGATCCAGCTCGCCCGTTCAACCCCGCGATCGAACACCGTGGTTGCCGACGTGCGGCATCACCGAGGCAAGGAGCACCGCCGCACCCGCGATCTCGTCCGGCTCGCCGATGCGTCCCAGCGGCGTGCCGGCATTGTCCGCCGCGAGCGTCTTCGGGTTCTCCCACAGGGCTCGGGCAAAGTCGGTACGGATCAGCCCGGGCGCGATGCGGTTCACCCGGATGTCGGACGGCTCGAGATCCACCGCGTAGTTGCGCGCGAGCTGCATGTCGGCCGCCTTGGAGATGTTGTAGGCGCCGATCACCGGCGAGCCCTTCAGGCCCCCGATCGAGGAAGCGATGATCAACGCCCCGTCGCGCCGCTCGACCATGCCGGGCGAGGCGAGATGGATCGGTCAGTGATCGGCGATGATGTTGTTGTCCAGGATCTTTCGGAACTGCTCGTCGCTGATCCCCGCCATAGGCCCGTAGTGCGGATTGCCGGCGGCGTTGCAGACCAGCACGTCGGTCGGCCCGAGCCGCGGAGGTCGTCTCGATGACCAGACGCTCCAGCTCGGACTTCACGGACAGGCTGGCGGCGATCGCGATCGCCCGGCTCGCGCCGTGCTGGCAGGCATCCTGCCTGCGAGAGGAGATCACCACCCGCGCGCCATGCTCGGCCATCCGCCGGGCGATCGCCCGACCGATGCCGCGCGAGGAGCCGGTGACCATGGCGACCTTCCCGGTCAGGTCGAACAGGGACGTCGTTCATCCTCTGGAAAAGACGGACGCCTCCCCCTGGAAGAAGGAGGCGGGACGACTCCCGTGGATCTAGCCGCGATTCCCCGTCGGGATGAGATCCCGCCTCGGGCCACGAGCCATGGCCACCGCCTCTCTAGGCGGCGAAGGCTCCACCCCTCCCTGAACGTCAGCGAGCGCCCGACCCGGATCCCCAGGTCCCAAGCTGCATCGGCGGCGGCCCCGGGTTCGGCGGCACCGGGATCGGCATCGGCGGCTCGCCCACCGGCGGCGGCGCGTCGGGGCCGGTGGGCGGCGTCGGCACCGGCTCGGGTCCTGGCCCGGAGAGATGGCGAGGCACGGCGGCAGGTCTGGACATCATGGCGACGGGCTCCGGAATACCGGACCGGAACCTGCGCCGGACCCCGCGGTTGCGCGCCGGCCCCGCCTCCCCTTCACGGCCTCCCGCGCAGCCGGTAGCGTCGAGCCTCGCGCAAACGACCGACCGGAGCCCGTGCCCTGCTGCTGAACGTCGTCTCGCGCGGGCCAGAGGCGGCAGGCGCCTCCGCCGCCCGGCCGCCGATCGTGCTGCTGCACGGGCTGTTCGGTCGCGCCCGCAACCTCGGCCACTTCCAGCGCCGCCTGTCCGCCGACCGCAGGGTGCTGGCGGTCGACCTGCGCAACCACGGCGACAGCCCGCATGGCCGGATGGACTACGCCGGCATGGCCGCCGACCTCGCCGAGACGCTGGCCGCGCACGACGCGCTGCCGGCGACGCTGGTTGGGCACTCGATGGGCGGCAAGGCGGCGATGACGCTGGCGCTGGCCCGGCCGGATGCGGTGGCCAGCCTGCTGGTCGCCGACATTCCGCCCGCCCCGACCCGGCACGGCACGTCCGACCTCGGCGAGCGGATGCTGCGGATCGCCTTCCCGCCGCACCTGGACCGTGCCGGCGCCGAGGCGCTGCTGCGGGACCCGATCCCGGAGGACGACGTCCGCCACCTCATGATGCAGAACCTGCGGCTGGGCGAGAACCCGGGCTGGGTGATCGGGCTGGACGAGATCGTCGCCTCGATGACCGACATCGAGGGCTGGCCTCCGATCCCGGAGGGCCGCGCCTATGACGGCCCGACCCTGTTCGTGGCCGGCGGGGCCTCGCCCTACATCCGCCCGGAGGACCATGCGGCGATGCGCCGCCTGTTCCCGCGCCACCGCCTCGAGGTGATCGAGAAGGCCGGCCACTGGCTGCACGTCGAGAACCCCGGTCGCTTCCTTGAGCTGCTGCAGGGCTTCATCGCCTGAGAGCCCGTTCGAACATGCGCCGTGCCGGCGATCCGACGCGGCCATTCGCGCTTGGCCTGGGCTCGCGGCCAGGAGGCCGCTTTATTCCGGTCCGGGGCGGCCACGCCGGCCGTGCCGCGCACGCGCGGCACTCTCGATCGGCACACCCCGTTCTCGAACAGGCTCCAGGTCGCCGATGACCCCTCGATGAACCGGCGGGAGCGACGCGCGCACGCCGGCAGCCGCCCGGCGGAGGCCCTGTTCGAGCAGGCATCCGAGCGCCACCGGTCGGGCGACCATGCCGCGGCGACCCGTCTGTATCGCCGGGTGCTGACGACGGAGCCGCGTCACGCCGGGTCGCTGCACCGGCTGGGGCTGATCGAGGCCGCCGCCGGACGTCACGACGCGGCGGCGCGGTCGTTCCGCGCTGCCATCGCGGCCGACCCGACCCGGACGACGGTCCCGGCATCCTGGCACGCCGCCCTCGGCGATGCGCTGGACGCGCTCGACCGGCCGCACGAGGCCGCCGCCGCCTATGGCGAGGCGATCCGGCTGCAGCCCGGCGAGGCCCGAGCGCACGCGGCGCTGGGCACCGTGCTGCAGGCGCTGGGCCGGCTCGACGAGGCGGTGGCGTCCTACCAGGCGGCGCTGCGGCACCGGCCGGAGCTCGTCCAGGCGCGCTGCAACCTGGGCAGCGCGCTGCGCCGGCTGGGACGCCCACTGGAGGCGATCGCCGCCTACCGCGCGGCGCTGCGCATCGACCCCGCCGCGGCCGCGGCGCACTACAACCTCGGCAACGCGCTCGGCGACGTCGGCGCGCATGACGAGGCGGTCGCCGCCTATCGCGAGGCGCTGCGGCTGGGGCCGGACGAGCCGCAGGCCAGGATCAATCTCGGCAACGCGCTGGCCGAGATCGGCCGGCCGGACCAGGCGCTGGACGCCTACGACGCCGTGCTGCGGCAGCGGCCGGACCATGCGGCCGCGCACTTCAACCGCGGCAACGCGCTGAAGGAGTTCGGCCGGCTGGACGAGGCGGTCGCCGCATTCGAGACCGCGGTCCGGCTGCGCCCGGACCATGCCGCGGCGCAGTCGAACCTGCTGGTGAGCGCGCACTACATCGCGGGCGTCACCCCAGCCGGGATCCTGGCGCGGGCCCGGCGCTATGCACGCACCCTGGAGGTCGGGCCGCCACCCACCTTCGCCAACCTGCCCGACCCGAACCGCCGGCTGCGCGTCGGCTACGTGTCCGGCGATCTCGGTCAGCATCCGGTCGGCACATTCCTGGCACCGGTGCTGGCGTGCCACGACCGGTCCGCCTTCGACATCGTCTGCTACAGCGATCGCGACCGCGCCGATCCCATTGCCGATCGGCTGCGCGCCGGCAGCGACCGCTGGCGACACCTGGCCGGCCTCAGCGACGACGAGGCGGAGGCCCTGATCCGTGCGGATGGAATCGACGTGCTGGTCGACCTCGCCGGCCATACCGCGCCCAACCGGCTGCCGCTGTTCGCCCGGCGCGTGGCGCCAGTGCAGGCGAGCTGGCTCGGCTACTGGGGCACCACCGGGCTCTCGCGCATGGACGCCATCCTGTCCGACGCCATCACGATCCCGTCCGGTGAGGAGCACCTCTACAGCGAAAGCGTGCTGCGGCTGCCGGGCAGCCGGTTCTGCTACCCGGGCCCGGACGACGCGCCGGACCCGGCGCCGCCGCCCTGCGTCGGCCGCGGCGCGGTGACGTTCGGCAGCCACAACAACCTGTCCAAGCTCGGGCCGGAGGTGGTGCGGCTTTGGACCGACATCGTGCGGGCGGTGCCGGGGTCGCGGCTGCTGCTGAAGTGGCGCTCGCTGGGCGGCGAGGCGATGCGCCGGCGGATCGTCGCCGCCTTCGCCGATGCCGGCCTCGAGCCGGGGCGGCTGGAGCTCCGTGCCGCCTCGCCGCACCGGGCGATGCTGGAGGGCTATGCCGACATCGACGTGGCGCTCGATCCGTTCCCGTTCTGCGGCGGCCTGACCAGCTGCGAGGCGCTGTGGATGGGCGTGCCGGTGGTGACGCTGCCGGGCGTCGCACCGCAATCCCGCCAGACCGCCGGCTTCCTGAACGCCCTCGGCCATCCCGAATGGGTCGCCGCCTCCCCCGCCGATTACGTCGCCATCGCCACCGGCTTGGCCGGCGACCCGTCCCGCCTGGCCCGGCTGCGGCGGACGCAGCGGGCTCTGCTGGCCGCATCGACGCTCTGCGACGGCCCCACCTTCACCTGTGGCCTGGAATCCGCCTTCCGCCAGCTCTGGGCCGGATGGTGTTCTTCACGAATGGAGTCCAGAGGCTCCGCCTCTGGTGGGGTCCAGGGGTGAAACCCCTGGCCTTCACGTCTCCTTTGCTGCATCCGCCGCCCGCCACAGATACCACGCCCCTACCGACCGATACGGACTCCACCCCGCGGTCGACGCCCCGAGCGCCTTCGGCGTCGGCTGGACCGGCAGGCGCTTGATCCGCCGATACCCTTCGCGGACCCCGAAATCGTCCACCGGCATCACGTCCTTCCGCCCGAGGCTGAAGATCAGCAGCATCTCGACGGTCCAGCGGCCGATGCCGCGCAACGTCACCAGCCGCTCGATCAGCGCCGCGTCCGACAAGCGCTTGGCCTGCGCCCGGGTCGGCACCACGCCGTCCAGCGCGCCCCGGCACACCGCCCGCAGCGCCGCCGATTTGGACCCGGAAAAGCCGCAGCCGCGCAGCACCTCGTCGGTGTGCGCCAGCAGCGTCGCCGGTGCGGGGAAGCCGCCGTCGGGCGAGAGCGCCAGCATCCGGCCCAGGATCGCCTCGGCGGCACGCGCATGCAGCTGCTGGTGCGCGATCGCCCGGATTAGGCTCTCGAACGGTTCCGGCTCGCCCTCTACACGCAGCAGGCAGGGGCCGACGGTGCGGATCAGCGCCGCCAGCTCCGGGTCGGCTCGGGCCAGGTGACGGCGGGCCGCGGTCCAGGTCGGCGGCCGCGCGGCGGCGATAGCAGATGACACGTCATCCATCCGTTCAGACAGGTGGTGGCGGAGCCGGGGTCCGGATGGCAGAATGCGGGCGCTGGCAGCCGCCGGGAAGGGGCCGCCTCGTCGTACCCGTGGTTCCACGACACCTGGCACGATCAGGCGGAGACACCCGACCCCTTCATGGCCGATCGCTTGACCCTGGAGCCGAGGCCGGTCGGCCTGCGCGACGAACCGGCCGAAGCGCGGTCGAAGCGTCCGGCGACGATGGTCGCCGGAGCGGCCCTGGCGCGCCGGCCGACCCAGGCGCCGCTGCCAATCGAGCCGCGCGGACCGGCGCCGCAACTGCCGGCGCAGCCCGGCGGACGCCGCGACGGTACCCTCCAACGCGCGCGCCTGGTGGTGGCCGGCCTGCCGCTGGCCCGGCGCATGCGCCTCCGTGGCGGCCGTCTCGACCGGCCGCTGGGCGGCTCCACCGCGCTGCACGTGCTGCTGCTGGTGCTGCTGGCGCTCCTCTACGGCAGCGAGGGCGGTCCGCAGCCTCCGACCGACCAGCCGCCGGTCGAGATGGTGTTCGGCAAGAGCGGCATGGTCGGCAACCCGGTGTCGGCCGATGC
>CALMVO010000122.1 GCA_937873205.1 uncultured Acetobacteraceae bacterium
CATCACGTTCTGGCTGCCAAAATGAGTCCTGAGCCTAGAGGATGATCCGATCGCTAAGGCTCACGGATCATCCTTTAGCTTGTTGTTTTGACGAGCATCTTCATCCGATCGAACGAGTCCGTTCGATCGGATGATGCTCTAGGCGCTGCCGGCGGCCCAGCCGCTCGACCAGGCCCACTGGAAGTTGTAGCCGCCAAGCCAGCCGGTGACGTCGACCGCCTCGCCGACGAAGTGCAGCCCCGGCACCGCGCCCACCTCCAGCGTCCGCGAGGACAGGGCGGTGGTGTCGATGCCGCCGCGCATCACCTCGGCCTTGGCATAGCCCTCGGTGCCGGACGGCGTCAGCCGCCAGCCGGACAGCCGGGCGGCCACCCCATCCAGCACCGCGCCGGGCAGGCCGCCGAACGGGCCGGTCGCGCCCTCCTGTTCGGCGACGGCATGGGCCAGCCGCTGCGGCAGGATCTCGGCCAGGACGGTGGCCAGGCCGGCCTTGCCGCGGTCCCGACGGCGCTGCCGCAGCCAGCCGGCCGTGTCCTGGCCGGGGGCCAGCGCCAGGCTGATCTCCTGGCCAGGCTGCCAATAGGACGAGAGCTGCAGCAGCGCCGGCCCGGACAGGCCGCGATGCGTGAACAGCATCGCCTCCTCGAAGCCGGCCCGGCCGCAGCGCGCCGCGACCCGCAGCGAGACCCCGGCCAGCGCCTTCATGCCGGCCTGGTCGTCGCCGCCGAAGGTGAACGGCACCAGCGCCGGCGCCGTGTCGACGACCGGCACGCCGAAATGCCGAGCGATGTCGAACGCGAGCCCGGTGGCGCCGAGCTTGGGGATCGACAGCCCGCCGGTGGCGACGATCAGGCGGTCGGCCTCGAACGGGCCGCGATCGGTATCGATGCGGTAGCGGTCGCCCCGGCCGAAGCCGGTGATGCGGTGGCCGGTCCGCAGCACCACGCCTGCGGCGTCGGCCTCGGCCAGCAGCATCGCGACGATCTGCCGCGCGGAGCCGTCGCAGAACAGCTGGCCCAGCGTCTTCTCGTGCCAGACGATGCCGTGACGCTCGACCAGGGCGAGGAAATCGTCGGAGCCGTAGCGGGCCAGCGCCGAACGGCAGAAGGCCGGGTTGCGCGACAGGAACCGCTCCGGACGGCAGTCGCGGTTGGTGAAGTTGCAGCGGCCGCCGCCGGAGATAACGATCTTGGCGCCGGGCTCTGCGGCGTGGTCAAGCAGCAGCACGCGCCGTCCGCGCCGGCCGGCGGCGATCGCCGCCATCAGCCCGGCAGCGCCGGCGCCGAGGACGATCACATCATGAATCACGAGCGCTGCTCCGAAGGAAGGCCAGGGGCTCTGCCCCTGGACCCCGCCAAAGGCTGGGCCTTTGGAAACCAATCCTTGAGTAGATGGGTCCTGGGGCCGCCGGCCCTAGTGGGGTCCAGGGGCGTCGCGCGACCGCGTGCTGCGCACGACGTCCCAGGCCTTAGAAGTCCAGGTCGCCATAATGCTCCGGCGGCGTGACCCCGGTCACGCGATCCGCGAGCAGCGCCCGGAAGCAGGGGCGCGACTTCACCTTGGCATACCAGTCCTTGGTGGCTGGGCTCAGCGTCCAGTCGATGTCGCCGATATAGTCGAGCGAGGAGAGCTGCGCCGCGGCCGCGAAATCGGCCAGCGACAGCGCCGGCCCGGCCAGCCACTTCCGGGTCTCGGCAAGCCAGCCGATATAGTCCAGGTGGTAGCGCATGTTGGCGTAGCCGGCGCGCAGCGCGGTGGCGTCGGGGTTGCCCTTGCCCATGATCCGCTTCAGCACCTTCTCGCCGAGCAGGTTGCGGGTCACCTCGTGGTGGAATTTGCCGTCGAACCAGGCGGCCAGCCGGCGCACCTCGACCCGCTCGGCCAGCGTGCGGCCGAGCAGCGGGGTGTCGGGATAGGCCTCCTCCAGGTACTCGCAGATCACGGCGGAGTCCGGGATCGAGAGCCCGTTCTCCTCCATGAGCATCGGCACCGTGCCGGCCGGGTTGAGGTCGAGGAACTCCGGCCGGCGCTCCCACATCTTCTCGACCTTGAGCTCGAACGGCAGGCGCTTCTCGGACAGCACCAGGCGGACCTTGCGCGAGAACGGCGAGAGCGGCTGGTGGTGCAGGATGCGCATGGCGGCCGACGCTATTTCATCCGCAGGGCTGTTGCCAGGGACCGTGACGGCCGGGGCCGGTTTGATGGAGGAAGGGCGCGCGTGCATGCTGGACAGCGTCCCGGGCACCGCGCCCGGTCATGCGCCTTTGAGGTCCGCCGCCCGTGCCCGATCCCGACGCCGCCGACGCCCAAGCCCCTGGCCGCCCGCTGCAGCAGATCCGGGTGCGCGGCCGCTCCTTCATGGCGCTGGTGTTGTCGCCGGAACCGCCGCTCGACGATTGGATGGTGGCCCTCGACCGGCAGATCGCGAAGTCGGCGGCGTTCTTCGAGAGCAAGCCGGTCATCCTGGATTGCGGGCTGCTGACCGGTGACGATGACGGGCTGGCGGCGCTGGTGCCCGCACTGGCCGAGCGCGGCATCCGACTGATCGAGATCGAGAACGCCGACGCAGGCTGGGCGGCGACGGCGGACTGGGCCTGGCCGCAGGCCTTCTCCGGCGGCCGCGCGATCGGCGCCGTCGAGATCCCCGAGGCGCCGCTGCCGCCGCCGCCCGATCCGGCGGCCTCTTCCCTGGTGGTCGAGGAGCCGGTGCGGTCGGGGCGACAGGTCTCGTTCCCGGACGGCGATCTGGTGATCCTGGGTTCGGTGGCGTCGGGGGCGGAGGTGTCGGCCGGCGGCTCGGTGCACGTGTACGGCACGCTGCGCGGGCGGGCGCTGGCCGGAGTCGGCGGCAACCGGGCGGCGCGGGTGCTGTGCCGGCGCCTGCATGCCGAGCTGATCGCCGTAGCGGGCATCTACATGGTCGCCGACGACATGCCGGCAGCCCGGCTCGGGCAGTCGGTGCAGGCGCGGCTGGACGGCGAGCGTCTGGTGCTGTCGGCGCTCGATTGATGTAGAGCAGGGCCACGAGTGGGTAGGGGATTCCGCATGGCCAAGGTGGTGGTGGTCACGTCAGGCAAGGGCGGCGTCGGCAAGACGACGTCGACGGCCGCCCTGGGTGCCGCCCTGGCGGTGGGATCGAACGGCAGCCCTGGCAAGAACGTCGTGGTGGTCGATTTCGACGTGGGGCTGCGCAACCTCGACCTGGTGATGGGGGCCGAACGCCGCGTCGTCTACGACCTCGTCAACGTGGTGCAGGGCGACGCCAAGCTGAGCCAGGCGCTGATCCGCGACAAGCGGGTCGAGACGCTGTCGATCCTCCCCGCCTCGCAGACCCGCGACAAGGACGCGCTGACCCCGGACGGCGTGGCGCGGGTCATCGAGGAGCTGCGCGAGCGGTTCGACTGGATCCTGTGCGACAGCCCGGCCGGCATCGAGAAGGGCGCCCAGCTGGCGATGTACCACGCCGACGAGGCGGTGGTGGTGACCAACCCGGAGGTGTCGTCGGTGCGGGACAGCGACCGCATCATCGGCCTGCTGGACAGCACGACCGCCAAGGCGAAGGCGGGCGAGACGATGGCCAAGCACCTGCTGCTGACCCGCTACGACCCCGCCCGCGCCGCGCGCGGCGAGATGCTGCTGACCGAGGACGTGCTGGAGATCCTGTCCATCCCGCTGATCGGCATCATCCCGGAGAGCGAGGAGGTGCTGCGGGCCTCGAACCTCGGCTCGCCGGTGACGCTCAGCAACCCGGACAGCGCGCCGGCGCGGGCGTATTTCGACGCCGTGCGCCGGCTGCAGGGTGAGACGCTGGAGATGCAGGTGCCGTCCGACCGCAAGGGGCTGCTGTCGTGGCTGTTCGGGCGGAGGGTGGCATGAGCGGCGGCGGCATCGGCGGCGGCAAGGGCTTTCTCTCCGGGCTGTTCGCCCGGCGCGGCTCGGCGCCGGTGGCCCGCGACCGGCTGCAGATCCTGCTGGCGCACGAGCGCGCCGGCGGCTCGGAAGGCCAGTCGGACCTGATCGCCAAGCTGCGCGAGGAGATCCTCGAGGTGATCGCCCGTCACGTGCCGATCGACCGCGACAAGGTGCAGATCAAGCTCGACCGGGGTGCGGCCATGACCACGCTCGAGATCGACGTCGAGGTGCCCGGGCTGAAGCTCGGTGGCGCCGCGGCGGCGAAGTCGGTGTCGCAGTAGGCGACCGGTTCATGGTGACGGCGGTGAGAGACGCCTGCCCTCCGCGTCCCAGCGCCAGAGCGTCCGGTTGGTCAGCCGCGTGCCGCCCCACCAGCGATGCACCGGGTTGTGCCGCGACCAATCGTCGGAGCCGGCGATCAGGCGGTGCCCGAGCGCGGTGAGCGAGACCGGGCTCTCGCGAAAACGGCGATGACGGTCCGGATCGTCGTGCAGCCCGAGATCGAAGCGGCGTTCGGTGACGCCGGCGAGCGCCGCGACCGGAGCCGAGGCCAGATCGCACAGCGCCCCGCCGACCTCGAAATATCCGAGCGGCACTCGCTCGTCCCTCTGCAGCGTCCGCTGGATGAGGCGCATCGACCTCCGTTCCTCGTCCGGCAGATCATGGATCGATCCCCCGTCCCACCGGCGCCGCGCCGGGCTCCAGCGTCCATGCCGCTCCGCCAGGTGAAGAAGCTTCCGCTGCGTGGCGCCGAGGCCGATCGCGTCGGGCAGCTCGTCCAGCATCACCTCGACGGCGCGGCCCATCCCGGGCAGACGACCGAGATCGGGGTCGTCACGCAGGGCATTCCAGAGCTCGGGCGTCGCAGCGCCGAACGCCGTCCAGGCTCGACGTGCCAGCGCAACGTCGGCCGGGCGGATAGGCCGGGACGGCAGCGCCCAGTCGCCGGGACGCCGGTGCCCGATCGGGCTGTCCGACTGCTTCAGCCAGAGCCGCGACGCGATCTCCGGGATGGCCCCGATCCAGTCCAACAGCTGCAAGAGCAGAAGCTGCGCATTGGGATCTGGATCGATCCACAGCGTGATCCGGTCGTACGCGAGACAGAATTCGGGTAGCCGGTTCCAGACCCGCATGAGGCTCGGATGGTTCCGCCGCTCGTCCCGGTCCTCGAACCACCACGGTTCGTAGAACAGCCCCTCGGTCTCGTAGACCGCCTTCCAGCGCTGGAAGAAGGTCTCGGGAGGCCCGGCGGGGACCGGACCGGTGACGAGCCGGTGCGTGAAGGGCAGGACGTCGTCGGCCAGCCGCTCCTGCCTGAGGTGCCCAGCGCCGGAGTCGCAGGTGACGAGGATCAGTGACGGCATCACTCGCCTTCGACGTTCAACAACGTTGCGTTCGAACCTGACGGGTCGGGCACGGCCACAGCGGTGGGCGGGCGGTCAGTTCGGGAGGTTCGGCTGCAGCAGGATGGCGACCTGGGCCACGTCGAGTAGGGCAGCGGCCCGCGCCGCCGCGATGTCGCGGGCACGGAGGGCCGCGATCAGCTGGCGATGCGGGTGCTCGTCCAGCGACTGGAACAGCGGCAGCGCCCGGTCGAAGCAAAGCACGTAGATGGGGCCGAGCCGCATCCACAGGCCCTCCAGCATGCGCAGGGTCATCGTCGAGCCGCCAATCCGGCACAGCCAGCGGTGGAACATCGCGTTGGCCTCGAGGTAGGCCGCATGCTCGCTGCGGCCGTAGAGCTCCAGGCAACCGTCGTTGATGCGCTCGAGCTCGTCGATCTGGGCGGGGGTGGCGACCGGCACGGCGCGCTCGGCGGCGCGGGCCTCGAGGTCGCCGCGCATCTCGATCAGCTCGCGGAAGCCGGCACGGTCCATGGTCGCCACAACCGCCGAGCCGCGATCGTCGAGCGACAGCGCCTGCTCGGAGACCAGCCGCAGCAGCGCCTCGCGCACCGGGGTCGGGCTCAGGCCCAGCTCGGCGGCGAGCGGACGCAGGATCAGCCGGTGGCCGGGTCGCAGCGCGCTGCCGATCAGCGCGCGGCTGATCTGGGCGTAGGCCCGCTGGCTCAGGCTGTCGCGCCCGCCTTCGTCGAGCATGGTGCCCACGACGTCCAGCAGTCCGGGTCCGCCGGCAGCGGCCGGCAAGGAGGATCCGCTCATCGTTCGACACCACACGACCAGTCTCGCTGCAACATAACCGGAGAGCGGGCCCCGCGCGCCAGCACAGAATCGTATGTATCTTGCCGACGAACCGGCACACCGTCCGCACCGGTCGGCTTGCAAGCTCCGGCTCGTCCGGCATCCCGGACGGCTGGTGGCGCGGCCGAAACGCCGTTACCGTCCCGCCGGTGCCGCGGCGCCAAACCCTGCCCGCATGGACGGGCGCGGCACCGGACGTCGAGGTCCCGAACATGATGGTGGACGATGGATACCCACGCCGGCCGGGGTGACGGGCAGGATCCACGTGACGGCCCGTCGTCGAACGGACCGGCAACGACCGCCGTGTTCACGGGACTCTCCAGCTACCTCGAGCTCGGCATGACGACGGTCGAGGGATGGCTGTCTCCGACCGCCGCCTGCATCGTCGGCCGTCTGCTGATCGAGCAGGCTCACACCGGCCTGCGCGGCGACGTCTGTGAGATCGGCGTCCACCACGGGAAGCTCTTCCTGGTCCTGGCGAACGCCGCAGCACCCGGCGAGCGCGCGGTCGCGGTCGATGTCTTCGGTGACCAGGACAAGAACGTCGACAGATCGGGATGCGGCGACCGCGTCGTCTTCGAGCAGAACATCGCCCGCTACGCGCCGGGCGCCGCCGTCGAGATCATGCCCGTCTCCAGCCTGACCCTGCGCGAGACCGGTTTCCTGTCGCATCGCTTCCGCTTCATCTCGGTCGACGGCGGCCACACGGCGCCCACGGTGTCGAACGATCTGCGACTGGCCGAGCAGACGTTGATCCGGGGTGGCGTCGTCGCCCTCGACGATATCCTGAGCAGTCACTGGACCGGCGTGCTGACAGGGCTTGCGCGCTACGTCGCCGCGGGCGGAACGCTGCTGCCGTTCGCCCTGATCCCGAACAAGCTGCTGCTGACGACGGACGCGGCGTCGGCGAACCTCGGCAGGGCGCTGCTGCGACGGCTGTTCCCCCTCGCATCGGTCAAGAGGAATCTCGAATTCCTGAGTGGTTTCGTCGATCTTTACGAAGATCATCCGTATTACGACCGCGGGAACTACGCCAACCTCCGCCTGGCGCTCGACGATGCGGGACGTGAACGGGACGCCCTGCTGACACGGCTGGACGAAGCGCGCGTGGATGTCTCCGAGCTTCGGCACGCCCATGACGAGCTGGCGGTTCGGCATGAGGCGGCGGAAGCTCGTCTCGCGAGACTGCAGGCCAGCACGTCGTGGCGCATGACGGGCCCGCTGCGCGGAATCGTCGACCTCCTCAGAGGCCAACGGGGTTGACCTCCCTGGATCGTGTCGTCGGCCATGGTCCCGCGCCACATACCACTCTCAGGGTTGTCGGCGCTCGATCTCGACGCCCACGGAGTCCAGTTCCGCGAACACGTCGAGCTTCTCGACCCGGACCCGCACCACCCGGATGCGCTCGTCCGCGAGTGCGCCCGTGGCGATCCGCTCGGCCAGCGTCTCGACCAACCGAACGTGGCCCTCGCCGATGATCCGGCGCACCATCTGCACCAGCCGCTCGTAGGACACCGTGCGGCTGAGGTCGTCGCGCCCGACCACGAGCCCGGGCTCGTCCCGCACGCCGAAATCGATGTTGATCCGCACCCGCTGGTCCACCCCCTCCTCGTGCGGATAGACGCCGATCTGCGCGCCCACCACCATGTCGCGCAGGAACACGCGGCGCAGCGGCGGCCGGTCCGGCCATGGTGGCAGCACGCTCATCCGGTCACTCCTCCGGCGCCTCGGCGGCGGCCGGGCCCGGCTGCCACTGCAGATGCTGGCCACCATCGAGGGCCAGCATCTGCCCGGTCACCGACGGCAGGCAGAGCAGCATCAGCGCCGCCCGCGCCACCTCGTCGGGGCTGGTGCCGTGGCCGAGCGGGACGCCGGCGCACTGCACCCGGAACTGCGCCTCGCTCTGGCGCGGGCTCGGCAGCGCGGGACCCGGCCCAATCGCGTTCACCCGGATCCCGCGAGGCGCCAGCGCCAGCGCCATCGATTGCGTGAGCGCCCAGAGCCCGGCCTTCGACAGCGTGTAGGACACGAAGTGCGGCGTCAGCGACCACACCCGCTGGTCCAGCATGTTCAGCACCATGCCCTGCGCCGCCTCCGGCAGCTGGCGCGCGAAATCCTGCATCAGCCGGAAGGGTGCCCGCAGGTTCGGCTCCAGGTGCCGGTCCCAGGAGGCGCGGTCGGCATCGTCCCACTCGTCGCGCTCGAAGGTGCTGGCGTTGTTCACCAGCACGCCGAGCGGCCCGACCGCGTCGGCGGCCTGCCCGACCAGCCGCCCGACCGCGTCCTCGGAGGCGAGGTCGGCCTCCAGCAACGCCGCATGGACGCCCCGGTCGCGCAGCATCGCCAGCGTCTCCAGCCCGTCCGGTCCACGGTGGCGGACGTGGATCGCCACAGCGAAGCCGGCTTCGGCCAGCGCCAGCGCGATCGCGCGGCCCAGCCGGGCGCCGCCGCCGGTGACCAGCGCGGCGCGCGGGATCGCCGCCGGGATCGGCCAGAGACCGGTCACGCCCGGCGCGCCATCAGGGCCGCCGCCAGGGTGCCGTCGTCGAGCACGTCGAGGGCGCCGCCCATCGGCACCCCCTGCGCCACCCGGCTGACGGTGATGCCGTAGCCCGCCAGCCGCTCGGACAGCCAATGCACGGTGGTGGCCCCCTCGACCGTGGCGCCCAGCGCCAGGATCACCTCGCGCACGCCACCCTCCTCCAGCCGGGACAGCAACGGCGCCGTGCTGAGATCCTCCGGGCCGGTACCCCCCAGCGCCGACAGCGTGCCGCCCAGCACGTGGTAGAGCCCGCGATGCACCGCCGCGCGCTCCAGGGCCCAGAGGTCGCCCACCCCTTCCACCACGCAGACGA
This sequence comes from uncultured Acetobacteraceae bacterium, assembly GCA_937873205.1. Lineage (GTDB taxonomy): Bacteria > Pseudomonadota > Alphaproteobacteria > Acetobacterales > Acetobacteraceae > Lichenicola. The sequence goes on from CALMVO010000122.1 coordinate 8,969, forward strand.
TGCCGCGGTCGCGGTGCGGGTCCTCGCAGATCGTGCACGGGTCGCGGCTGTCGAGGTTGCCGCACAGACGGCAGGCCCGCACGCTGCGGGCGGCGTGCTCCATCGCGCTGGCCAGCGGCAGCAGCCGCGTGGCGGGATCGCGCAGCAGGGTCAGCGCCGCACGGCGGGCGCTGCGGGGCCCGAAACCGGGTAGCCGCGCCAGCAGCGCGATCAGGCGCTCGATCTCGGGACCGCCCATGGGGCGTTCAGAACGGCAGCTTCATGCCCGGCGGCAGGTTGAGGCCGCCGGTCACCTTCTGCATTTCCTCCGAGGTGCGGGTCTCAAGGTGACGCCTGGCCTCGGCGTGCGCCGCCACGATCAGGTCCTCCAGCATCTCGGTCTCCGCCGGGTCGGCGAGCTTGGGATCGATGCGGATGCGCTTCAGGTCGCCCTTGCCGCTGAGCGTCACCGCGACCATGCCGGCACCGGCCTGGCCCTCGACCTCAAGCTCGGCGAGCCCGTTCTGCATCTCCTCCATCTTCGCCTGCATCTGCGACGCCTGCTTCATCAGGCCGGCCAGGTTCTTCATCGATGCCTCACGCTTTTTGGATGCGCATCAAGATGGGACCGAACCCGGATCGGCGCCACCGCTGCGGCGCCATAAACGGCGTGCGGTATCCCGGGCCGGTCCCGCCGCAGATCACCGATCCCTCCCGACGATCCGGACGGCGCGTCGGCGACCACAACCCGGCCGACGATGTTGCGCGCTCGCAACCCATGCCGTCGGATACGAGACGGGCGGAGATCCGTGACTGGTTGCAAGGGATTTGGCGGCATGGTGGTTCAGCTACTTCGGTCCGATCGGCGTGCGGCCGAGGTTGGGGCCTGCATCCTGACGGCGGCGGGCGGGATGATGGATGGCTGGGTCTACCTGGCGCACGGCCACCTGTTCGCCAACGCGCAGACCGGCAACGTCGTCCTGCTCGCCCTCTCGGTCGCCGCCGGCAGGCTGGGCGATGCCGCGCATTTCGTTCCCTCGATCGCGGCCTTCGTCGCCGGGCTGTTCGTGTCGCGACTGGCGGCGACCTGGCTGAAGAGCCGGCGCCTGAACTCGCGGACCATCCGCCTCGGCGCCGAGTGCGTCATCCTGCTCGGGCTGGGGCTCTGGGCGCACAGTCTGTCCGACACCGTCGTGACCGCCAGCGTCGGCTTCATCGCCGCGCTGCAGATCACCAGCCTGTCCCATATCGGCCGCTCGAGCTTCAATACCGGCATGACGACGGGAAACCTGACCAGCGCGGTGTCGGCGACCGTCGCGGCCTGGCTCGACGGATCCGCGGCGGATCGCGCTCGCGCGGCAGCACTCTGGTCGATGTGCGTCGCTTTCCTGCTGGGCGCGTTGCTGAGCGGCCTGTGCACGCACCGCTTCGGTGACCGCACCGTGTTCCTCATCGCGGCCCTGGTCGCATGCGCCGTCGCGGTCACGTGGCGGGCCCCCGATCCGCTTCCCGAACCTGGATCGACATGAGATGGCCTGGACGCAGCCGGGACGAATCGCCTCAGCCGGCAAGCAGGAACGGGCCGAGCGCCGCCAGCAGGCCGTCCGGGTCCTCCTCCGGGATCAGGTGCCCGCAGGGTAGCCCGTGCCCGGAGACGGTGGTGGCCTCCTGGCCCCACAGACCGACCACGTCGAACATCTGTCCGACCGTGCTCTTCTCGCCCCAGATTGCCAGGATCGGCGTCGACACCTTCCGGCCGGCCTTCCGGTCGGCCTCCAGGAGCCGGCTGTCGATCCCCGCTGCCGCCCGGTAGTCCTCGCACACGGCATGAATCGCGGCCGGCTCGCGGTAGCAACGCAGGTAGGCCGCGAACGCCGCCGGGGTCACCGCGCCGGGGGTCTTGTTCTGCACGTCGAGATGATCGCGCAGGTAGAACTCCGGCAGGGCGCCGATGAACCGCTCCGGCACCGGCTCCTTCTGGATCTGGAAGAACCACCAGAAATACTTGGTCGCGAACGCCTTGTCCGTCGCGGCGTACATCAGGTCGGTCGGCGCTATGTCGAGCACGACCGCGCGCAGCACCGCCTCGGGATGATCGATCATCATGAAGTGCAGCACGCGCCCGCCCCGGTCATGGCCGACCGCCTGGAAGCGCTCGTGGCCCAGCGCCCGCATCACCTGCACCTGGTCGGCGCTCATCGCGCGCTTGGAGTAGTCGATGTGGTCCGGGCCGCCCTCCGGCTTGCTCGAATCCCCGTAGCCGCGCAGGTCGGTCATCACCACGGTGTGGGTCCGGGCCAACCGGCCCGCCACCCTGTGCCAGGCAACGTGGGTCTCGGGATGGCCGTGCAGCAACAGCAACGGCGGTCCGTCACCGCCGACCAGCACGTTGATCGTGGCGCCGCTGGCCATCCTGCCCTCGACCTCCACTCCCTCGGTCCTGATGAAGCTCTGGCGGAAGCCCGGGAACAGCAGGGCATCGGTCCTCACGGCACCGGCCGGCAGCGGATCGTTCGCCTCGTGGTTCATGTCAGTCTCTCTTGCGGCAGCCTGCCCTCCGGCCTGGCCGCTCCCGGCCGCGAGGGCCGTCGCCGCCAGCATCGAGCCGATGAGTGCCCGCCGAGGAAAACCGGGCCGGGCCGGCGCGGTTCCGGCATCCGCGCCCGGCATGGTCCGCGCGCCGGTCATCAGTCGATCGCCATCGGTCATTTCGGATCCTCCCCTGGACAGGATGGCTTACCCATCGTGTCGTCCAGCCGCCGCCACGCCAGGGGCGTCCGGTCGGCATTGATGTCGATGACGATGTCCGCCGGCTTATCGGCGAGAATCCAGCGGGTCAGCCGCTCGTAGTGCGCGACGAAGCGCGCGATGGCGGCGGCGTCCATTGGCGGGAGGGAGTCGGCGACGGCGCGCGTCAGACCTCGCTCCTGCTCCAGCCGCCACGCGTGGACATGCGCGAAGTCTGGCGCCCGAAGCAGGACCCGGATGTCGAGGCGGTCGAACAGTTCGCGATAGGCGCCGCGTAGGGCCGCATCGAGGTGACGGCGCCACTGGCCGCCGGGGTCCTCGTCGCGCTCGAGCGCGTTGATCGGTCGCGCGAGATCCGCCTCCTGAAGCGGCCGCGCGCCGACGCACCACCCCTCGAGGATCACGATCGGGACCGGCGTCCGGTATCGCGGCCACCCGTCGGGCAGGACACGGTCGTCCCGCGTCTTGTCGAAGCGCGGCACCGCGACGATCCCGGCCGCGCCGCCAACCAGGGCGTCGATCGTCCGGCACGCCAGGTCCACGTCGTGCGTGCCCGGGACACCGCGGGTCTCCAGCAGCGGATGGACGTCCCGTCCGAGCGCCACCCGCTCGGCGCGCGTCAGGTAGAAGTCGTCGAGGGACAGCACGGCGGCGCCGACGCCGGCCCGCTCCAGCCTTGCCGCCAGCCGCGCCGACATCGTCGACTTGCCGCTCCCCTGCGCGCCGCACAGCCCGGCGACGATCGGCCTGCCCAACCGGCCGCGGCAGGCGAGCAGCGCATCGGCCACCATCCGGTCGGCCGCCTCGAATGCGGCGTCGCCGGGCGCGAACCGCCGCGGATCCGCCGGCGTCGCACCGTCCAGGCGGCCCGCCATCATCCGAGCGCGTTCGCAACGGCCCTGCCGCACGCCACCGTGTCCGCGCTGCCGCCGAGATCGCGGGTCCTGTGCTCCGGCTCGGCCAGCACGGTCTCGATGGCGCGCACGATGTCCGCCGCGGCGTCCCTCTCACCGAGATGGTCGAGCATCATGGAGGCTGCCCAGATCTGGCCGATCGGGTTGGCGATGCCCTGGCCGGCGATGTCCGGCGCGGATCCGTGGACCGGCTCGAACAGGGACGGGAAGCGGCGTTCGGGATCGATGTTGGCCGCCGGCGCGATGCCGATCGTCCCGGCGCAGGCGGGACCCAGGTCGGACAGGATGTCGCCGAACAGGTTGGAACCCACCACGACGTCGAAGTGATCCGGCCGCTGGACGAAATGTGCGGCCAGGATGTCGATGTGGAACTTGTCCACCCGCACGTCCGGGTAGCCACGCGCCATCGCCTCGACGCGCTCGTCCCAGTAGGGCATCGAGATCGAGATCCCGTTCGACTTGGTGGCCGACGTCAGGTGCCTCTTCCCGCGCGTCCGCGCCAGCTCGAAGGCGTAGCGCAGCACGCGGTCGACGCCGGTCCGCGTCATGATCGTCTCCTGCACCACGAACTCGCGGTCGGTGCCGGCGAACATCCGGCCACCGACCGACGAGTACTCGCCCTCGGTGTTCTCGCGCACGATCATCATGTCGATGTCGCCGTGCGTTCGGTTGGCCAGCGGCGAGCGGACGCCCGGCATGAGGCGCGCCGGCCGCAGGTTGACGTACTGGTCGAACTCGCGCCGCATCGGCACCAGCGAGCCCCAGAGCGACACGTGATCGGGAACCTTGTCCGGCCAGCCGACCGCACCGAAGAGGATCGCGTCGTGGCCGCCGATCCGCTCCTTCCAATCCTCCGGCATCATCCGCCCGTGCGCGAGCCAGTAGTCCACGCACGCGAAGTCGAAATGGTCGGTCTCGATCGACAGACCGTGCCGGCGCGCGGCCGCCTCCAGCACCCGAAGCCCCTCGGGCATGACCTCCCGGCCGATCCCGTCCCCCGCGATCACCGCCACGCGATACGCGCGATGCCCGTCGCCACCATGGCCCGTCATCGTCTCATCTCCCTGGAAGGCTGATCGAGGGCGTCGGGGCCTGCGTCGCCGCCGCGGTCGGACCGCGCAGGGCACGCGCGAGCGGCAGGACCAGGGACGCCGAGAGAAACAGGATCGCCGCCGCCACGACCAAGCCGGCCTCGGCCGAACCGGTCCGCGCCCGCGCCAGCCCGATCACGAACGGACCAACCGCGCCGCCGAGCGTGCCGAGGCTGTTGATGAGCGCGATCCCGGCCGCCGCCGCCGGCCCGGCAAGGAACGCAGGCGGCAGCGTCCAGAACGGCGGCTTGGCCGCGTTCACGCCGACGCTGGCCATGACCAGGCCCGCCACCAGCAGCGGCAGCGAGGCGCCGACGCCGGCGAGCAGGAACCCCAGGCCAGCCAGGACGCAGGGGATCGCCACGTGCGCCATGCGCTCGCCGCGCCGGTCCGAGAACGCGCGAGAGGGCCAGGGCGGACTTACCCTTGACCTCGTTGCAGAAGATCACGATGGCCGCCGGGTAGGTCTGGAGCGGCAGCTTGTGGAAGGCGAACACGGTGCCGGAGGTCGGCGAGAAGTCCTTGCGGCACGCCTTGCAGCGGAACCGGAGCTGGCCGGACGGGCGGCGGGCCTCGTAGCAGGTCGGGCAGCCGCAGTGCGGGCATACGGCGCGGCCTTCGGTCTCGGTCCACCGGATGGAAGCGAACATGGTCTCGCATCACGATCGGACAGGCGGATGACAGCGGCGAGGCTGATCGTGCGGGCCTTGGCAGAGAGGAGGAAGTGGCTGGCCATCTGTCTGATCCGTCGTTAAGACAACGGATATGTAGGTTATCAGACGGTAGCTTGCAATAGGTAATTCGACACATATGTCGTATTCTACGCGGAAGCGCAGGAGAACCGACATGGCCGGCACAAGCGACAAGTGGGCGGATCACGCTAAGCGGCACCTGAAGGCGGAGCTGAAGCGGGCTGACGTGAGCTATGCCGAGCTGGCGCGGCGATTGACAGACATGGAAATAGCGGAGACCGATACGTCGGTGGCCGCCAAGGTCAACCGTGGAGCGTTCCCCGCATGGTTCCTGTTCGCCGTCATGCGAGCCATTGGCGCGCATACATTACGGGTGGAGGACTGGTCCTAGCTACGTTGGGGTGGGCAACATCTGGATGCGCTCGACCGGCTGCACCGTCAAAACAACCAGATCAAGTATCCGGCTACCATTCCGAACAAACCAGTGCCAATGACCACGGCTCTGAGGAGCGGCCGTTTCTTGTCAAAGTGATCCCCACCCCAAAGAGCAAACAAGAAACCGCCGACGATACCGCAGAACGCCAGGAAAAGTTTTCGTCCGATTGGTGGCTGGTTCGTCTTACAGGCGCGCTCGTCTTTGTAGGTATTGTTCAAGGTATTGTCTTCGCTGTTCAGGCAAAACGGCTCAAAGACACCATCAATAAAATGGACGAAGTTGCCAAAAAACAAGCTAACGATATGGCCGCTTCCATAGCTGAGGCTTCGCGAGCCGCTACTGCCATGGAGGGGGTAGCTCTGGCCATGGAAGTCAACAGCCAAACAGCAATCGAAATGGCTGCGGTTCAACGGGATTTCGGACAAAGGCAGATGCGTGCTTACTTGTCCGTAAACTTTGCAAGTGTTTTTCCACAGGATGACGCTCTTGGATCCCGTACTGAAGTGAGATTCATTCTGATCAATACAGGAAATACTCCGGCCCACGAAGTTTGTTACAGGGCGCAGGCTGACGTACTTCCTTTTCCATTGCCAGACCACTTTGATTTTCCAATTGAAGCTTTGCCGCAAGTGAGTGTTGTTGTTATAAGTGGAAAACAGCAGCTCATCCTAAACACTTCTGTTAGGAACCTTCTCTCCACGCAGCAAATAAACAACTACATGAGCAGCACTGGTAATGTAAGGTTGTATGCTTGGGGTATAATTACGTATAAGGACGCGTTCGATAATGAAAGGCAGACCAAGTTTTGCATGAGCATGCTTTGGTTGAACGATGGCAATATTTTCGCTGTCAGTACGAACCGCCACAACAACGCAACATGATAAAGCTAACAGGGTGGCACCGATACGCCATAGCTTCCCTCCCATAACCCTAGACCTCACCGCCCTCCCGTTCGGGGACGATCGGCGGCACCACGGATGTCGTGACCGGTTGATGTAGATGAAGAACCCGCGTGGTGGCGGGTGCTATATGATACCGGGGAAGAACCCGGCCTCGGCGAGGCCGAGCAGGAAGCGGGCGGCGAGGAAGCCGACCGGGCCGGTCACGAACGCCGTGCCGCCCGACACGAGGCCCCAGGTCACCATCACCCGGGCGATCCAGAGCCTGGCGCCCACCCGCTCCAGGATGAGGTTGGAGGGGACCTCGAAGCCCGCATAGGCCACGAAGAAGACGGCTGCGCCGATGCCGAACATCTCGGCACCGATGCCGAGGTCCCGGTTCATGGTGATCGCGGCGAAGCGTTCGTCAGCCGCAATCGATGCGTGTCGCGCGAGATCAGCGGCACCCCGACCCAGGTCTCGAGTGACTGCATGCGGCGGCTCATCGCCGACTGCGTCACGTGCCGCCGCTCCGCCGCGCGCGCGAAGTGGAGGCAATCCGCCACGGCCAGGAAATCCTCCAGCCAGCCATGGTCCATTCTGCCTCCCTGTGCACACGCGAGCGTCGGGCGGGTACGCGATCCAGCCATCGCCGAGGCCATGCGCGGCCCCGATCGGGGACTCAACCGTCCTCCAAATCCTCCAGCCCGACCGACTCAGCATCGAGCGGCGCGAAGTCGAGATCCGGCGCGTCCGGTAACAGCTCAGGGCCCGGCTCCGGCGGCAACCCGTATTCGTCGAGAGAGGCATCGCTCACCGGCCCCAACCTCGCCCCGGGGAACGCGGTCAGGATCGCCTGCACCAGCGGGTGCGCCTCGGCCGAGCGGCTGCGGTCGGCGTCCAGCGCGTCGGCCTGCTCGGCCAGGGTCGGCTCGCCCGGCTCGCGGCCGACGGCGATGGTCCAGCGCGTGCCGGTGGCCTCGGCCAGCACGCCGGCCAGGCGCTGCGACAGGTCGCGCGGCGCCTGCGGCTCCAGCCGCAGCTCGATCACCGGCGGGGCGAAACGAACCAGGTGCGCGCAGTGCCGCAGGTGGCCGTGCAGCGTCGCCTCGCGCCGGCTGGCGACGAAGGCGACCACCTCGCGCCAGCTGCGCAGCGCCGGCGGCGGCGGCACCTCCGGCAGGGTCGCCGGTGCGACCGCCGGCAGCGCGTCGGGCGGCGGCAGCGGCGCGATCGGCTCCGCCAGGGCCTCGGCCACCGCTGGCTGCGTGGTCTGGCCGGCGACGGTGCGCAGCGCGATGGTCATGGGGCCGGTCGCCAGCGCAGTCGGCAGGGTGCCCCGTGCCGCCGGCGACGCCGCCGTCGTAGGCTGCCCCTGCAGATGCCGCACCAGCTCGCCCGGCGTCGGCGTGTCGGCCAGGTGGCAGAGCCGGATCAGCACCATCTCGGCCGCGCCGCGGCGGTCCGGCGCGGTCTCGATTTCGGCGACGCCCTTCAACAGCATCTGCCAGGCGCGGCCCAGCACCGGCACCGACAGCGCCTCCGCCAGAGCGGCACCCCGCACCCGCTCCGCCTCCGGCAGGTCGCCGCCGTCGCGGAGTGCGGGGATCGCCTTCAGCCGCGAGACGGTGTGCACCAGCTCCAAGAGGTCGGCCAGCATGAGCCCGAGGTCGGCGCCGCGCTCGTGCGCCTGGTCGGTGATCGCCAGCGCGGCCGCCGGCTGGCCGGCCATCACCGCGTCGAGCAGGTCGAACACCAGCCCGCGATCGGCCAGCCCCAGCATGTCGGCCACCTGCGCCGCCGCGATCGTGGGCGGCCCATCACCGGCGGCCTCGCCGCCTTGGGCGATCGCCTGGTCCAGCAGCGACAGCCCGTCGCGCACCGAGCCGTCGGCGGCGCGCGCGATCAGCGCCAGCGCGTCGGACGTGATGGCCGCACCCTCGCGCGTGGCGATGCGACCGAAATGCGCGGCGAGCTCCGCCTGCGACACCCGCCGCAGGTCGAAGCGCTGGCAGCGCGACAACACCGTCACCGGCACCCGCCGCAGCTCGGTGGTGGCGAAGATGAAGGTGACCTCCGGCGGCGGCTCCTCCAGCGTCTTCAGCAGCGCGTTGAAGGCGTTGCGCGAGAGCATGTGCACCTCGTCGACGATGAACACCTTCATCCGCGCCTGCATCGGCCGGAACCGCGTCGCCTCGATGATCTCGCGCACGTCGTCGATGCCGGTGCGGGACGCCGCGTCCATCTCCAGCACGTCGGGGTGGCGGTCGGCCAGGATCGCGGTGCAGTTCGGGCAGACGCCGCAGGGGTCGGGCGTCGGACCGCCGCCGCCGTCTGGCCCGATGCAGTTCAGCGCGCGGGCGATGATCCGCGCCGTGGTGGTCTTGCCGACGCCGCGCACGCCGGTGAGCATGAAGGCGTGCGCCACCCGGCCGACCGCGAACGCCCGGCGCAGGATGCGGACCATCGCCTCCTGGCCGATCAGGTCGTCGAAGATCGTGGGGCGGTAGGTGCGCGCCAGGACGCGGTACGGCGTCTTGGCGGCCGGTATGGTGGCGGCCGGCGCCAACCCCGAGGGCGCCTCACCGAACAGCCCCGGCCCGTCGGCCGCGGGCGGCTCGGGCAGGACGTCCGGACTCTCGTCGCTATCCATGGGGAGGGTGGGAGGCCGAACCACGACCCGAGCGGAAACTCACTGCGGCTGCTTCCTTCCGGACCTGACCGGGTTGGCAAGGCGCCCGTCCGCTGCCGACCTCCCGCCGCACTCTTAACACGCCACCCCCCTTGCTCCACAAGACCGGACGACCTCCCGAACCTCGTCACCGACGGCCGCGGAAACACCCATGCCGGATCGCCTCTCGCCTCCCGTCAACGTCTTCGCCGGCAGCCGGCTCGACCGCATGGCCACGCACCGCGACGATGCGGAGATGCTGGCCCGCCATCTGGCCTCGCCGCAGAGCCGGTTCCTGCCGCTCTGGCGCGGCCGCCACCTGATCTCGGACGCCGGCGGCGTCCCGTGCGCGGCGATGCCGACCCTGGCCGAGCTCGGCGCCCCCGACCTCGACCGCCACCCCTGGGCATTCCTCGGCGTGGACGGGGCGGGCGGGCTGTTCGCCGTCGATCTCGGCGCCCTGGACGACCCCGCCGCGACGATCGACGGCGCGCCGGTGACCTGGCGCTTCGAGGAGCTGCGGCCGCTCGCCGCCCTGCTGCCGCGCGAGGAGGCGGCGCTGCTGGCCCAGGCTCGCGGGCTGCTGAACTGGCGTGCCGCGCACCGGTATTGCGGCGTCTGCGGCGCGCCCAACCGGCCCGACCAGGCCGGCAACCGCCTGGTCTGCGCCAATGGCCATCACGGCTTCCCGCGCACCGATCCGGTGGTGATCATGCTGGTGCACCACCGGGACCGCGCGCTGCTGGCCCGCGGTACGCGATTTCCATCGGGCTCCGCGGTGCTGTCGGCGCTGGCCGGCTTCCTCGAGCCGGGCGAGAGCGCCGAGGAGGCGGTGGAGCGGGAGGTGTTCGAGGAGGTGGGCGTCCGGGTGCGCGACGTGCGCTACCACTCGTCGCAGCCGTGGCCGTTCCCGGGCTCGCTGATGCTGGGCTACCACGCCGAGGCGACGGACACCGCGCTCGTCCTCGATCCGGCCGAGATCGTCGAGGCGCGCTGGCTCACGCGCGAGCAACTGCGCCAGCCGGACGTACATGGCTTCGAGCTTCCGGGTCCGATCGCCATCGCCCGCCAGTTGGTCGAGGCCTGGCTCGGCGAGGACTGACGGCGGACCTCAACGGCTTGTCACCGTCCGGCCATGCATCCTCCTGCCCGCCGTCCCGTAGAGGTCGCGGGATCTGATCAGGAGGCTTCCATGAACGCGGTGCTACAGGTAGCCCAGTTGCAGAACGGCAAGTTCGCGGTGCGCTCGATCGGCGGTGCCACGCTCAACACCACGTTGGCGGAATTCGCCACCGAGGCCGAAGCCGAGGAATGGATGCTGCGCCGGAGCTTTTCCGCGCAGCCCGCGGCTTCGATCATGCGGCCCGGCGATGGCGAGGGCGTCAGCTAGAGCGTGATCCGATCGCATAGGCTCACGGATCACGTTCTAGCTTGTTGTTTTAACGAGCATCTTTATCCGATCAAACGATTCCGTTCGATCGGATGATGCTCTAGCCGGCATCAGGGTTTCCTCGAACAGCGCCAGCAGCTCGACCCAGTGCCGTTCCGCGGCATCGTGGTCGTGGGCTGGCGTATCCGCGGGCACGTAGCCGTGCCGGGCACCGGCATAGATCGTGACCCGATTCGCGACACCCGCTGCATCCAACGCCGCGCGCAGGCGATCCGCCTCTTCGGCCGGGAAGCTCGCGTCGGCATCGGCCCCCGCCACCAGCACCCTCGCCCGGATCCGGTCCGCCAGCAGATGCGGGCTGTCCGGCGCGTCGGTCGCCAGCCGGCCGGGATGGAAGGCCGCCGCGGACGCGACCCGGTCCGTGAACAGGCCAGCGGCGCGCAACGCGATCCCGCCTCCCATGCAGTAGCCGACCATGCCCACCGGCCCCGCCCCGACCTGCGCCAGACCGGCCAGGTAGTCGAGACAGGCGCTGGTATCGCGATCCGCCCGCTCCGTGTCCGTCGCCGCTCGCAGGCGGCCGAACAGGTCGCGTTTGAGCGCCTCGTCGCCCATCACCACCGCCGGCACCAGCGGCCCGTAGGCCCCCGCCCGCCAGAACAGGTCCGGTACCACGACCACGTAGCCGTACCCGGCCAGCCGCTTGGCTAGTTCGATCAGGGCGGGCCTGATCCCGAACACGTCCATGAAGAGGATGACCGCCGGGAACGGCCCATCGCCCCGCGGCGTGACCAGCACCGCCCGCGCCGTCCCGTCGGACGCCGGCACGCCCACCTCGACCCGATCCACGTTCATCGCTCGTCTCCCCTACGGCCGCCGGAACGGCGAGCGCGTGTAGCAGCCCAGGATCGACAGCCGGTCGGAGAAGAACCCCAGCTCCTCCAGCGCGCCCGCCAGCGCCGGGTCCTCGGGATGGCCCTCGACGTCCAGCAGGAACTGCGATACTGCGAACGTGCCGTCCAGCATGTAGCTTTCGATCCGGGTCATGTTGACGCCGTTGGTGGCGAAGCCGCCCAGCGCCTTGTACAACGCGGCCGGCACGTTCCTGACCCGGAACAGGATCGTCGTCATCGCGTCGGCCGCACCCCGCGCCGGCGTGCACGGCTCGGCCGCCGCGACATAGAACCGCGTGGTGTTGTGGGCGGCGTCCTCGACGTTGCGGCGCAGCACGGCAAGCCCGTGCAGCTCGGCCGCCAGCGACGAGGCGATCGCCGCCTCCTCCGGCCTGGCCCACCCCGCCACCAGTTCGGCCGCCCCTGCGGTGTCGAACTGGACCACCGGCTCCAGCCCGAGCTCGGCGATCAGACGGCGCACCTGCCCCATCGCCACCGGATGCGTATGCAGCCGTCGCACCTGCTCGATCCGCGTGCCCGGTACGCCCAGCAGGCAGTGCTCAATGCGCTGGAAGTGCTCGCCGACCAGATGCAGCCCGCTGTCAGGCAGCAGCGCGTGGATGTCCGGCACCCGGCCCACCAGCGTGTTCTCGCAGGCCAGCATCGCCAGCGCCGCCCGCCCGTCATGCACCGCCTCGATCGCGTCCGCGAAGCTGGTGCAGGGCAGCGTGGCGCAGCCCGGGAACGCCGCCCGGCAGGCGAGGTCGGAATAGGCGCCAACGCGGCCCTGGAACGCGATCGGCCGGTCCATCGCCCGCACCCGGTCCGTCAGCGCAGCGTTCATCACCAGTCCCCGCATGGACGGCCGGGTTGTTCGAGGCGGCTGCATCCCATAGGCTCGTCCGCACCGCAAGGACGCGCCCACTACGGCGCCGGCGGACCAACCCTGGATTTCGGGCGGCCGGCGCCGGCATGGACAGCAAGGAACTGAACAAGATCGCGGCGGCGGCGCTGTGCGCCGGCATCGCCTTCTTTGCGGCGGACGAGATCGGCGCCGTGCTGGCCACCGTGCGGCGGCCGATCGAACCCGCCTTCGCGATCGCCGTCCCGGATGCCGCACGCGCCGTGCCGCCGATCGCGGACCGGCTCCGCACCGCCTCTGCCGCCCGTGGCGAGGCCTACGCCGCCGTGCAGTGCAGCGCCTGCCACAGCTTCGCCGCCGGCGGCCCCGTCATCGTCGGCCCGGACCTGTACGGCGTCGCCGGCGCCGCCGTCGCGAGCCAGACCGGCTACGACTACTCGGAAGCGCTGCAGCGAGTCGGCGGACGCTGGACGGCCGCGCGCCTGGACGGCTGGCTGACCCGCCCGGCGAGTTTCGCGGCCGGGACGAAGATGGGCTTCGGCGGCATCGCCGATCCCGCCACCCGCGCCGACACGGTCGCCTACCTGCTGACCCTGTCCGGCCCGGTCAGGCCCGCCGCCATCGCCGCGACCCCGGCCGCCGCCACGGCGGCGCTGCCGCCGCCATCGCCGGAGCAAGTGAAGGCGGGCGAGCAGATCGCCGAGGCGCAGTGCAGCGCCTGCCACTCCTTCGACAAGGGCGGCAGCGCCATGATCGGCCCCAACCTCTACGGCGTGGTCGGCCGCCCGATCGCCGGTGACGGCTCGTACGGCTACTCGGCCGCCCTCTCGGCGCATCACGGCCCGTGGACCGTGGCCGCCCTCGACGACTGGCTGCTGAAGCCGCAGGCCTTCGCGCCCGGCACCAAGATGGGCTATCCGGGCCTGGCCAGCGACACGGACCGCACCGCCGTCATCGCCTATCTGCGCTCGCTGTCCGATCCGCGCTGATCGTGCGCGACGCCGACCGCCTGCTCGACGCCGCGATCGCCGCCGCGGACCTCGCCGGCCGCCTGATCCGGCCGCATTTCCGCGCCGGCCTGGAGGCCGAGACCAAGGGCGACGACAGCCCGGTCACGCTGGCCGATCGCGCCGCCGAGGCGGGGATGCGCGCCCTGCTCGCCGAGCGCACCCCGGAGGCCGGCATCCTCGGCGAGGAGGGCGGGCTCGACCGCGCGGACGCCCGGCTGCGCTGGGTGCTCGACCCGATCGACGGCACCCGCGCCTTCCTCACCGGCCGTCCCAGCTTCGGCGTGCTGGTGGCCCTGCTCGACGACGGCATGCCGGTGCTGGGCATCATCGACCAGCCGATCACCGCCGAGCGCTGGATCGGCGTCGCCGGCCGGCCGACGCGCTACACCGGCTCGTTTGGCGGCACCGCCGGCACCCGGCGCTGCGCCGGCCTCGACCGCGCCGAGCTGTCCTGCACCACCCCGGCCATGCTGGACCACGCCACGCGGCCCGGCCACGAGCGCCTGCAGGCCGCCGTGCGCCGCACCTCCTGGGGCGGCGACTGCTACGCCTACGGCCTGCTGGCGCTCGGCCAGATCGACGTCATCGCCGAGCGCGACATGAAGGTCTGGGACTGGGCGGCGCTGGTCCCGGTGGTCGAGGGCGCCGGCGGCCGCGTCACCGATTGGGCCGGCCGGACCCTGCGCGAGGGTGGCGACGGCAGCGTGCTGGCGCTGGGCGATCCCGGCCTCGGCTCCGCCGCCACCACCCTGCTGGCCTTCTGATGGCAGCCATGACGTCTGGCTACCCGCCGACGCCGAACCCGGCTACGTCGTGCAGCCTGCACAACGAGCACTGCACCCGATGACCAGCCAGCTTTCCCTGTCGAAGGACCGCATCCGCATCCTGCTGCTGGAAGGCGTGCATGACAGCGCCGTCGCTGCCTTCACCGCCGGCGGCTACGAGGCCATCACCCGCCATACCGGCGCCCTCGAAGGTGCGGCGCTGGCCCGGGCGCTGGAGGGCATCCACATCGTCGGCATCCGCTCGCGCACCCAGCTCACGGCGGAGATCGTCGCCGGCGCCGACAAGCTGATCGCCGTCGGCTGCTTCTGCATCGGCACCAACCAAGTCTCCCTCGACGCCGCGGCCATCCGTGGCATCCCCGTCTTCAACGCGCCCTACAGCAACACCCGCAGCGTCGCCGAGCTGGTGATGGGCGAGATCGTGATGCTGCTGCGCCGGATTTTCCCCAAATCGGTCGCGGCCCACGCCGGCGGCTGGGACAAGTCGGCCGCCAACAGCTGGGAGGTGCGCGGCAAGACGCTGGGCATCGTCGGCTACGGCAGCATCGGCAGCCAGCTCTCGGTGCTGGCCGAAGCGTTCGGCATGCGCGTGATCTATCACGACATCATCGACAAGCTCGGCCATGGCAACGCCTCCGCAGTGCCGAGCCTGCACGCGCTGCTGGCGCAGAGCGACGTGGTCAGCCTGCACGTGCCGCAGACGCACGAGACCGACCTGCTGATCGGCGAGACCGAGCTGCGCGCGATGCAGCCGGGCAGCGTCCTGCTCAACAACGCGCGCGGCAACGTCGTCGACCTGGAGGCGCTCGCCCGCGCGCTGGACGACCGTCACCTGCTGGGGGCGGCGATCGACGTGTTCCCGGTCGAGCCCGGCGGCAACGGGCAGCCGTTCCGGAGCCCGCTGCAGGGCCGCGACAACGTCATCCTGACCCCGCATATCGGCGGCTCCACCGCGGAGGCCCAGGCGCGGATCGGAGTCGAGGTGGCGCGTAAGCTGCTCGACTACAGCGATGTCGGCGCCACGCTGGGTGCGGTCAACTTCCCGCAGGTGCAGCTGCCGCCGCGTCCACGCGGCACCCGCTTCATGCACGTTCACCGCAACGCGCCCGGCATACTGCGCCGCATCAACGAGATCTTCTCGGAATCGAGCGCCAACATCGCCGCCCAGTTCCTGCAGACCGACGGCGAGGTCGGCTACGTCGTCGTCGAGGCCGAGACCGATCGCGACGCGGACGCCGCGATCCTGGCACGCCTGCGCGGCCTCGACGGCACCATCAGGGCGCGCCTGCTCTACCAGAGGTAGCGCGGTCGCGGCTACACCGGCTCCGCCGCGACGAGCACCACGGAAATGACGCACGGCTCCGTTCCGCGCACGCTCCAGCTGTGTATGGTGCCGCGCTGGACGAAGGTGTCGCCGGCCGTCAGCAACACCTCTCCATCATCGACGATCGCGTATATCTCGCCGCCGATGACGGTGATGTAGTCGATCGTCGGCGTCTTGTGCCGCATCGGGTCTGGCGCGCGAGGTCAGCGACCCGCGCTCGATCGGGCGCGGCATCGTGCGCGACATCCTCGACCCGATCGCGACCGCGGTCACCGAGCAGCTGGCCACGGTCATGCCGGATCGCTCGAAGGCGTCCATCCACTGGATCTACCATGCGATGATCGGCGCGATGGTCTATGCCATGGGCGATGCCGGCCGCATCTGCCGGCTGAGCGGCGGCGCCGCCGACGCGAACGACGTTGATTGGGCGACCTTGGAGCTGATCTCCATCATCCTAGACGGCATCCGCCCGCGACCCTGACGCGGATGCCGCCGGCAGCGCGTCAACCATCCGTTAAGGCTGTGTCCTGCAAGCTCCGTTCGGGCAAAAAGCCCCGGAGCCCCGCATGACCATCGCCCGCATCCAGAGCTTCGCCTTCTCCGGCATCGACGCCGTGCCGATCGAGATCCAGGTGCAGATCTCCGGAGGATTGCCGGCCTTTCTCATCGTCGGCCTGGCTGACAAGGCGGTGGGCGAGGCGCGGGAGCGGGTGCGGGCGGCGCTGACCGCCATGGGCTTGGCGCTGCCGCCCAAGCGCGTGCTGATCAACCTGGCCCCGGCCGACCTGCAGAAGGAGGGCAGCCATTTCGACCTCGGCATCGCACTCGCCGTGCTGGCGGCGATGGACGTGCTGCCGCGCGACGAGCTCGCCGGCTACGCGGCCATCGGCGAGCTGTCGCTCGACGGCGGCGTCAACCCGGTGACCGGCGTGCTGCCGGCGGCGCTGGGCGCCTCGGCACGCGGGGTCGGCCTGATCTGCGCCCAGAGCCAGGGCGGCGAGGCGGCCTGGGCCGGCCGGATCGAGGTGCTGGCGACGCCGGACCTGCTGTCGCTCGTCAACCATTTCCGCGGCGTCCAGGTGCTGAGCCCGCCGTGCCCGCCCGGTGTGGCGGAGGCGGCCCGGGTTTCCGACCTCGCCGACGTCAAGGGCATGGAGACGGCCAAGCGGGCGCTGGAGATCGCCGCAGCCGGCGGTCACAGCATGATGCTGATCGGGCCGCCGGGTGCCGGCAAGTCGATGCTGGCCGCCCGCCTGCCGGGATTGCTGCCCGACCTGTCGGCGGCCGAGGCGCTGGAGGTCAGCACCATCCACAGCATCGCCGGGCTGCTGGCAGACGGGAAGATGGTGAAGCGGCCGCCGTTTCGCGAGCCGCACCATTCGGCCAGCCAGGCCGCCATCGTCGGCGGCGGTCCGCGTGCCAAGCCGGGCGAGGTCAGTCTGGCGCATCGCGGCGTGCTGTTCCTGGACGAGATGCCCGAACTGCCGCGGCAATCCCTGGAGGCGCTGCGGGCGCCGATCGAGACCGGCCGCACCACCGTCGCCCGCGCCGCCGGCCATTACACCTATCCGGCCCGCTTCCAGCTGGTCGCCGCGATGAACCCGTGCCGCTGCGGCCACCTCGGCGACCCCGGCCGCGAGTGCCGCCGGGCACCCCGCTGCGGCGAGGAGTACATGGCCAAGATCAGCGGGCCGATGCTCGACCGCATCGACCTCACCGTCGAGGTGCGTCCGGTCGCCGCGACCGAGATCGCCCGCGCCCCGGCCGGAGAGACGACGTGCGACGTCGCCGCCCGCGTCGCCTGCTCACGCGCCCGGCAGCACCGCCGCCAGGACGGGCTGTGCAATGCCGAGACCAGCCCCGAGCACTTCCCGATGAGCGAGGCGGCGCGCAGCCTGAGCGAGCAGGCGGCCGAGCGGCTGCAGCTCTCGGCCCGTGGCTTCACGCGGCTGCTCCGCGTCTCGCGCACGATCGCGGACCTCGAGGATGTCGAAGAGGTTCAGCGTCCGCACGTCGCCGAAGCACTGGGCTACCGCCGTCGGACTCCCGCCCAGGTTGGATGACAATACGTTGATCCGGCGCGCCATGCGGAACAAATCGGGCACATGATCGTTCCGGTCGCATGAGCACAAACCCGAAGACCACCCCGAAGTCAGACCAGGCCGCCACGCAAGAGCCGCCGTCGAACACCGTCAAGGATCCCGCGAACTGGACCACCGGTGAGGAGACCATGACCGGCGCGCAGGCCTCCTACCTGAAGACCCTGTCGGAGGAGGCCGGTGAGCCGTTTGACGACACCCTTACCAAGGCGGAGGCGTCGAAGCGGATCGACGCCCTGCAGAGCGCCACCGGCCGCGGCAAGAACCATTAGTCGCAGACGCTGGACCGCGTCGGCATCCCGTTCATGCCGACGCGGCCCGAAGCACCGCCAAACCACCGTCCAGATCCGCGATCAGATCCTCCGGGCTTTCGAGCCCGACGTGCAGCCGTAGCGCTGGCCCACCATCGCCGATATCGGGTTGCCGCCGCGAGGCGGCGCGACTGATGATCCCCGTGGTTGGCAGGGCCAGGCTCTCGTAGCCTCCCCAGGAGGCGCCGAGGCTGAAGACGGCGAGGGCCGCCACCATATCCTCGACCGCCGATGCGCTGAATTTCGGCTTGAACTCGACGCCGAACAGGCTGCTCGCCCCGTTGAAGTCGCGGGCCCAGAAGGCGTGGCCCGGGCTTCCCGGCAGTGCGGGGTGCAGCACCCGCGCCACCTCCGCGCGCTCCTGCAGCCAGCGCGCGACAACCAGGGCGGATCGTGACTGCCGTTCTAGCCTCACCCCCATGGTGCGCAGCCCGCGGAGCGTCAGCCAGCACTCATCCGGACTGGCATATTGGCCGATCTGCACCGCGGCGTCCCGCACCACCACCCAGTCCGCCTGATCGACGACGGTGATCGCGCCCACCACGGAGTCGGCGTGGCCAGAAGGGTACTTGGTCAGCGCCTGGATCGAGACGTCGACGCCGTGCTCGAACGGCTGAAACACGTGGATCCCCCACGTGTTGTCCAGCATCAGCTTGGCGCCGTGCTCGTGCGCCACCTGGGCCAGCATCCGGACGTCCTGCACCTCGAAGCTGTGGCTGCCGGGGCTTTCGGCGAACAGCACCTGCGTGGTCGGCCGCATCAGCGCCCGCAGATCGGACCTCTCGATCAGCGGATCGTAGTACGTGGTCTCCACGCCGAGCCGACGCAGCAGGGTGTCGCAGAACCGCCGCGTTGGACCGTAGACGCTGTCCGGCATCAGGCAGTGGCCGCCGGCACCCAGGAACGCCAGCAGGGGCGTCGTGCAGGCCGCGAGACCCGACGACACCACCTGGGTGTGCCGGCCGCCCTCGATCGCGGCGATCGCCTCCTCGAGCAGCGACTGCGTCGGGCCACCCATCGCGCCGTAGATGAGCGCGTGCTCGTAGCGCTGCGCCGAACGCGCTCGCATCGCATCCATGTTCTCGTACAATACGGTGGAGCCGCGGGCGACCGGTGGGTTCACGAAGCCAGGCTCGGCGTCGGCCGGCCGGCCGAGCCGGACCAGCTTGGCGCTGAGGCCCGACCACCCCCGATCCTCCGGCATCATGGGCTCGTCCTCCGGGCCGGTCCCTCGGCGCGCGGCTGTCCGGACTGCGCCCATTCGGTCCAGGACCCGTCATAGAGCAGGCCCGGACCGTCGCCGCAGATCGCCAGGCCCAGCGACAGCACCGAAGCGGTCAGGCCGGAGCCGCAGCTGGTCACCACCCGGTCGCCGGACGCCACCCCCGCCTCGGCGAAGCGCGCGCGCAGCTCGTCCGTCGGCCGGAAGCGGACGCCGTCCACCAGCAGCTCCCCGAACGGCAGGTTCACGGCCCCTGGGATATGACCGCCGGGCAGCCCGGCCCGCGGCTCCGGCACGATCGCCTCGAAGCGGCCGCGGCTGCGCGCGTCGAGCAGCCGAGCGCGGCCCGACCCATCGGCTCCCGCCACGGCGGCGGCGGACAGGGCGGCCACGTCACCGAGCCCGGCCAGCCGCGCAAGCCGCGGCATCGCCACGAAACGCGCCGCTGCGGGCGCCGCCGGCGGACCGGCTTCCAGCGCCCGACCCTCGGCGCGCCAGACCGGCAGGCCGCCATCGAGCACCCGCACCCGGTCGTGCCCGAACAGCCCGAGCAGCCACCAGCCGCGCGCGGCCGAGGCCACGCCGGTCTGGTCGTAGAACACCACGTCGCTGTCGTTGCCGACGCCCAACGCCCCGATCAGCCGCGCGAACCGTCCCTGACTTGGCACCATGTGCGGCAGCGAGCTGTCCGGATCAGAAAATACGTCGATGTCGAACCTTTGGGCGCCCGGGACGTGGCCGTCGCGAAACACCAGGTCCGGATCGAACGTCTCGCCCGGCAGCGTCGTGGTCGCGTCCAGCACCACCAGGCTGGCCGGCGACCGATCAAGCAGTCGAGCCAGCTCGACGGTCGAGATGAGCGGGCTCATCAGCACTCCCCGGAGCCAGCATGCGGGCTGGCTCCAGGGGCAAGTCTAGATCACTGGATGCGGTAGGCCGCAAGCAGCGACCGCACCCGGCGCGCAGCCTCGGCGCCCTTGATCGAGTCCCGCCACATGCCCTCCGCCACGCGCTGGTGCGTCGAGACCGCTTCCGGCGCGCCAGTGACGAGCGCCACGCCGGTCGACGGGCTGCAGCCGGCATCGCTGCGGAATGGGTTGATTGCCAGCGTCGCGCGCTCGCGCTGGCGCAGCAGCAGGCAGTTGGTCGTGGGCTCGTTGCCGGGCAGCAGGCTGAATTGCAGCCCCATCGGCTCCGTCTCGAACAGGGTGGCGATCGCCTCGACCTCGATCGCCGCCACCTCGCGGGAGCGCCGGCGCAGGCTGTCGCTGATGGCAAGCCCGCCGCACATGCCCTCGCTCAGCAGGTGCTGCAGCGCCTGTTCGGACAGGATGGCGATGATGCCCGGCCGCCGTGACTGATAGACCCGCTTGCGCGTGGACAGGATGCCCAGCATCTGCTCGGCCATCGCACGCGCGGTGGCGGCGTCGTCGCCGGCCTCGTCGGCGACCTCGAACAGGGCCTGCGTCAGCACGGCGTCGTAGGCGTCCGACGTCGTGAGGTAGCAGAGTGCCGCCCCCAGCTGCAGGATCTGGTCGGCGCCCTCCTCGATCTGGCGCAGCCGCTCGAAGAAGCCGACGGTGCGGCTGTAGTACTCGACGCCGATGCCGAGCAGCGAGAGCGGCGAGATCTTGAGCAGCTCCGCCAGCCTCTGGACGGTGTCCAGCTTGATGACCTCGCCCTTCTCGTAACGGTAGAGTGCCGCTCGGGACACGCCGAGGCGGGCCGCGATCTCCTCGGCACGCATCCCGGACTCCAGACGGTAGGCACGCAGCTGCTGACCTATTTCACTGAGACGCATGACGATCCTGCCTGACACGGCGTGTCTCGTTAATCACCCGACCGGATTAACATAAATCTAACGATATGCTGTCCCCATCGCCTTGGCCATGACGAAGTGATCATTCGGCGATACGATTTCGATCTGACGTTGCAAGGGTCACACATCGAGAGCCGTGCCGGCAATCGAGTCGCCTGTCGGATCGTGCGGACACGATCTTGATAATGATTTATGCCGCCTTCATGGAATAAGGCATCGGATCGCACGGCTTTGCGCCCCGCCCCGGCCGTGACAGGCTGGTACGGACGAACGGGCGGGTATCGGTGACGGTGACTGAGCGCATCATGATGGGGCTGCTGATCGGCGGCGTCGCCGCCGGCTGCTTCGTGGTGCTCTACCCGTTCTTCTCGGCGATCCTGTGGGCGGCAATCCTCGTCTTCACGACCTGGCCGGTCTATGTCCGGCTGCGCGCTCGTATCGGGCGCTTCCCGGCCGCCTTCCTGATGATGCTGATGACGGCGCTGCTGGTGGTGCTGCCGATCGGCCTGGTCGGCTCGGCCGGGGTCGCCGACGCGCCCGGCATGTTGCGCGCGGCGATGAGCCTGGCCGCCCTCGGCCTGCCGCAGCCGCCGCACTGGGTCGCCCACGTGCCGCTCGTGGGTCATCAGCTCGCCGAGACCCTGCAGCGCTGGTCGGCCGACCTCAGCCAGGTCGGCGCCACCGTGCAGCCTTATATCGGCACCATCGTCGCCCGCCTGCTCGGCCTGCTGGTGCAGATCGCGCAGGGGCTGCTGCAGCTGGTGCTGGCGCTGTTCATCGGCTTCTTCTTCTGGATCAGCGGCGACGCGCTCGGCAGCACGCTCACCGCAATCATCCGCCGCATCGCCGGCTCCTATGCCGACCGGCTGCTCGCCGTCGCCGGCAACACCGTGCGCGGCACCGTCTACGGCATCCTCGGCACGGCCATCGTCCAGGGCATCCTCACCGCCGTGGGTTTTACCGTGGCCGGGGTGCCGAGCCCGGTGCTGTTCGGCGGCATCGCCGCCTTCGTCGCCGTGCTGCCGATCGGGGCGCCGCTGGTCTGGGTGCCGGCGGCACTCTGGCTGGCGCTCACGCACCATCTCGGCCGCGGCATCTTCCTCGGCCTCTATGGCGTGCTGGCGATCTCCGGCGCCGACCATGTGATCCGGCCGATGTTCATCGCCCGCGGCGCGCAGCTGCCCTACCTGCTGACCGTGCTGGGCGTGCTGGGAGGCGTGCTCAGCTTCGGCGGGCTGGGCATCTTCCTAGGCCCGGTCCTGCTCGGCGTCGGCTATACGCTCGCCGTCGAGTTCGCCGCCGTGCCGCACCTGCCGCCGGCGGCCCTACCGGCCATGCGACGACCGCCGCCCGCGCGCCCAGCCGCGGCGACGCTGTCGGAACGATCTGGTCCGGCCGGCGATTGAGCTGCGATGCACCAGAGCGCCGTCGCCCCAGCCCAGCCCGCCGCGCGCGACGGGACGGGGACGCACGACACGGTGCCCCGCGACACCGTGCCCCGCGACACCGTGCCCCGCGACACCGTGCCCCGCGACACCGTGCCCCGCGACACCGTGATCGTGAGCTGGAACCTGCTCCGCACCGTCGGCGCCTCGATCGAGGACGTGATCCGGCTGATCGAGACGGAGCGGCCCGACCTGTTGCTGATGCAGGAGGCCACGCGCGAGATCGACCGGCTCGAGCCCCGTGTCGGCGGCCATTACGCCCGCTCGCCGCTGCCCGGCCGCATCCACGGCGTCGCCTGCTGGAGCCCGACGCCGTTCCGTACCCTGCCGTCGGTGCATCCGCTGCAGCCCGGCACCCTGATCCGGCGCGTCTGCCAGGTGATCGACCTTGACGGCTTCTCGGTGGCCAACGTCCATCTGTCGCACGGCCAGGTGCTGAACCGACGCCAGCTGCGCCTGATCGCCACCTTCCTGCCCGCCCGCGGTGCGGTGCTCGGCGACTTCAACCTGGTCGGGCCGGCGCTGCTGCCGGGCTTCCGCGACATCGGTCCGCGCGGCCCGACCCACCGCATGGCCGACATGCTGCCGATCCGCCTCGATCGCTGCCTGGCCCGGGGCCTCGACTGCATCGAATCCCGGATCCTGCCGCACCGCCCGTCCGACCACCATCCGATCCGGGTGGTGCTGCGACGGCCTTGAGGTGCCGCGCCGTGGCCCCGGAGCCCGGTTGACTATCTTGTCTGGCCGGCAAGGCCTCTACCCGTCGAGCGCACGCGCACGTCCGTGCCGCAGGACGGGCTGATGGACTACTTCGCCGCCCTTCGCGCCTTCGTCCGCACCGCCGATCTCGGCACGTTCTCCGGTGCCGCGGCGGAACTGGGCGTCAAGGTCTCGACCGTCTCGCGCTCGATCGGCGCGCTGGAGACCGATCTCGGCGCGGCCCTGTTCAACCGCTCCACCCGAGGGCTGCACCTGACCGAGATCGGCACGTCGCTCCACGAGCGCGCGGGCCGGCTTCTCGCTGATCTGGACGATGCCCGCGACGTGGCCCGCTCGCTGAACCGGCACCCCAACGGCCTGCTGCGCCTCAACGCGCCCACCGCGTTCGGCCGCCGCCATATCATGCCCCACCTCCCCGCGTTCCTGACCGCCTTTCCGGAGATCCGCATCGAGGTCGTCCTCGCCGATGCCCATGTCGACCTGATTGAGAGCGGCACGGACGTCGCGGTTCGGATCGGCGCCTTGCCGGACTCGGCCCTGATCGCGAGGTCGCTGGCGCCGCAACGCCGGGTGCTTGTGGCCGAGCCGGGCTGGCTGGCCCGCCACGGCGCGCCGGCCGGTCCAGACGGCCTCGATCGCCTCGACTGCCTGTCGCCGTCGGCGCATCCGGTGCGGACCTGGCACTGCAGGCGATCAGACGGCGCCGGCGAGCCGGCGTCGCTGCGGTTAAGCGGACGGGTCAGCGTCAACGACCTGGAGGCTCTGCGCGGGGCCGCGCTGGACGGGCTAGGCGTGGCGCTGCTGCCGACGTGGCTGGTGGCCGAGGAGCTGCGGGACGGCCGGCTGGCGACGGTCCTGCCCGACTGGAACTGGACCGTCGCCGCCGGTCCGGAGCCCGCGATCCGGGGCGTCTATCCGCCGAAGAAGATCGTGGCGCCCAAGGTGCGCGCCTTCCTCGACTTCCTCGCACGGCGGATCGGCTCGCCACCGTATTGGGACGCCGCCGATCTGGCGCATGCCGTGTCGCCTTCGGTCGGCTGACATGCCGCCCGACGCAAAGATCCTTTGCCGGACCGGTGCTTATCGCGGGTCGTCTCGCAGGACCAAGTGACCGGACGCGGCGCACCGATGCGCCGCTTCAGGAGGATCTCGCGATGGATAGCTTGGCCTTGAACCACGCCGCGGCCGATACCGTCGACGCGCCCGTCGATGACGGCACGGCGGCGGCGCAGTATTTCGAGTACAGCAAGGCCGCCAACCCGGTCCGGGCCAGCCTGACGCCGCACATCCCGTTCGATGTCTTCCCGGCCTCGCTCTACGCCGACGGGCCGACCCGCGTGGTCCCGCTCGACATCAGCGCGCAGCTGAAGTGCGCGAGCCCGGCGACCGGGCCGGATCTGTGCGCCAACTTCATCCGCATCCTGGACGGCGAGCACGTCACGCTGGAGCCGAACGCAACGTCGATGGTGTTCTACGCCATCCGCGGCTCCGGCACCGCGCAGTCGTCGGGCGAGACCCTGCGGTGGAGCGCCGGCGACTTCTTCACGACGCCCGGCTCCGGTCCGACCCGTCTCGCCGCGTCCGCCGATGCGGCGCTCTATTACGTCAACGACGCGCCGCTGCTGACCTAGAGGATGATCCGATCGCTTAGGCTCACGGATCATCCTCTAGCTTGTTGTTTTGACGAGCATCTTTATCCGATCGAACGAGTCCGTTCGATCGGATGATGCTCTATTTCGGCGCCACGGTCGATCGGGCCCGCTTTCGGCCGACCCTGTATCCGGCGGAGCGGGCGAACCGCGAGCTGGCCCTGGTGGCGAACGACCCGTCGGCGGCGGAGCGCAGTCGAGTCAGCGTCCTGCTCGCCAACAGCGAGTTCCCGCTGACGCGCACGGTGACGCACGTGCTCTGGGCGATGTACGGCATGATCGGTGCCGGCACCGCGCAGAAGCCGCACCGGCACCAGTCGATCGCGCTCGACTTCATCGTCTCGTGCGAGCCGGGCTGCTACAGCCTGCTCGGCCAGCGACTGGACGACGAGGGCAGGATCGCCGCCCCGACGCGGGTGGACTGGCATTCCGGCTGCGTCTTCATCACGCCGCCCGGCTACTGGCATGCCCACGTCAACGAGTCCGGCCGGGAGGCGCGCCTGATCCCGATCCAGGATGCGGGCCTGCAGACCTATCTGCGGACCCTGGACATCCGCTTCTCGTAGGACACGGCTGGACCATCCGACGTCCCCGCCGCGACGAGCTGGTGCTGCCGGTTCCGCTACAGATAGGGCAGCATCAGCCGCGCGCCGGAGTCCCGCAGCCGGTGCAGGAAGTTGCGGCCGTCCAGGTCGGCCTGGGTCTGCCGGACATGCCGGTGCGCGCAGATGAAGCCCTCGATCCCCGCGGTCGCCGCCTGGTCGTAGATCTCGACGTTGAGCTCGAAGTTCAGCCGCAGGCTGCGCACGTCGAGATTCGAGCTGCCGATCAACGCCCAGGCGCCGTCGATCGTCATCAGCTTCGAATGGTTGAACGGCGGCCGCGCCAGCCAGAACCGGACGCCGGCCTCGAACAGCGGTCCGTTGTTGGCGTCGCGCGCCCAGTCCACCGACTTCTGGTTGCTGGCCATCGGCATCACGACGTCGATCTCGACGCCGCGCATCGCCGCCATCGCCAGCACCGTCAGCAGCCGTTCGTCGGGCAGGAAATACGGCGTCATGATCCGCAGCGAATGGCGCGCGGTCGTGATCGCCTGCATCATCGTGAACTCGATCTTCTCGATGTCGGTGTCCGGACCCGAGGTGACCACCCGCATCAGCGCGTCGCCATCCTCCTCGCCTTCCACCTGCTCGGGAAAGAAGCGGTGGTCCAGCTCGGTCCCGGTGCTGAACGACCAGTCCTTCGCGAACGCCTCCGACAGCTGATGCACGATCGGCCCGCGCAGCTGGAAATGCGTGTCCGAGACCGGATGGCGTGGATGCAGCGCCATCACGTTTGCGGCCGCGATGTTCATGCCGCCGGCGAAACCGATTCGCCCGTCCACCACCAGAACCTTCTTGTGGGTGCGCAGGTTGATGAACGGCATTCGCCAGGGCAGCACCGAATGCATGAAGCGCGCGGTCGGCACGCCGCCGGCCCGCAGCCGCTCGGCCGCGCGGCAGCGGAGGTAGCCGCTGCCGACCCCGTCCACCATCACGCGGACCTCGACGCCGCGCCCGGCGGCGGCCACCAGCGCGTCCACGAAATGACTGCCCTCCGCGTCGTCGTGGAACAGGTAGGAGCTCAGCGCCACCGTACTGCTGGCGTTTTCGATCGCGTCCAGCATCACCGGATAGGCGCTGTCGCCGTCGTGGTAGCGCTCCACGCTGTTGCCGCCGAGCAGCTTGCGGCCGGTCAGCCGGCCCACCGCCTCCGACAGCAGCAGATACTCGCCCTGCGGCGCCCGCTCGGGCGTCCGGACATCGTGCCGGCTCGCCCATTGCCGCCCGCGGCTGAGCCGCCTGGCCAGCCGCCGCACCCGGTTGATGCCGAACATTGTGTAGAGGATCGCCCCCGTCAGCGGCGCTAGCCATGCCAGCCCGATCCAGCCGATCGCCGAGCCGATGTCGCGCTTGATGCGCAGCACGTGCAGCGTCACCAGCATCGACAGCACCAGCCGCGAAGGCCACAACAGATCGTGCAAGGTGGTCCAGAACATGTGGATCACGAGTCATGGCCAGGGGCTTTGCCCCTGGACCCCACCAAAGGCGGAGCCTTTGGAAACCATTTGGAAGGTTCGGGCGGCGTAAGATCCCTCGGGCGGCAGAGCGGTGGGTGCAAGGGATCGTCCTGAAGGCCGGAGGGTGCGTGGCGATACGATGCGGTCCCGAACCGGCTTTGACCAGGGGACGAGCCGCCTGGCGTCGCGGCATGGATGCCGAGGCCGCCGCCTGCAACGCCCTCGAGCGTGACGGCTGGACCATCCTGATGCGCCGCGCCCGCACCTCCTGCGGCGAGATTGACATCGTCGCCGAACGCTCGGATGCGCTGCTCGCCTTCGTCGAGGTGAAGGCGCGGCCGGCGCTGAGCGCCGCCGCCGCGGCCCTGTCGCCGCGCCAGCAGGGCCGCCTGCTCCGCGCCGCCGAGATCCTGCTGGCGACGCATCCTGACTGGACCCATGACGGCATCCGCTTCGACCTGCTGCTGGTCGATCCCTCCGGCACCGTCCGCCGCATTGCCGACGCCTTCCGCCACGAACAGCCGGCCTGATGTCCCGAGACGCTTCGTCACCCGGCGACATGCTCCGAGTCGGCCCCGCCGCGTAGTGTCACCGCCATGCTGACCAGCGCCGTGCACGCGTCCATCCGCTTCGGCCTCGGACCCCGGCCGTCCGAGGCGCTGCCGTCCGAGCCGCGGGACTGGCTCGCGGCGCAGCTGCGGGGGCCCGATCCGGCACGCTTTCCGGACAGCCTGCCCAGCACCGCCGATGGGCTGTTGATGCTGCGCGAGCAGCGCCACCTGAAGCCGCCACCGGGACAGTCGCTGGTCGAGCCGCTGTTTCGCGCCGATGCCCAGGCCCAGCTCGACGTGCTGCTGACCGCGGAGGCGCCGTTCCGCGAACGGCTGGTCTGGTTCTGGGCCAACCACTTCACCGTCAGCACCCGCCAGGGCGGCACCCGGCCGATCGCCGGCGCCTTCGTCCGCGAGGCGATCCGGCCGCACGTCACCGGCCGCTTCACCGACATGCTGCTGGCGGTGATGCGCCATCCGGCCATGCTGCTCTACCTGGACAATGAATCCTCGGTTGGCCCGGACAGCCCGGCCGGACAGACGGCCCACCGCGGCCTGAACGAGAACCTCGGCCGCGAGTGCCTGGAGCTGCACACCGTGAGCCCAGCCGCGGGCTATACCCAGGCGGACGTGACCGCGTTCGCCACCATCCTCACCGGCTGGTCGATCGACCGCGCCGCGGCCGAGCCGGGGTTCCTGTTCCGCCCGCGGGCGCACGAGCCCGGCGACAAGGTGCTGATGGGCCGCACGTTTCCCGAGGGCGAGGATGGCGGCATCCTGGCCCTCGACTTCCTCGGCACACATCCGGCCACCTATCGCCACCTGGCGCAGAAGCTGGCGGTCCACTTCGTCTCCGACGCGCCGTCGCCGCAGGACGTCGCCACCATCGCCCGGGCGCTGCAGCGCTCGCAGGGCGATCTCGGCATCGCCGCGGCCGCGGTGATCGAGCTGCCGTCGGCCTGGCACCCGGGTACTAAGTTCCGCAGCCCGTTCGACCACGTGGTGGCGACGCTGCGTGCGCTCGATCTGCCGCCCGGCCCCGGCCCGGCGCCGGGCGATCCCAGGCCGGGCGGGCGCTTCATCCCCGGCATGCTGGCCGGGCTCGGCCAGCCAGTCTGGGGGGCACCGCTACCGAACGGCTGGCCGGATCGCGCCGTCGACTGGGCGGGCCCGGAGGCGATGCTGCAGCGGGTCGACTGGAGCTACCGGATCAGCGCGCATGCCGAGGCCGAGCCTGCCCGCATCGCCGAAGCAAGCCTGGGGCCGCTGCTGCGGCCGCAGACCGCCGCCGGGCTCGCCGCCGCCGGCGACCGGCGCGACGCGCTGACCCTGCTGTTCACCTCGCCGGAATTCCAGAGGCGCTGATCCCCATGCCGCTCACCCGACGCACCGCACTGCTCGGCCTCACCGCCGCCTGGAGCCTCGGCTCCGTCTCGATGGCCCTCGCCGACCCAGTACCCGGCGCCCGGATCGCCCCCGGTGCCCGCGATCCGCGCTTCGTCGTCATCATCCTGCGCGGCGCCCTCGACGGGCTGTCGGCGGTGGTGCCGTACGGCGATCGTGATCTGGCGGGGTGGCGCCAGCCGCTGCTGCCGGCGGCACCCGGGCAGCCGGACGGGCTGCTCGACCTTGGCGGCTTCTACGGCCTGCATCCTGCGCTGGCCGGCTTCCACGGGCTCTACCAGGCTGGCGAATTGCTGCCGATGCACGCGGTCTCTGCCGGCTATCGCAGCCGCAGCCACTTCGAGGCGCAGGACTACCTGGAGAGCGGCGCCGACCACCGGCTCACCAGCGGCTGGCTCAATCGCGTGGTCGGCGCCCTGCCGATCCGCCGCGACCAGCCGGAGGGCGACGCGCTCGCCGTCGGGCTGTCGATGCCGTTGCTTCTGCGCGGCCCCGCCCATGTCGGCGCCTATGCCCCGGAGGCGGCGCAGGGTCCCTCCCCCGACCTGTATGCGCGGGTCGCGGCGCTTAATGCCGCAGACCGCGTGACCGGGCCGGCGATCGCGCAGGGGCTAGCGGCCCGCGGCTTCTCGTCGCAGGCGCTGGGTGCCGCCGCGTCGGGACCGGCCGGCGGACCGGGCGCGTTTCCGTCGCTGGCCCGCGCCGCCGGCCGGCTGCTCGCCGCCCCCGACGGCCCGCGGATCGCCGCCCTGGAAATCGGCGGCTGGGACACCCACGCCGGCCAGAAGCGTCGTCTCGACGGGCCGCTGTCGCAGCTCGATGCCGGCGTGCTGGCGTTGAGGAGCGGTCTCGGCGAGGCCTGGGGCGACAGCGTCGTCCTGGTAATGACCGAGTTCGGCCGCACCGTGCGAATGAACGGCACCGGCGGCACCGACCATGGCACCGGCACTGTCGCCTTCCTCGCCGGCGGCGCGGTGCGCGGCGGCCGGGTTGGTGGGACCTGGCCTGGACTGGCTCAGGCGAGATTGCTGGAGGACCGCGACCTCGACCCGACCACCGACCTGCGCGGAGTGGCCAAGGGAGTGTTGCGCTCGCATCTCGGCATCAGACAGGCGACGCTGGACGGCATCTTCCCCGGAAGCGGCGCCGCCGGCGAGATCGGGGGCCTGCTTCGGGTCTAGCTCCGGCGGCGGCGGTGACTGCTACCCAGGTGGCTCATCGTCGAGGCCCGCACGCTGTGGCGGAACGACGCCGTCTGCACCGCCCGGACGGTCTGATACCGGCCCGCCTCGTAGCGCGACGTGTGGTAGACGATGTGGTGCACGACCGGGATCGGCGTCGCCGTCAGGGCGTCCAGAGTGAGCTTGCCGGCCTCGTAGTCCGTGACCACATGCTGGGCCAGGGCCGGCGTCGCCCCAACGCAGAGGCTGGCCATCAGGCCGGCGGCGAGCAGGGTCTTTACGATGGTTGCGCGAACGGCCACGGTCGTCTCCGGATCGATGATCACGGAGACTGTGACTACCGGATGATGACCATCCGGTAAAGCAGGACTAGGCGGAAACCTGCACCCCCTTCTCCGCCAGCAGGGTCTCCAGCTCGCCGGAGAGGTACATCTCGGTGACGATGTCGCACCCGCCGACCAGCTCGCCCTTCACGTAGAGCTGTGGAACCGTCGGCCAGTTGGCAAACGCCTTCACGCCCTCGCGCAGCTCGGGGTCCTCCAGCACGTTGGCAGACTGGAACGGCACCTTGATATGGGTCAGGATCTGCACGACCTTGGCCGAGAAACCGCACTGCGGGAACAGCGGGTTGCCCTTCATGTAGAGCATGACCGGGTTGGCATCGATCTCGCCCTGGATTCGCTCGAATACGGTCGCGGACATCGCCACAGGCTCCTTGGCTGTTTGAAGTCGGGAAGGCTACGGCGCGTTGGTCTGGATCGCGAGCGCATGCAGGGCCCCACCCATGTGGCCCTGCAGCGCCGCATAGACCAGCTGGTGCTGCTGCACCCGCGACCGGCCGCGGAACGCTTCGCTGATCACCGTGCAGGCATAGTGGTCGCCGTCGCCGGCGAGGTCCTCGATCGTCACCTGCGCATCCGGCAGGGACGCACGGATCAGGCTCTCGATCTCTGCGGCGGCCATCGGCATGACATTCTCCTGCGCCCGGATCAGTCGGCCATCAGCGCCGGGAAGAAGGCGCCGTGGGCCTGGTTCAGCCGCGCCAGGGATATCGTGGCGCCACTGGGCAAAGTCAAACCGTCGCCGCCGCTACGGCCCAGCACCCTGCCCTCGATCCCGGCCCGCCGCGCCGCCTCCACCATGGCGGCGCCGTCGGCCACCGCCAGCAGGTAGCGGCCCTGGTCCTCGCCGAACCAGTACGCCTGCGGGCTCACGCCCGATTGCGGCACGTCGAGCCGGACGCCCATGGAGCCCGCCATCGCCATCTCGGCGACGGCGACCAGCAGCCCACCATCCGACAGGTCGTGGCAGGCGGCGACGGTGCCGGCCAGGATACGCCCGCGCACGAAGTCGCCGGTCCGCCGCTCCGCCACGAGATCGAGCGGCGGCGGCGAGCCGGCCTCGCGGCCGAGGATCTCGCGCAGCCACAGCGATTGCCCGAGCGCCCCCTCGGTGCGGCCGAGCAGCACCAGATCGTGGTCCGACGGCAGCGCCAGCCCGACCGCCTGCGCCGCATCGTTCAGCACGCCGAGGCCGCCGATCGCCGGCGTCGGCAGGATCGATCGGCTGGTCCCGTCCGGGGCGCGGGTCTCGTTGTAGAGCGACACGTTGCCGCTCACGACTGGGAAGTCGAGCGCCCGGCAGGCCTCGCCCATGCCGGCGATCGCGTCGGCGAACTGCCCCATCACCTCGGGCTTCTCCGGCGAGCCGAAATTGAGGTTGTCGGTGATCGCCAGCGGCCGGGCGCCCACCGCGGTGAGATTGCGCCATGCCTCCGCCACCGCCTGCGCCCCGCCCAGCCTGGCATCGGCCGCGACGTAGCGGGGCGTGCAGTCGGTGGTCAGCGCCAGCCCGATGCGGCTGTCCGGGATCCGCACCACGGCGGCGTCGGCGGCCCCGGGCCGGCGCACGGTCTGGCCGCCGACGGTGCTGTCGTACTGGTCCCAGACCCAGGCGCGCGACGCGATGTCCGGGCAGCCGATCAGCCAGATCAGCGCCGCCTCGATGCCAACGGGGTCCGGCACCGAACCGAGCGGCTCGGGCGCCGGCGAGGGGGCCGTCGGCCGGTGGTAGAGCGGGGCCGCGTCGGCCAGCGGCGCCAGCGCGATGTCGGCCTCGACCCGACCCTGGTGCCGCACCACGATGCGCCCGGTGTCGGTGAGGTGGCCGATGACGGCGAAGTCGAGTTCCCACTTCTCGAAGACGGCACGCGCGAGCTCGGTCCGGTCCGGCCGCAGCACCATCAGCATGCGCTCCTGGCTCTCCGAGAGCATCATCTCGTAGGCGGTCATGCCGGTCTCGCGCTGAGGCACGTGGTCGAGGTCGAGCTCGATGCCGACCCCGCCGCGGCCCGCCATCTCGACCGAAGACGAGGTGAGCCCGGCCGCCCCCATATCCTGGATCGCCACGATGGCGTCGGTCGCCATCAGCTCCAGGCAGGCCTCGATCAGCAGCTTCTCGGTGAACGGGTCGCCGACCTGCACCGTCGGGCGCCGAGCGGCGGCGGTCTCGTCGAACTCGGCCGAGGCCATGGTGGCGCCGTGGATGCCGTCACGCCCGGTCGCCGAGCCGACGTACACCACCGGATTGCCGATCCCGGCCGCCGCCGACAGGAAGATGCGGTCTCGCCGCGCCACCCCCACCGTCATCGCGTTGACCAGCGGGTTGCCGTCATAGGCGGGGTGGAAGTTGATCTCGCCGCCCACGGTGGGCACGCCGACGCAGTTGCCGTAGCCGCCGATGCCGCGCACCACGCCATCGACGATACGCCGCGTGACGGGGTTATCGGTGCTGCCGAAGCGCAGCGCGTTCAGGTTGGCGATCGGCCGCGCACCCATGGTGAACACGTCGCGCAGGATGCCGCCGACGCCGGTCGCGGCACCCTGGTACGGCTCGATGAAGCTCGGGTGGTTGTGGCTCTCCATCTTGAAGATGGCGGCCAGCCCGTCGCCGATATCGACCACGCCCGCGTTCTCGCCCGGGCCATGGATCACCCATGGCGCTTCGGACGGCAGCGTGCGCAGCCAGACCCGCGACGACTTGTAGGAGCAGTGCTCGGACCACATCACCGAGAAGATGCCGAGCTCGGTCAGCGACGGATCGCGGGCCATGATGCCGAGCAGCGTGCCGTACTCGTTCGCGGTGAGGCCGAACTCCCGGGCGAGCTCCGGGCCGATCGTCCGGGTGCCGCTCATGCCGCGAACAGCTCCGCCAGCCCGTCGAACAGCGGCCGGCCGTCGATGCCCCCCATCAGCGGATCGACCAAGTCCTCCGGGTGCGGCATCAGACCGCAGATGCGCAGGTTCGGGCTCAGCACCCCGGCGATCCCTCGCGCGCTGCCGTTCGGGCTGCCGTCGGCGTAGCGGAACGCCACCAGCCCCTCGCCTTCGAGACGATCGAGCGTCCCGGCATCGGCGATGTAGTTGCCGTCGCCATGCGCCAGCGGCGCCCGGAACAGGTCGCCCGGCCGCCAGTGGCGGGTGAAGGCGGTGTCGCCGCGCTCGACCCGGAGGGTGCAGTCATGGCTCAGGAACCGCATGCCGGCGTTGCGCAGCAGCGCGCCGGGCAGCAGCTGCGCCTCGGTCAGGATCTGGAAGCCGTTGCAGACGCCCAGCACATGGCCGCCGGCGGCGGCGAAGCCGCGGATCGCCGCCATGATCGGCGCATGCGCGGCCATGGCGCCGGAGCGGAGGTAGTCGCCGTGACTGAAGCCGCCCGGCAGCACCACCAGGTCGAGCTCCGGAAGCTCGGTCTCGCGATGCCAGAGCAGCACGGGACGCCGGCCGGTGGAGCCTGCCAACGCGATCGCCATGTCGCGCTCCCGGTTGGTGCCCGGGAAGACGACGATGCCCGCCTTCACGGCTTTCCGGCACCCGCAGGGCAAGGATAAAGGGCTTGCAATGCGTCATGGATGGCAGGGCCGACCTGTCCGCGCAGCGCTTCGGTGTGGCCGGACAGCCAGCGCACCACCTGCTCGCGCAGCACATTGCCATTGCTGGGCGGTATGCAGATGGTCGGTGCCGCGCCAGACGCCCCGGCCGCGTCCTTCGTCGGCTCGGTCAGGGTGACGCCGTCGGCGACGCCGCTGATATAGGCGTCGCAGACGGTCTGGCCGGCATGAGCCTGGCAGGTCTGGAAGAACCGCGAAGCCTGCATCGCGGTCAGCCGCTGCGCCTGGGCAGCCGAGCCCAGGCCGACATCGGCGCTCAGCACCACCGCCAGCAGCAATGCCTTTCGAGATTCGCTCATCCCACCACCTCGGTCGTGAAGGTTTCGATCACCATGTTGGCCAGCAGCCTGGCGCCCATCTCGTCGCCCTGGGCGCGGGCGCGGGCCGGGTCGGCCTCGTCCAGCTCCAGCTCTATCACTCGGCCGGCGCGGACTTCGCCGACATTGCCGAAGCCCAGCATGTGCAGCGCGTGCCCGATCGCCTTACCCGGCGGGTCGAGCACGCCGTCCTTCAGCATGACGGTGAGGCGCACCCTCATTGCATGACCTCGGGACCCTTCATGTCGTTGTTGCCGGCCTCGGGCAGGATGCCGAGCCGGCGCGCCACCTCCTGGTAGGCCTCTTCGACCCGGCCCATGTCACGCCGGAACCGGTCCTTGTCCAGCTTCTCGCTGGTCTTGGCGTCCCACAGACGGCAATTGTCGGGGCTGATCTCGTCGGCCAGCACCAGCCGCATGTCCTCGTTCTCCCACAGCCGGCCGAACTCCAGCTTGAAGTCGACCAGCGTGATGCCGACGCCCAGGAACAGCCCGGTGAGGAAATCGTTGATGCGCAGCGCCAGGGCGACGATGTCGTCCATGTCGGCGGTCGACGCCCAGCCGAACGCCGTGATGTGCTCCTCGGCCACCATAGGATCGTTCAGGCTGTCGTTCTTGTAATAGTACTCGAGGATCGAGCGCGGCAACCGGGTACCCTCGGGGATGCCAAGCCGCTTCGAGAGGCTGCCGGCGGCGACGTTGCGGATCACGATCTCCAGCGGGATGATCTCGACCTCGCGGATCAGCTGCTCGCGCATGTTGAGGCGACGCACGAAATGGGTCGGCACGCCGATATCGTGCAGCCGCAGCATCAGGTGCTCGCTGATGCGGTTGTTCAGCACGCCCTTGCCGGTGATGATGCCCTTCTTCGCGCCGTTGCCGGCGGTGGCGTCGTCCTTGAAGTACTGCACCAGCGTGCCGGGCTCCGGACCCTCGAACAGGATCTTGGCCTTCCCCTCGTAGAGCTGTCTGCGGCGGGCCATACGGATCCTCAAAGGCTGCGGGTGGGCCACGAGCCGGCGCGCGCGGTATATCAGCGCCGGGCACGCGAGGATACAGCGGGGGCGATCGCGGTCCCCGGTCAGGCGGCGGCAAAATCGACCAGGTCGAAGGGTACGCGATCGGGTGGCCCAGCCGCGAACACCCAGTTCGCCGGCAGCGCGCGGTCGGCCGGCAGGCCCACCAACGAGGCGTTGGTGGTACCGAAGCCCGAGCGCGGCGGAATGTTGAGCTCGCTCCCCGCAGGCAGCGAGCGGTCCGACAGCAGCCCGGTCCAGCTGCCCCAGTCGGGCGGGCTCGGCGTCGCCGCGGTCTGGAACCGCGGCAGGTGCCGGGCGATGCGGGGGATCGTCATGTCGTCGGGGCCGGCGGTCGCCACCATGTGGATGCCGGACTCGAGCGAGGTGATCTCGGCATGACCGTAGCCGAGCCCGCACAGGTAGAAGGCGCGGTCCCGATCGGCGACGATCATGTTGTAGGAGCGGTAGCTCCCGGCGTCGGTGGCCGCGACGGCCCGCGCCGCCGCCTCGGCGGTCGGTTCCGCCAGCGCGATCAGCGGCAGCTCGCCGCGGGAGCGCTTGCCCGGCGCCGGACCCAGGCTGCCGACCCGGTTCAGCACCGCAGCCACCACGCCGCCGTCGCTCACCATGAGCCAGGAGCCGCCGCCCGGTACATCGCGAGGGCCCACCACGTGTTGGTGCGCCGGCCAGTGACGGGCCGGTGCCTCCCAGGCGCGATCGAGTCGCTCATCGCGGTTGGCCGCCAGCAGCAGCGGCCAGGGTTCGCCGGGAGTCGTGGAGACGATGACGGTGCACACGATGGCTGGATTCCCGCAGCCGACGGGCTGCCACGGCTCTGGATTATGCCGCAGGCGGCCCGGGCGATATGCCGCAATGCGGCATGCGTCCGCGCGCTGTCAAGAATGCGCAGCCGGCCCGGGCTCGCCGAACACGCGGCGGAAGCTGGCGTCGAGGGCGCCGAGATGGCGTCGCGCATCGGTGGCGCGATCCAGCCGGTCCGGCGACACCTGTCCGGCGACCTCTCGATCGGCGTCGAGATGCTGGCGGAAGCCGCGCGCGTCTGCGCTGCCGAGCCCGGTCCAGGTCGCCATCGCGTTGCGCTGCACGATCCGGTAGGCATCCTCGCGCGAGATGCCGGCCCGCGTCAGTTCCAGCAGCACCTCGCCCGAATGCACGACGCCGCCCAGGCTCTCCAGGTTGGCCAGCATCCGCTCCGGATACACCACCAGCGTCTCCATCATACCGGCCAGCCGTGAGAGCGCGAAGTCGAGCCCGATGGTGGCGTCGGGCGCGATGGTGCGCTCGACCGAGGAGTGGCTGATGTCGCGCTCGTGCCAGAGGGCGATGTTCTCCAGCGCCGGCACCGCGTGCGACCGCACAAGCCGGGCCAGGCCGGTCAGGTTCTCCGACAGCACCGGGTTGCGCTTGTGCGGCATCGCCGAGCTCCCCTTCTGGCCGGGATGGAAGAACTCCTCCGCCTCACGCACCTCGGAGCGCTGCAGGTGGCGTACCTCGGTCGCCAGCCGCTCGACGCCACTGGCGATCACAGCCAGCGTGCAGAAAAAGACCGCGTGGCGGTCGCGCGGGATCACCTGGGTCGAGACCGGCTCGGGGGCGAGCCCCAGGCGGCTGGCGACAAACTCCTCCACCCGCGGATCGACGTGGGCGAAGGTGCCGACGGCGCCGGAGATCGCGCAGGTGGCGATCTCGGCGCGGGCCGCCCGCAAGCGGTCTCGGCCGCGCGCGAACTCGGCGTAATGGCCGGCGAGCTTCAGGCCGAAGCTGGTCGGCTCGGCGTGGATGCCGTGGCTGCGGCCGATGGTGAGCGTGTGCTTGTGCTCGAAGGCGCGGCGGCGCAGCGCCTCCAGCACCCGGTCGAGGTCGGCCAGCAGCAGGTCGGCGGCCTGCGTGAGCTGAACCGCGAGGCAGGTGTCGAGCACGTCGGACGAGGTGAGGCCCAGATGCACGAAGCGGCTGTCCGGCCCCAGCTTCTCGGCGAGCCAGGTCAGGAAGGCGATCACGTCGTGCCGGGTCTCGGCCTCGATGGCGTCGATGCGGGCGAGGTCGTCGTTCGAGAACGCCGCCAGCGCGGCATCGCCGCGCGCCCGGATCTCGGCGGCGGCATCCGCAGGCACGTCGCCTAGCCCGGCCATCGCCTCCACCGCCAGCGCCTCGATCTCGAACCAGATCCGGTAGCGATTGGCGGGCGCCCAGATCGCCGCCATCGCCGGGCGGGTGTAGCGTGGGACCATCGGCGTTCTCCTGCGGCGGGTCGCTTTAGCAGGATGGCGGGAAAGGCCAAGGGCTCCGCCCCTGGACCCCGCTGGGGCCGGCGGCCCCAGACCCCTTTTATCTAGGTGGTTTCCAAAGGCGAGCCTTTGGCGGGGTCCAGGGGCAGAGCCCCTGGCCTTCCGATCCGACGACGAGCCGCGAACAGCGCGACCATCGAGACCAGGGCGGCGAAGGCGAGATAGAGCCCCGGGCTGCGCGGATCGCCGGTATAGGCAGTCAGCCAGGTGTTGATGGCGGGCGCGAAGCCGCCAAACAGGGTGATGCCGAGCGCGTAACCAACCGACAGCCCGATGCCGCGACGGTGCACCGGGAACACCAGCCCCATGAAGCCGACCAGCGGCGCGTTGTAAGCGAGCCCGATCAGGGTGAGACCGAGTGGCAGCAGGAACAGCATGAGCTGGCCCGGCCAGTGTGTCAGCAGCATGAAGGCCGGATAGCCGACCAGCAGGGTCGCCAGGCAAGACAGCTGCATCGGCGCGATGCGGCGGGAGCGATCGAACGCCCGGGCAATCCGCAGCCGCAGCGGCGTGAAGGCGAGGATCACGGGATACAGCACCACCACCGAGGCCAGCGCCGAGCCGGTGCGCATGTGCAGCTGGGTGACGGCGTAGGTCGGCAGGTAGACGATCAGGTAGGTGAGAGCGGTGCCGATCGCCACCATGCCGGCGGCGATCGCGATGCCCGCAGGCGTCCCCGGGTCGCGCGAGGCCGGATCCGGCTCCTGTCGCTCGAAGGCCGGCGCATCGCGCAGGCGGCGGCGCAGCAACAGGGCGAGCGGGCCGGCCAGCACGCCGAGCCCGAACGCGATCCGGAACGGCTGCACGTGCAGCAGCGCGCCCCCGGGCACGTCGCTCAGCAGCCACGCGACGCCGGCCGCGACCAGGCTGGCCACGTACTGGCTGGTGCCCTGCCAGCTCGCGGCGCGGGTCTCGTCGGCAGGCGAATGCTCGATCATCAGCGCCGTAGCGCTGCCGAATTCGCCGCCGAGCGCGAAGCCCTGCAAGAGCCGCGCGGCCAGGATGCCGCAGGGTGCGGCCAGCCCGATGACGGCGCGATCCGGCATCAGCGCCACCGCGGCGCCGGACAGCGTCATCAGCGAGACCGACAGCACCATGCAGGCGGTGCGGCCGCGGCGGTCGGCGTAGGCGCCCAGCACCAGCGCGCCGACCGGCCGGGCCAGGAAGGAGACGCCGAACGTGCCGAAGGTCAGCAGCAACCTTGTGGTGGGATCGCGGCCGGGAAAGAAGGCGGCGGCGATCGCGGTGGCGAAGAAGCCGTAGACGACGAAATCGTAGAACTCGAGCGCGTTGCCGGCCGTGGCGCCGACGATCATCAGCGCCCGGCTCGGTGGCGGGGGATTCGGCGCCGCCGTACTACTCCCCAACCGCAGCGCCGCCGGGATGGCGCAGGTCGAGGCCGCCGAAATAGCCGGGCTCCCTGACCGCCAGCGACGGGCCACCTGCGAGGATGCCCTCGGCCGAGCCCCAGTTCGGGTAGGTCTTGAGCACGTAGCCCATCGCGGCGAGTTTCGCCGCCACGTCCGGCGAGAGCGCGCCGGCCTCGACCTGGACGGGTGCCGGCATCCACTGCTCGTGGACGCGGCGCATGTTGACCGCCTGGGCGATGTCCTGGCCACCATCCAGCACGGCGAGGATGGCCTCCAGCGTAATGGTCGGGATGCGCGAGCCACCGGGGCTGCCGATCACCATCACCACATGCCCGTCCCGCGACAGGATGGTGGGCGACATCGAGGACAGCGGCGTCTTGCCCGGCGCGATGGCATTGGCCTCGGCGCCAACCAGGCCGAACATGTTGGACGTGCCGGGCTTGGAGGAGAAGTCGTCCATCTCGTCGTTCAGCACGATGCCGGTGCCGGGCGCCATGACCTCTGCGCCGAAATAACCGTTCAGCGTGTAGGTCATCGAGACGGCGCGGCCATCTTTGTCCACGATCGAGAAGTGGGTGGTCTCGGTCCGCTCGTGACCGGTTGGCGCGGCGGCGGTGGCGGCATGCGGCATCGGGTCGAGTGGGGTGAGGTCGCCCGACGGCACCGCGCGGTCGGTGGGGGTGTCGGCGCGGATGGCGGCGGCATAGGCAGGCGAGAGCAGCCTGGCGACGGGATCCTTGACGAAGGCCGGGTCGCCGAGATCCTGACGGTCGGCATAGGTGTGCCGCATCGCCTCGATCTGGCGCTGCAGGCCGGCCGGGCTGCGCAGGCCCAGCGTCTGCAGGTGGTCGCCGTCCAGGATGTCCAGCATCTCGCAGATGGCGACGCCTCCACCACTCGGCGGCGGCGCGGTGTCGATGGTGAAGCCGTGATAGCGGCAGGTGAGCGGCGGCAACGTGCGGGTGTGGTAGCCGGTGAAGTCGGCTGGCGACAGGATGCCGCCACCCTTCTGGCTGGCGGCGACGATGCCGGCGGCGATCGGGCCGCGATAGAAGGCGTCCGCGCCCTTGTCGGCGATCTGCTGCAGCGAGCGGGCGAGGTCGGCCTGCACCAGCCGGTCGCCGACCTGGTACGGCGTGCCGTCCGGACGGAGGAAGATCTTGGCCGAGGCGGGGTCGGCGGCAAAGCCGGCGGTCGCCGTCCGCAGCAGCATGACGTCGTTGGGCGCCAGCACGAAGCCGTCACGGGCGAGGGCGATCGCCGGCTCCATCACCGTCCGGCGGTCGAGGTGGCCCCAGCGCCGCAGCGCCTCGTCCATCCCCGCGACGGTGCCGGGGACGGCCACCGCCGTCCAGCCGTGACGCGACAGGCCGGGGACGACCCGGCCCTGCGCGTCCTGATACATCGTGGCGGTGGCGGCGAGTGGCGCCTTCTCGCGGAAGTCGAGGAAGATGCCTTGGCCGTCCGGCTGGTGCAGCACCAGGAAGCCGCCGCCGCCCAGGTTGCCGGCGGCCGGATAGACCACCGCCAGCGCGTAGGCCACGGCGACAGTGGCATCGACCGCGTTGCCGCCCTGCGCCAGGATCCGGGCGCCAACCTCGGAAGCGAGCGACTGTGCCGTCACCACCATGCCGTGCAGGCCGCGCACCGGCACCGGCACCGGGCCGGGCGCGGTATTGGGGCCGAAGCTCAGCGGGTCGGCGGCGGCGCCGCGGCCGGCGGCCGCACCCGGCGGCGTTCCGCCCTGGCCGGGGGGACTTGCAGGGGCTGCCGCGCCACCATCCGGAGCCAGTGCGAGCGATGCGGCGAGCGCCACGGCGGCGAGGCGCCGGCGGGCAAGCGGCGTGTGGCTCACGCGGCGTCCGCGTAGGGCGGCTTGTGCAGCCCGGCGGGAGAGAGGGTGAAGATCTCGCACCCCGTCTCGGTGACGCCGACCATATGCTCGAACTGCGCCGACAGGCTGCGGTCGCGGGTGACTGCGGTCCAACCGTCGTCGAGGATCTTCACGTCGGGCCGGCCTGCGTTCACCATCGGCTCGACGGTGAAGAACATGCCCGGGCGCAGCATGGTGCCCTCGCCCGGCCGGCCGAAATGCAGGATGTTCGGCGAACTGTGGAACTGCCGGCCGATGCCGTGGCCGCAGAAGTCGCGCACCACCGAAAAGCGTTTCGGCTCGACGAAGCTTTGGATGGCGTGGCCGATATCGCCGACCCGCGCGCCCGGCCTGATCGCCTGGAGGCCACGCATCAGCGAGTCGTAGGTGACGTCGATCAGCATGGCGGCACGGCGCGAGGGGGTGCCCGCCACATACATGCGGCTGGTGTCGCCATGCCAGCCATCGACGATGGAGGTGACGTCGATGTTCAGCACGTCGCCGTCCTGCAGCCGGCGGTCGCCGGGGATTCCGTGACACACCACGTGGTTGATGGAGATGCAGCAGGATTTCGGATAGCCGCGATAGTTCAGCGTGGCGGGGATGGCGCCGCGGGCCAGCGTGTAGTCATGGATCAGGCGATCGAGCGCTTCGGTGGTGACGCCGACCTGCACGTGCGGCGTGATCATGTCGAGGGTCTCGGCGGCGAGCTGGCCGGCCGCCCGCATGCCGGCGAAGTCCGCCTCCGAATGGATGATGATCCGACGCCCATCCGCTTCGCCGTCCATCGCCACGTCCCCCGCCTACAGGCCAGCCTCGGGCTCGGTCCGGCCGGTGACCCGCCGCCGCTATACGCCGCCCATCAAGATGCGCGGGCCGCCGATCCGGTGCAAGGAGTCGGCGGGCGTTGCGCGACCGGAGGATCGTGCCGGCGCGTCAGCCCTTCTGGACGCGGCCGCGCCAGCCGTGATGGCGCGTGCCGTAGGCCATGGCGGTGGCGGAATGGATGCGGGCGCCGATCAGGGACAGACGGCTGAAGTGGCCACGGCCGTGCGGCGCCACCGACGCCGCGGCGGGCATTACCGCCTGCGTGGTGACCAGCCGCAGCACCAGGCGGCCATGCGAGCGAACCATCACGTGCCGGCGCTGCAGCGGGACGGGATCGTCGCCGATCGTCTCGGATGCGAGCAGCATGGCCGGACGGCGGGCCCGCGCGTGCGGCATGACCGGGACTCCCTCCTGCTGGAAGGCCTGGTCGAGCAAGGCGGTCATCACCGCGCTGCGCTGCGGGTTGCTGCTGGCACCCAGCACCACGCCAATCAGGCGGACGTTGCCGCGCACCGCCGAGGTGACCAGGTTGCGGCCGCCGGCGAGCGTGTAGCCGGTCTTGAGCCCGTCGGCGCCGGGATAGGTGATCAGCATCGAATCGTGGTTCATGACCTCGCGGCCATGGAACATGAAAGCCGGTACCGAAAAGTAGTGATACTGCTCGGGGAAGTCCTGGATCAGGTGCCGGGCCAGGGTTGCGAAGTCGCGGGCGGTGGACACCTGGTCCGGGTCCGGCAGACCGGAGGCGTTGCGGAAGGTGGTGCTGGTCATGCCGAGCAGGCGCGCCTTCTGCGTCATCAGCTGCGCGAACTGCTGCTCGTCGCCCTGGGCCAGCAGCTCACCCAGTGCGCAGGCGGCATCGTTCGCCGACTTGGTGACCAGGCCCAGGATCGCCTGCTCGACGGTGAGGTAGCTGCCCGGCACCAGGTCGAGCTTGGACGGTTCCATCGATGCGGCGTGGGCGGAGACCGGCACCGCCTGATCGAGCGAGATGCGGTTCTGGCGCAACGCGTCGAAGGCCAGGTAGAGCGTCATCAGCTTGGTCAGGCTGGCGGGGTAGCGCTGCAGGTCCGGGTTCGCCTGCTGCAGCACGGCGCCGGAGGAGGCGTCCATCACGAAGGTGCTCAGCTGGCCGACATACTGCGCGCGGGCGGCGACGGGGGTGAGCAGGCCAGCCCCGCCGGCCAGGACCGGAAGGGCGCCGAGCACGGCCAGCATTGTGGTCCGCAGCATGCCGGTCCGGCGGGACGCCGCGGGACCATGTCCGCGGGCGGGACCGGAGTACGCCAGAGCGATGGCGTGAGGACCCTTGCAGTCCGGAGTCATCTGATCCCCCTCGTCGGTGCCAGCGATAGTATGGACGCCCAAACATTTCGTCCAGGTTAATTCGGGGAACGTCAATAGCTTGGCAATGAACCGGGGGCCGGGTCGGCAACGTAGCGCGAACACGAGGCGCGGCTGGGCGGCAGCGGGCGCGCCGCGCCATCTTCGCCGCGGGGGCTTTCATGGCGGGTTTGACATCCAATATGCTGCCGCCATGCGCTTCGACCACACCTCCCAGGGCTTTCCTCCGGCCGGACGGCCCGCGGCGATGAGCGACGGCGACAAGACCAACACCCCGGACTCCCCCAATGTCGGCGTGGTGGTCAAGACGCGGCCGCGGACCCGTAAGCCGGCAATGTACAAGGTCTTGATGCTTAACGACGACTACACGCCGATGGAGTTCGTCGTGCACGTGCTGGAGCGGTTCTTCCAGAAGTCTCGCGACGAGGCGACCCGCATCATGCTGCACGTCCACAAGCGCGGCGTCGGCGTCTGCGGGGCCTATACCTACGAGGTGGCCGAGACCAAGGTGACTCAGGTGATGGACCTGGCCCGGCAGAACCAGCATCCGCTGCAATGCACGATCGAGAAGGATTGAGCGACGTCCCAACGCCGCGCCATGGGCGGTCGAGACGTGCCGACCGGGCTCGCAAACCCGCCCCCGATCACCATCTTGATGCCGGCCGTGGCGGTTTGGGACGTAGCACGGACCACCCTGATGTATACCGGATTTTTACTGGCCTTCTGCTGAATTCCATCCAAGGATGACACGGACGCGACAAGACGGTTGCGACAGGTGGTCCGGGAGCGGCGGCCAGCTTTGGGTTTGAGCGGCGAAGGAGCGTCAAAATGCTGTCACGCAACCTCGAACAGACGCTGCACCGTGCCCTGTCGCTCGCGGGCGATCGCCGGCACGAATATGCGACGCTCGAGCATCTGCTGCTGGGATTGGTCGATGACGGAGACGCGGCGACGGTGCTGCGTGCCTGCGGCGTCGACCTCGACAAGCTGCGCGCGGATCTCACCGAGTTCCTGGACAAGGACCTGGCCGGGCTGGCGTCCGACCGCTCCAGCGAGCCGAAGCCGACCGCGGCGTTCCAGCGCGTCGTGCAGCGCGCCGCGATCCATGTGCAGTCCTCCGGCCGCGACGAGGTCACGGGCGCCAATGTCCTGGTGGCGCTGTTCTCCGAGCGCGAGAGCCACGCGGTCTATTTCCTGCAGCTGCAGGACATGACCCGGCTCGACGCGGTCAATTTCATCAGCCACGGCATCGCCAAGGCGCCCGGACGCACCGCGTCGCGGCCGGCTACCGGCCAGGCGAGCGGCAG
Source organism: uncultured Acetobacteraceae bacterium (assembly GCA_937873205.1). Classification (GTDB taxonomy): domain Bacteria; phylum Pseudomonadota; class Alphaproteobacteria; order Acetobacterales; family Acetobacteraceae; genus Lichenicola. The sequence continues at coordinate 53,417 of CALMVO010000122.1, forward strand.
CGACGGTCCCGAGAACGAGCGCGAGGAGCGCGGCCGCGGCAACGCCAAGCAGCAGGACGGGCTGTCCGCCTATTGCGTGAACCTCAACAAGAAGGCGCTCGCCGGCAAGATCGACCCGCTGATCGGCCGTGACCAGGAGATCGAGCGCACCATCCAGATCCTGTGCCGGCGCACCAAGAACAACCCGCTCTACGTGGGCGATCCGGGCGTCGGCAAGACCGCGATCGCCGAGGGGCTGGCCAAGCGGATCGTCGAGAACGACGTGCCGGAGGTGCTGGCCAAGTCGACCATCTACGCGCTCGACATGGGAGCGCTGCTGGCCGGCACCCGCTACCGCGGCGACTTCGAGGAGCGGCTGAAGGCGGTCGTGACCGAGCTCGAGGCCAACCCCGGTGGTATCCTGTTCATCGACGAGATCCATACCGTGATCGGTGCCGGAGCCACCTCGGGCGGCGCCATGGACGCCTCGAACCTGCTGAAGCCGGCGCTGGCCCAGGGCACGCTGCGCTGCATCGGGTCCACGACCTACAAGGAGTTCCGGCAGCACTTCGAGAAGGACCGGGCGCTGGTGCGGCGGTTCCAGAAGATCGACGTCAACGAGCCGTCGGTCGAGGATGCGGTCAAGATCCTGCGCGGGCTCAAGGTCAACTACGAGAAGCACCACAAGGTGTCCTACACCGACGATGCGATCCGCGCCGCGGTCGAACTGGCCGTGAAGTACATCCACGACCGCAAGCTTCCCGACAAGGCGATCGACGTGATCGACGAGGCCGGCGCGTCGCGGATGCTCCAGCCGGAGGAGAAGCGCCGCAAGGTGGTGACGCTGCGCGACGTCGAGGAGATCGTGGCAAAGATTGCCCGCATTCCGCCAAAGAGCGTATCGGCGGACGACAAGGAGACCCTGCGTTCGCTGGAGCGCGACCTGAAGTCGATGGTATTCGGCCAGGACCGCGCCATCGAGGCGTTGGCGGCGGCGATCAAGCTGTCCCGTGCCGGGTTGCGCGAGGCCGAGAAGCCGATCGGCAACTACTTGTTCTCAGGACCGACCGGCGTCGGCAAGACCGAGGTGGCCAAGCAGCTGGCCTCGACGCTCGGCATCGAGCTGATCCGCTTCGACATGTCTGAATACATGGAGCGGCACTCGATCTCGCGGCTGATCGGGGCACCCCCGGGCTATGTCGGCTTCGACCAGGGCGGGTTGCTCACGGACAGCATCGACCAGCACCCGCACGCGGTGCTGCTGCTGGACGAGATCGAGAAGGCGCATGTCGACCTCTACAACATCCTGCTGCAGGTGATGGACCACGGGAAGCTTACCGACCATAACGGCAAGACGGTCGATTTCAGGAACGTCATCCTGATCATGACCACGAATGCCGGTGCGGCCGACCTCACCCGCGAGGCGATCGGCTTCGGGCGCGACAACCGCGCCGGCGAGGACGAGGAGGCGATCAAGCGCATCTTCACGCCGGAGTTTCGCAACCGGCTGGACGCCATCATCCCGTTCGCCGGCCTGACCCCGGAGATCGTCGGCCGCGTGGTGGAAAAGTTCGTCCTCCAGCTCGAGGCGCAGCTCGCCGATCGCAACGTGACCATCGAGGTGTCGTCGTCGGCCAAGGAATGGCTGGCCGAACGTGGCTACGACAGACTCTATGGCGCCCGTCCGCTGGCCCGCGTGATCCAGGAGCACATCAAGAAGCCGCTGGCAGAGGAGCTGCTGTTCGGGTCCCTGGTGCATGGCGGCGCCGTGAAGGTGACGCTGAAGGACGGGAAGCTCGCCTTCGACTTCATCGAGAACCCCGCACCGATGCCCGAGCCGGAAGAGGACGGCTCCGAGCGCGAGGCGGAGATCGCCGACTAGAGGATGATCCGATCGCTTAGGCTCACGGATCATCCTCTAACTTGTTGTTCTGACGAGCCCGGGGCGGGGGCCGGACCCCTGCCCTACTCGGCCTCGAGTTGCCGCCTCGCTTCCTCGAGGTCGCCCTCGGGCGGCGGCCGCGAGAGGGCCATCCGCTCCAGCGCGTGGATCATCGCCTCGACGACGACGAGGTGCGCGTACCATTTGTGGTCTGCCGGCACGACGAACCATGGCGCGTCGGACGTCGCGGTGGCAGCGATCGCGTCCTCGTAGGCCTCCTGGTAAGCGTCCCAGTGCTGCCGCTCCGCAAGGTCGGCGGCGCTGAACTTCCAGTTCTTCTCCGGGTCATCGAGACGGGCCAGGAACCGTTGACGCTGCTCCTCCTTCGAGACGTGCAGAAAGAATTTCAGGGTGACGGTGCCCTGCCGGCCCAGATAGGCCTCGAAGTTGCGGATGTCGCGATAGCGGTGGCGCCACAATTTGTGGCCGGGCTTCCGGCCCGGCAGATGCTGATGATCGAGCAGCTCGGGATGGACGCGGGTGACCAGCACCTCCTCGTAATGGCTGCGGTTGAAGATGCCGATATGGCCGCGCCGCGGCAGCGCCGCGCTGATGCGCCACAGGAAGCCGTGGCTGAGCTCGACCGGACCAGGCTGCTTGAACGAGACCACATCAACGCCCTGCGGGTTCACCCCGGACAGCACGTGCTTGATGGTGCCATCCTTGCCGGCGGCATCCATCGCCTGGAAGATCGCGAGCAGGGCCCAGCGCCCATCGGCATACAGCTCGGCCTGCAGGGCCGCGAGTCGCTCGACCCCTTCCTGCAGCAGCGCCCGACCCTCGTCCCCGTCGACCGGCAGGCCGTCCTTGTCGGCCGGATCGCGATCGGACAGACGGAAATGCTTGCCCGATGCGACCCGGTAGCGCTTCAGCAGCGTCTTGCGGAGACTCGGGTCCATCTCAGCCGTCGCGGCGCTTGACGGTGAGCGCCGCCGGGCCCTGCGTCACCGGCATCATCTCGATCCGGTTGACGTTGACCCGCGCCGGCAGGCCGATCACCCAGGCGATGGTCTCGGCGATGTCCTCCGGCAGCAGCGGATCGGCGTTGCGGTAGACCGCCTCGGCCTTGGCATCGTCGCCGAAACGGACGTTGCTGAACTCGCTGCCGCCGACCAGGCCGGGCTCGATGTTGGTGACGCGGACGCCGGTGCCGACCAGGTCGGCCTTCAGGTTGCCGACGAACTGCGCCACGAACGCCTTCGTGCCGCCATAGACGTGGCCGCCCGGGTAGGGGTAGGTGCCGGCGATGCTGCCGATGGTGACGACGTGGCCGCGATCGCGCGCGACCATGCCCGGCAGCAGGGCCCGCACCGGCCCCAGCACGCCGCCGATGTTGGTCTCGACCATGCGCGTCCAGTCCAGGGGATCGCATTCCCAGGCCGGCCCCAGCCCCAGCGCCAGCCCGGCATTGGCGATCAGAACGTCGATGGCGCGCCAGCCGTCCGGCAGCGAGCCCGGCAGAGCGGCCACGGCGTCGCGATCGGTGACGTCGAGCGGCACGCCCAGCAGGTTCGGGCCCAGCTCCGCGGCCAGCGTCTGCAGCCGTTCGGCGCGGCGCCCGGTGGCGACCACGCGGTTGCCGTCCGCCACCAGCCGCCGCGCGGTGGCGCGGCCGAAGCCGGCGGTGGCGCCGGTGATGAAGACTGTCAGACCCATGCGTGCCTCCGTGATCGCTGCCGAAACGGCCGCCGTCGCCGCGATCATGGCGTCGTCGGGGACGTCACCATTTGCGCGAGCTCGGCCTGGCCGGCAAGCTTGGACCCGCCCGGGCCATAGAGGCGGAGGTCCAGCCAGGACGGGGCTGGCAGCAGCGCCGCGGCACGGCGCAGTGCCGCCCCCTCGGTTCCGAAATACTCCTGCCGCTCCCGCGACGCCGGCCGCCCGCCGGGCATCGGGATCGCCGGCACCGGGCTCTCGAGGTAGGCGAGAATGAACGGCATGGCGATCCTGGCTCACGCGATGAGACAGGGTTACCCGGGTGGCCCGCGAGCGCAACCGGACTTGCGCTGCCCCCTGACTGCGCCCCATCTGCGCGCCTATGGGGACCTTCGATGACGAACCGGCTGCCGGCCTGACCGGACAGCTGCTGATCGCGATGCCGTCGCTGCTGGACCGCGCGTTCCAGCAGACCGTGGTGTTCCTGTGCGCCCATTCGGCCGAGGACGGCGCGATGGGCCTGGTGGTGAACCGTCGGCTGGCGGAGCCGGGCTTCGACGACCTGCTGGCGCAGCTGGAGATCGCGCCGGCGCCGCCGCGGCGCCGCATCGCGCTGTGCGCCGGCGGCCCGGTGGAGAATTCGCGCGGCTTCGTGCTGCACAGCAGCGACTGGAGCGGCTCCGGCAGCCTCGTGGTCGACGACGACGTCGTGCTCACCGCCAGCCTCGACGTGCTGCGCGAGATTGCCGACGGCCAGGGGCCGCGGCAGGCGCTGCTGGCGCTGGGCCACGCCGCCTGGGGACCGGGCCAGCTCGAGGCCGAGATCCGGCAGAACGCCTGGCTGACCGCGCCGCCGACCGATGCGATCGTGTTCGGCAGCGATCACGACCGGAAGTGGCATCGGGCCTTCGCGGCGCTGGGGGTCGACCCGATGCGGCTAGTGGGCGACGTCGGCAACGCCTGAGGCGGCGGGCCGCCGCTACCAGACGAAGCGCGGCACCGTCGCCGCCGGAGCGAGCCCGGCGGCGCGCGCCTCGGCCTCGGCGAGGGCGGTGTCGCCGCCCAGCAGCTCGCCGTGGATGCCGCCCAGCACCCAGCAGCCGTCCAGGCGGGCGGCGCGGGCGCCGGCGATGTCGGTGGCCAGGCTGTCGCCGATCGCCAGGATGCGGGCGTCCGGGACGCCCAGCATGCGGCGCACGGGCTCGTAGATCTCGGGATAGGGCTTGCCGAGCTGGCGGACCTCGCCGCCCAGCTCGGCATAGTGGCGGGCGAGCAGCCCGGCGCAGATCAGACGCTGGCCGCCACGCACCACCTCCAGGTCCGGATTGGCACAGGCCATCGGCAGCCGGTGGGCGGCGCAGTCGCGCAAGCTCGGCAGGTAGGGGGCGATTTCGGTCTCGCCGGCCGCGTCGTCCGGCCCGGTATTCAGCACGAAGTCGGCCTCGGCCGGACTCGCCACCCGGGTCTGCGGCAGCCCCTCGAACAGGCCGGCATCCTTGGCCGGGCCCAGGTGCCAAACGCGGGGGCCGAGGGCGGCGAACCACGGGTCGGTGCGGTCGATCAGCGCCAGACGCGTCGCCTCGCCGCTGGTGAGCAGGCCGTCATAGGTGTGGTCCGGAATGCCGAGCCGGCGCAGGGTCTCCTGCACCGCGGCCCGCCGGCGCGGCGCGTTCGACAGCAGCACGATGCGGGCGCCGCCGGCGCGCAGCCGGGTCAGGCAGTCGACGGCGCCGGGGTAGGCGGCGACGCCGTCATGCACCACGCCCCACAGATCGACGATGAAGCCGTCATAGCGGGCGGCCAGCGCCGCCATGCCGCGCTCGTGCCGCATCATCGCAGCGACTGCCGCGCGGCCTCGACGGAGTCGAGGCCGGCATCGGCGAGCGCCTGGCGCAGCTCCCGCTTCAGCCGGCGCAGCAGGCCCGGCCCCTCATAGGCGAAGCTGGTATAGACCTGCACCAGGTCGGCGCCGGCGCGCAGCCGCTGCAGGATGTCGGCGCCGCTCTCGATGCCGCCGCAGCCGATCAGCGTGAGGCGACCGGCGGACAGCCGCGACACCTCGGCCAGCATGGCGGTGGCGCGGGCGCGCAGCGGCCGGCCGGACAAGCCGCCGGCCTCGCCGGCATGGCGGCCTGTCAGGCCCGGCGGCCGCGCCAGCAGGGTGTTGGAGACGATCAGCCCGTCGATGCCTGCGGCGACCGCGGTCTCGACGATGCCGCTGAGCGCCGCGTCCTCGAGGTCGGGCGCCAGCTTGACCAGCAGCGGCGTGCGCAGCGCCCCCCGCGCGGCGACGATCGCGTGCAGCAGCCCGCCCAGCCGTTCGACCCGCTGCAGGTCGCGCAGGCCGGGCGTGTTCGGCGAGGACAGGTTGATCACCAGGTAGTCGACCAGCGGCGCCAGGCGCCGCACCGCGTGGGCGTAGTCGGCCTCGGGGTCGGCGCCCTCCTTGTTGATGCCGAGGTTGGCGCCGAGCGGCGCGCCCAGCGATGGGCCGCCACGGAGGCCGCTCAGCCGGGCCTCGAACACGTCGAGCCCCTGGTTGTTGAAGCCCATGCGGTTGATCACGGCGCCGGCCGCGGGCAGCCGGAACAGCCGCGGCCGCGGGTTGCCGGGCTGCGGCCGCGGCGTGACGGTGCCGGCCTCGACGAGACCGAAGCCAAGCCGGGCCAGCGGGCGCATCACCCGCGCATCCTTGTCGAAGCCGGCGGCGAGGCCGATCGGGTTGGCGAAGGCGAGCCCCATCGCCCGGACGCCGAGCCCGGCATCGTCGGCGGTCGCACCGCGTCCGGCGAGGCCGAGCGACAGCGCGGCCAGGGCCAGATCGTGGGCGCGTTCCGGCGGCAGCCGGCGCAGCACCGGCTGGGACAGGCGCATGGCGGCGGTCTGCAGCATCATGCGCCCGTCCTGCCGCATGACGGCTGCCATGGAAAGGGCGGGACGGCGCCGCGCTTGTCAGCAGACGGCCTGGGGGCGATCCTGCGGCCATGTGGAACGAGCCCTACCTCGAGACCTGCTGCCGGTCGGCGCTGCACCGCCTCCGGCTGTGCGGCGGGTCCGGACGCCCGGACGCGCATCGCGAGGAGCTGAAGGACGCGCGCTGCCTGGACCGGCTGCGCGAGCTGGGCTTGGCCGAGCACCAGGGTGACCGCTACCGCATCACGCCGGCCGGGCAGGCGCGGCATCAGCTCGAGATCATGAAGAGCGCGTGAGAGGCGGCGCGCGATGAGGCACGAGGATGTCTGGCGGGCGCTGGATACGCTCGCGGCCGAGAAGGGCCTGTCGCCGTCCGGGCTGGCGCGGGCGGCCGGGCTCGACCCCACGGCGTTCAACCGATCGAAGCGGACCAGCCGGGCCGGGCTGCGCTGGCCCAGCACCGAGAGCCTGTCGCGGGTGCTGTCGGCGACCGGGGCCAGCCTTGAGAGCTTCACCGCCCTGGTCGGCGGCGCGCGGGCACTCGCCGGCGCCGGCCGCCAGCGCGCGCGGCACCTGCCGTTGCTGCCGCTGTCGCGGCTGCTGGAGGCCGAGCTGTTCGATGCGGCGGGCTATCCCGCCGCCCACGGCTGGGAGCGGACCGAGGTGCCGCAGCCGGGCGACCCGCACAGCTACGCGGTGCACCTGGACGATCCGCGCTTCGAGCCGGTGTTCCGCGAGGGCGGCATTCTCATCATGTCGCCGGACGCGCCGATCCGCCCCGGCGACCGGGTACTGGTGCGCGACGACGGCGGCATCAACGCCTTCGTGGCCGGCACACCATACCGGCCGCTGGACCGCCGCGGCGGCGAGATCGCCGAGCGTCCGGAATGGGCGCACCGGATCGTCTGGGCGAGCCTGTAGGCAGGGAGAGCCTGGCAGGCTGCGAAGCTGCGGACGCTCGGCCATCATCTGTCTTGGTCTTGTCGTTTCATGGATCAGGCGGGACCAGCGGCGGCCGGCGATTCCGCCCTTGCAGGACCTCCTTGAGGGGCAACAGCGCTTCGGTCCGTCTCCCCCGCCGCCGTGCCCGACGCGGCACACATGCGCCTGGACCAGCCGATCGACGTGCGCGTCGAAGGTGGCCGGATCGTCATCGAGCCGCTCCAGCCGACAGGGTATGACATCGCGACGCTGATCGCCGAGATGACCGACGAGAACCGCCACGATCCGATCGACATGGGGAGGCCGGCTGGCCGCGAGGCCTGGTAGTGGCGACCGACTACGTGCCCGATGCCGGCGACATCGTCTGGCTGCAGTTCGATCCGCAGGCCGGACATGAGCAGGCGGGGCATCGGCCCGCGGTCGTGCTCCATCCGGCCAGCTATAACGGCCGGGCGGGAATGATCCTCCGCTGCCCGACGACGACGCGGATCAAGGGCTCTCCGTTCGAGGTGATCCTCGCCGGCACGCCGTCGAGCGCGGCGCTCGCCGACCAGGTGAAGAGCCAGGGCCGGCGGGCCCGCAAGGGTCGGATCGGCGCGACCGAGCTGGCCGAGGTGCGGGCGAAGCTGGTGGCGCTGATCGGCTAGAGCATCATCCGATCGAACGGACTCGTCGATCGGATAAAGATGCTCGTCAAAACAACAAGCTAGAGGATGATCCGCGAGCCTAAGCGATCGGATCATCCTCTAGGAGGCTGTCGGCGCCGAGACCGGTCTGGCGGGATCAAGCCGATCCCGCCCCATGCGGACGATCCGGGTCTCGCGGCCGAGGGCCGCCAGCCCGGCGATCAGCAGGGCGACCACCGCGATCACGCCGGCCAGCGCCCAGCGGATGTCGCTGCCGGCGAGGTGGGACAGCCAGACCTGCAGGTTGGCGTTGGGCGAGGCCAGCAGGTTGCCGAGCTGATAGACCACGCCCGGAAAGGTGCCGCGGATGGCGGCGGGCGAGATCTCGTTCAGGTAGGCCGGCACCACGCCCCAGGCGCCCTGGACGCAGAACTGGATCAGGAAGCCGCCGATCGCCAGCGGCAGCAGGTGGCTCGAGAAAGCCCAGAGCGGGATCACCGGCAGCGCCAGCAGGGCGGCCAGAGCCAGCGCCCAGCGGCGGCCGATCCGCTGGCTCGCGGCCCCGAAACACAGCCCGCCCAGGATGGCGCCGACGTTGTAGATGATGGTCATGGTGACGACGGTGGCATGGGGTAGGCGGTGGTAGCCGGCCAGGAACAGCCTCGGATAGAGGTCCTGGGAGCCGTGCGAGAAGAACAGCATCGCCGTCATCAGCACGATCGCATAGAAGCCGAGTCCGGCATGGCGGCGGAGCACCGTGAGCGGGCCCGGCGTCGGCATGGCGGCGCGCAGCGTCCAGTCCGGGCTTTCCGGCACGCTGCGGCGGATATACAGCACCAGCAGCGCCGGGGCGGCGCCGACGATGAACATGCCGCGCCAGCCAATCCAGGGCTCGGCGATGAACAGCAGCGAGGCGACCAGGAAGCCGGTCGGGTAGCCCGTTTGCAGGATGCCGGACACCGCGCCGCGCCAGCGCGCCGGCACGCTCTCCATCGCCAGCGAGGCGCCGACGCCCCATTCGCCGCCCATGGCGACGCCAAAGAGGGCGCGCAGGATGAGAAAGGCGGTGAAGCTCGGCGCGAAGCCGGTCAGCAGTTCGAAGGCTGCGTAGCAGAGCACGTTGGCCATCATGGTCGGGCGGCGGCCGTAGCGGTCGGCGAGCCGGCCGAAGCCCCAGGCGCCCACGACGCGGCAAGCCAGCGTCACGGTGATCGCCCAGGCGGTGGCCGCGACGGTGAGGCCGAAGGAGCGCGCCACGGTGTCGAGCACGAACACCATGATGAAGAAGTCGAATGAATCCAGCATCCAGCCGAGATAGCAGGCCACCACCACGTGGATCGCGGCGCGCCGCTCGAACGCCGAGACCGGGCGATCCGGCATCGCCGCCGCGTGCGAGAAGCCGGACACCGTATCGCCTGCTTCCATCAGACCCTCTCCCTAGTCGTTCCGGCAGCATAGAGACGGGGCGGGTTTCGACAATCGGACCCCCGCACCGGCGAGGACGGCGATGAATCGGACCGATCGATGCATGATCCTGCTCGCCCTCGGCCTGGCCGGGCTTGCCGGCATGGTGGACGCGCTCGGCTATCTGGCGCTGCACGGCTTCTTCGTCTCCTTCATGAGCGGCAACTCGACGCGGCTCAGCGTCGGGGTCGCGCAGGGGACGCACCGCGTCGTCGGCATCGCCGGCGCGCTGATCGGGCTGTTCGTCGTCGGCGTGATCGGGGGCGAGCTGCTCAACCGGGCGCTGGGACAGCGACGCAGCCGGCTGCTGGGGGCGGTGGCGCTGATGCTGACGCTGGCGGCGGCGGCGGCCTCGCTGGGCCGGAGCGCCACGGCGATCGCTTTGGCGACGCTGGCACTGGGAGCGGAGAACGCGGTGCTGAAGCGGGTCGGCGCGATCACCATCGGCGCCACCTACATGACCGGGACACTGGTCAAGCTGGGTTCCGCCGTCGCCGCGGCGCTGGGCGGCGGTCCACGCTGGGACTGGCTGCCCTACCTGCTGATGTGGCTGTCGCTGGCCACGGGCTCGGTGGTCGGCGCGCTGCTGTTTCCGTGGCTCGGGCTGCAGGGACTGTGGCTGGCGGCGGCCTGGTGCACGCTGCTGGCGGCGCTGGTGGCGATCGCGGCTCGGAAGTCGCCGCAGGTCGACCGGGAGTGACGATTCGCTGGCGTCCGCCGGAGCGGCGCCAGCAGCGCCGCCGGCAGGGCAACATCGGTCTGCGCGCGCGGATCGTCGACGCCGATCCTGACCGCGCGCGGCGGCGGGGTCGCGCGGAAGCTGCCGTGCAGCCGATCCCACGGGCTGATGCCGCTCGACCAGTTGCTGTCGCGCTCGGCGGGCACCACGGAATGGTGGATGCCGTGCATCCGGGGCGTGGTCAGCAGCCAGGACAGCCGCCGATCCCAGCCGGGCGGCAGCGCCCAGTTCGAGTGGTGGAACAGGATCGACAGCGTGAAGAAGCGCTGCCAGGCGTCGAGCGTGCCGGGCGAGATGCCGCTGGCCCGCACCTGCACCAGGCGCCATGGCAGCGATACCAGCATGTCCGCCAGGTGGAAGCGGATCGCGGTCGACATGTGCCGATCCTGCAGGCGTCGCACCGGAGCCGGAGCGGAATCGGCCAGTGGGCGGGCGAGTTCGTCGCGACCTTCGGCCTCATCGTCACCATCGTCGGCACCGCGCGGCATCGGCCAGACGCGATCGCCTGCTCGGTGGCGCTCTACATCACCGCCGCCTACTGGTTCACCTCGTCCACCAGCTTCGCCAACCCGGCGATCACCGTCGCCCGCGCGCTGTCCGACAGCTTTGCCGGCATCGCGCCGGCCGACGTGCCGGGCTTCGTCGCGGCCCAGCTCGTCGGCGCCCTGGCCGGTGCGGCGGCGGCCACCACCCTCTTCCCCAGGGTTCCGCTGTGAGAGGCACGCTCCGATGAACATCCAGAACAGCCGCCGCTACTACGGCGAGGTGCTGTCCGGCTCCGCCGACCTCCGCACCGATGCCTGCTGCACGCTGGCCCCGCCACCGGCCGCCGTCGGCGCGGTGCTGGCGCGCGTGCACCAGGAGGTGCGGGACCGCTATTACGGGTGCGGGCTGGTGGTAACGGACGCCATCCTGGGGGCTCGCATCCTCTATCTCGGCTCGGGCTCCGGCCAGGATGCCTACGTGCTGGCCCAGCTCGTGGGCGAGCACGGCAGCGTCACCGGCGTCGATGCCACGCCCGAGCAAATCGCGGTGGCGGACCGCCATCTCGACTGGCATCGCCAAAATTCGGCTACGCCGCCTCCAACGTCCGCTTCCTCGAGGGCGACATCGAGCGGCTGGGCGATCTCCCCCTCCCGGAGGCCGACTTCGACGTCATCGTCTCGAACTGCGTGATCAACCTCGTTGCCGACAAGGCGGCGGTGTTCGCCTCGGCGCACCGGCTGCTGCAGCCGGGAGGCGAGCTCTATTTCTCCGACGTCTATGCCGACCGCCGGATCCCCCCTGCCCTGCTGGCCGACCCGGTGCTCCACAGCGAATGCCTGTCGGGGGCACTGTGTTGGGGCGATTTTGACCGGCTGGCGCGGTCCACCGGCTTCACCGATCCAAGGCTGGTCACCGACCGCCCGTTCGGCATCGACGACCCAGAGATTGCCCGCACGCTTGAGGGCATCCGCTTCCACTCCGCGACCTACCGCCTGTTCAAGCTCGACGGCCTGGAGCCGCGTTGCGAGGATTACGGGCAGGCAGTGCGCTACCGCGGGACCATCGCCGACGCCGAACGCGCGTTCGTGCTGGATGGCCACCACCGGATCGAGACCGGGCGGCTGTTCCCGGTGTGCGGCAACACCTGGCGGATGCTGCACGACACCCGCTTCGCCGGGCATTTCGACTTCTTCGGTGACTTCTCGACGCATTACGGCGTCTTCGCCGGCTGCGGCGTGGCCAGCCCCTTCAGCGAGGCCGGCACCTCGGCGGCGACCGCCTCGGCCTGCTGCTGAGGGTGGTCGGGTAACCGAGGCGAGACTCGACCCGCTTGCTATGTACCCATAATGAACGCGTGCTGGGCGGCTGGGCGCAGGTAGATCTGAGGATCGCCTAAAGTAGGCGATGTGACTGCAGACAACTGCCTTACCGACGTCGTCTTGGACCGCATGATGGCCGAGAGCAACGAGCGGGTTGCAAAGTCAAACCAAGATAGTGACCGATGCGGCGACCAGTTAACTCCTGTCGCCCGTGCTCCGATATATGCATGATGCGGGGGAGAACGATGATGAGACGAGACATGATCTCAAGCGGGCTCAGACGGACCTTATCTCTGGCAGTGATGTCAGCATCTTTGACCGTGTTGTCAGAGGTAATAAACTTATCCGCCGCTCGATCACAGCGAGCTTATGATCAAGTCACACGGTTAGAAAATTTTCTAGAGCAGCTGGACTCTAGCCAAAACATCGTGGCTGGGAATCAATGGGGGAGAAACTTATCATCCTATCCAAACCTTGTAGGCATCTACCGGATACGGGATAGGCTGCTCCTTCTTGTCGCACAAAATACGCAGAAGCAATTGATCGTGGACCCATACTCGGGCAAGTCGCTACCGCTTGATCAGAGTCATTCAGATGAATTGGTTAGTCTGATCCAATCGGGACGTCAGGAGATGGAGGTCTCTTCCCTGCAGACCAAGGAAGGAATCCTGGTTAGGATGGAAGGATCTTCGTGGCAGACTTGGTCCTGTCAGTCAAATTTTCCAAGTTATATGATCGCCTCAAATACGCAAAGCGGATTGATAAGGTCTTTCTTTGTTGTAGTGCGATTTCCACTGCGCCGCGAAAGGGTTGGTCGATGCACGGGCGTTTTGCCACCTCATCAAAAGATCGATACGACACTTGATGAAGCTGCCATTGCGATGTTAGGCCTGTCGGACCGTACGCTTCTTTTGTTTGATCGCTCACACGGTTATCTGCTCCGTCTAGATGCGAAGTTCAGGCAACATACAACACTCAACAATAAAGTCTTCACCGTAGACGCAGCTCTTATCATAGACAAATTTAGTGGCGAGCCCGCAGAACGTTATCGAGTTGTTAAGGAGGCTGTCGACGACGTTGATAGCGAGACCTCAAGGTAAGAGGTGGTCGTGGACAGGGGAGCGCGGAGTGGCGTCGACGTTCTCCTTGATGAAGATGTTGTTCCGGCAGTTCAAGCCGTCACGGAATTGATCCAGCGACCTAATCCGGTGCGATGACGAAGACGCCGCCCGGGTTCGATCCGGCATCGCGCCAGAAGGCGGTGCCAGCGAGGCGGGAGACGATGCCGGGCGGCAGCACCGTGCGGCGGTGGAGGGCCTCGACCCGCGGCCGCACAGCGTGCAGGCCGGGCGTGTTCAGGGCGGCGTCGAACGCGGCGGCGCCATCGTAAGCGACGGCGTCCGGATCGTGCGCGAAGGGCGGCAGGCCGAGCAGGTCGTAGAGCAGCGCCAGCACGCGCCGCGGATCGGCCACCAGCTCGTCGTAGTCGAGCAGGATCAGCCGGTGCGCGTGCTCGCCGTAATAGGCGTCCTGCAGCGCCTGCCAGGCGGCACCGAACGCGCCGGTCACCGCCATCAGCTGCTCGACGCGGTCGAATACGGTGGCCGAGGCCGGCAGGCCATGCAGCTTGGAGATAAGGTAGGCGTTGCGGCGGAACAGTCGCTCGAAGCTGTCGATGATCCAGACCGGGTCGCGCACGCAGGCGACGACGTACGCATTCGGCTGCAGGTCGGCGAGCAGGCCCATGTGCGCGCACCAGGCGCGGTTGGTGTCGAACAGCACGGCATCGTCGGGGGCGTCGCCGGCGGCGGCGGCGAACAGGGCCCGCAGCACGCGGCGGCGGCCGGCATCGTCGAAGGTGGCGGCGTATTCCCCCTGCCCCAGCACCGGCAGCACGCGCTCGCACAGCACCGCCAGCGGGCTGCTCATCCCGGCGCGCAAGGCCGGGTTCTGGCGCAGCAGGGCGGCCAGCAGCGTCGAGCCGGAGCGCGGCAACCCGGAGATGAAGTGGATCGTTCGCATGGTCACACCCGGGGTCATGCCATGAAAATCAGCGCGCGCAACATCCTCGCGGGCCGGATCGTCGCCCTCACCAAGGGCGCCACCACAGCCCATGTCCGGCTGGAGCTGCCGGGCGGGTCGATCGTGACGGCGTCGATCACCAACGAGGCGGTGGACGAGCTCGGGCTCGCGGTCGGTACCGAGGCCAGCGCGGTGATCAAGGCGTCCGACGTCATGATCGCGGTGGCGTAGCGGCGATGGGGCTGCTCGTCGACGGAGTCTGGCAGGACCGCTGGTATGAGACCCAGAAGGGGCGCTTCGAGCGCCAGGACAGCCGGTTCCGCAGCTGGGTGACGCCGGACGGACGTCCCGGGCCCACCGGCGAGGGCGGCTTCGCGGCAACGCCCGGCCGCTACCACCTCTTCGTGTCGCTGGCCTGCCCGTGGGCGCACCGGGCGCTGATCCTGCGCAGCCTCCAGGGCTTGCAGCCGGCGATCGGGCTGTCGGTGACGCACTGGTTCATGGGCGAGGAGGGCTGGAGCTTCGAGCCCGGCCCGGGCGTGGTGCCGGACCCGATCCTGGGGGCGCGCCACCTGCACGAGCTCTACGTGGCGGCGGACCCACACTATTCCGGGCGGGTGACGGTGCCGGTGCTGTGGGACCGCGAACGCGCCACGATCGTCTCGAACGAGAGCGCCGACATCGTGCGCATGCTGAACGGCGCCTTCGACCAGGCAGGCGCGCGCCCGGTGGCGGACCGGTTCGCCGACTTTTGGCCGGAGGGGCTGCGGGCGGAGATCGAGGCGGTCAACAGCCGGGTCTACGACACCGTCAACAACGGCGTGTATCGCGCCGGCTTCGCCACCACGCAGGAGGCGTACGAGGAGGCGGTGACCGCCCTGTTCGAGACGCTGGACTGGCTGGAGCGGCGGCTGTCGGATCGGCCCTATCTCATGGGCGATGCGCCGACGGAGGCGGATGTCCGGCTGTTCACCACCCTGGTGCGCTTCGACGCGGTGTATCACGGGCACTTCAAGTGCAACCTGCGCCAGGTCATGGACTACCCGGCGCTGTGGCGGTTCACGCGCGAGATCTACGCGTGGCCGGGCGTCGCCGAGACGGTCGATTTCACCCACATCAAGCGGCATTACTACCAGAGCCACCCAACCATCAATCCGAACCGGATCGTGCCGCTCTTCGTGCCCGATTTCTCGCACTAGGGACTCGCCCCCCACGGCTTTGTTCTTCCTTTGTTCGTGGAGGTGCGATAGGAGGTGATCAACCGGAACGGGGATCGCGATATGAGACGGTCGAGGTGGATCTGCAGCTTGACGCTGGCCCTTGTGGCGGGCGCGACCCAACCCGCACTCGCGGCCGGCCTGCAGGGCGGCGTGGTTCTCTGCGCAGCGATGCAGACCGCGTCCACGGCGTCGGGCGCCCGGAAGTCGATGCGGCCGATCGGCGATGGCCGTCTGCTGGCCCCGACGAGGCCGGCGATCTTCCTCTCCCGGGAGGGCGGCCGCTGCGCCTGGCCTGCCAGGACCCGCCTCGCGGGTTGAGCGGGGGCGGGGTCGGCTTGCAGCCGCCCGTCCAAGGGAGGAAAACCGGCGAGACAGCGGGTTGGACGGAGCGCCGGATGTTCGGGAAGAAGACCAGGTCGGCAACGGAGGCGCCCTCCGCCGGCAGGACGGCCGCCGCGGCGCCGGCGGCACCCCGATCGGTACCGAAAACGCTGCAGACCGCCTCAAAGGGCAAACAGGCCTACGAGGCGCGGCGGGCGGAGAAGGCCGGCATCGGGCTCGAGAAATGGATGGCGGACAAGGGCCGTCGCGCCCAGGCCGAACGCGACCTGGAGCAGCGGCAGCGGCGCGCGGCGGCGCCGGCGAAGAAGCCCGGCCTGCTGCGCCGATTGCTCGACCGGGCGCACAAGCCGCTCTGAGCTTCCTCGACCGCACTGCCGCAGCCCTGCCGCTCCCAAGCCGGAGACCATCCGATGCTCGATCGTCCCGCGGCCAGCGTCGCCCCGCTGCAGGCCGGCCGCAGCGGCGCCATCGTGCCGGTCATCCTGTCGGGCGGGTCCGGCAGCCGGCTGTGGCCGGTCTCGCGGGCGAGCTTCCCGAAGCAGCTCTGGCCGCTGATCTCGGACCGCACGATGCTGCAGGAGACGGCGTTGCGGGGCGTCGGCCCGGACTTCGCGCCGCCGGTGATCGTCTGCAACCAGGAGCACCGGTTCCTGATCGCCGAGCAGCTGCGCGAGGCCGGGATCGAGGGCGCGCGCATCGTGCTGGAGCCGGTCGGCCGCAACTCCGGGCCTGCCGTGGCGGCAGCGGCGCTGCTGGTGGCGGAGACAACGCCCGACGCCGTGCTGTGGATGATGGCGGCCGACTCCGCGATCCGGCGGCCCGAGGCGCTGGCGGACTCGGTGGCAATGGCGGTCGAGGCGGCGCGCGGCGGCCGGCTGGTCACGTTCGGCATGAAGCCGGTTCGGGCCGAGACCGGCTACGGCTACATCGAGGCGGGCGAGCCGCTGGAGGGCCTGCCCGGCGTGCGCGCCCTCGCGGCGTTCATCGAAAAGCCGGATGCGGCCACCGCGGCGACGCTGGCCGGCTCCGGGCGGCACCTGTGGAACTCGGGCATGTATGTGTTCACGGCGCAGACGCTGCTGGATGAGATGCAGGCGCATGCGCCGGACGTGCTGGCGGCGGTGCGACGCGCGGTCGAGGGACGGCAGACCGATCTCGACTTCATCCGTCTGGAACCGGACGCGTTCGCGGCCGCACCCGACATCAGCATCGACTACGCGGTCGCCGAACGGACCGCGCGGGCGGCGGTGGTGCCGGCCGACCTCGGCTGGTCGGACGTCGGCAGCTGGGACGCGCTGTGGGACATCAGCCCGAAGGACGCCACCGGCAACGTGTCGATCGGCGACGTGTTCCTGGAGCACACCACCAACTGCTATGTCCGCTCGGACGGCATCGTCACGGCGGTGACCGGGCTCGCCGACGCGGTGGTGGTGGTGACCGAGGATGCGGTGCTGGTGACGCACCGCGACCGGGCGCAGGACGTGAAGAGGGTGGTGGACCGGCTGCGGAAGGCCGGCCGGCACGAGGCGGTGGCGCACAACCGCTGCTACCGGCCCTGGGGGTTCTACGAGAGCCTGATCCAGGGCGACCGGTTCCAGGTGAAGCGGATCGTGGTGATGCCGGGCCAGAGGCTGTCGCTGCAGCGGCACTACCACCGCGCCGAGCACTGGGTGGTGGTGGCCGGCGTGGCGATGGTGACGCGGGACGGCGAACAGGTGATGGTGCGCGAGAACGAAAGCATCTACCTGCCGCTCGGCTGCGTGCACCGGATGGAGAACCCAGGCCGCATCCCGCTCACCCTGATCGAGGTGCAGTCCGGCGCCTATCTCGGCGAGGACGACATCGTCCGGCTCGAGGACACCTACAACCGGGCCTGACCCTACCGCAGCCCGAGCTCGCGGCGGCGCAGCGACAGGCCGAAGGCGAGCGCCGCGATGCCGCCGACGATCAGTTCCACCGCGACCACGGTGCCGAGCAGCCACAGGCCCGACCAGGGCAGCGAGACATAGATCAGGATGCCGACGGCCAGCGCCACCAGGCCGCTCAGCAGCAGGCTCCACCATCCCGAGAGTTGGCGGTGGCCGCCGGCCCAGACCGCGCGGGCGAGGCCGGCGAAGATCAGGCAGCCGGCGAGGAAGGCGGTAAGGAGCAACGAGCCGGTCACCGGCTCGCGGATGATCGAGAGGCCGCCCAGCACGTAGAGCACCCCGATCAGGGCGGGCAGCCAGACGCCGGTGCGGCGGTGGACGGGGCCGCGGTCGCCGTGATGGGCGAGGGCGTGCACGAACTGCACGATGCCGGCCGCGATCAGCAGCAGCCCGATCAGGATGGTGCTGGCCAGCGTCGTGACGATGACGTCGGCCCAGGCCAGCACGCCGAGCAGGACGGAGACGATGCCAAGCGCGATGAACCAGCCGGCGCGCGGCGCGGGCCGCCCGGCGATGGATGGAAAGTCGATGCGACGGCCGGACATGATACCCCCTCGACGAGGCGGCAGGCGCCTCCGTCCCGCGTCAAGACGCCGCGCGACGCCGACCGTTCCGACGCCGTGACGCCGGGTGCGTGGGTCCGCCGCCTGGCCCTGGCCGTGGCGGTGCTGTCGGGGCTGGCGGCGCTGTCGATCGAGATGCTGCCGCTGCTGCTGGTGCTTCTGCTGCTGCTGTTCGACCGGGTGACGCATGGCGTGCTGGTGCTGCTGGGCGCGCTGCTGGAATGGCTGCGGTCGCTGCTGCCAGCCGGCGGGGGCGGGCTGTCGCAGTATGGGGCGCTCGCCGCCGATCCGCTGGCGGTGGCGGCGCGAGCGCTGCTGCTCGGCCTGCCCTGCCTCGCCGGACTGCTGCTGCTGGGCGTCCGCCGCTGGTGGCCGGCGCTGCTGTGCTGGGGCTTGGACCTGGCGCTTGCGGTCGTCTCTATGAACCTGCCCGCCGCGATCGCCCTATTCCCCGGCCTGCTGGCCATCCTCACGCTCATTCAGCGGAGCTAGAATGTCGCGGGTCTGGGGCCGCCGGCCCCAGCGGGGTCCAGGGGCGGCGCCCCTGGCCTTCACGGCAACCGGACGATCCCGTCCGGTACGTCCGGCCGCAGCGTCACGCGATAGAGCCGGTAGCGTTCCGCCGCCCGGTCGTCGCGACCGCGGACCAGTTCGCCCGCCGGCACAAGCGACGCCCAATCGCGCGGATCAGGCGCGTCGTGACGTCGCTCGCTGCGGACCAGCACGCCGCCGGTGATGCCCGGACGGGGCGGCGGCAGCCGGAACAGGCGCCAGCGCGGCTCCGCTCCCACGACCTCACGGTCCGGCAGCGCGTACGCCAGTTCGCTGGCGAGGCCGTACTCATCGGCCGCCACGAAGCCGGGCGTCGAGGCCGCCGCCGCGCGGGCCAGTTCGGGCCAGCCGGCGAGGCGCTGCAGGGTGGGGTCGAGCGCGCGCGGCAGTGGCCAGGGCGCCAGCGTCGCCTGCAGGTAGACCGGCAGCGCCAGCGCCAGACCGAGGGAAGCGGCCGGCATCCAGCGGCGATGCACCGACGCCGACGCAGCCAGCGCCGCGGCCGGGTAGAGCAGGCTGGGCCAGTTCGCCTGCACGCGGGCACCGAGCGCGTGCTGCACGAACACCGCCAACGGCAGCAGCGTGATCCAGGCCAGCAGCGAGGCGGGGGCATCGCCGTGGCGTCCGGCGCGGACGGCGCCGAGCAGGCCGAGCACGAGCAGCCCGAACACCCAGGGCGTGGCCAATCCGACCTGGCCCAGCACCAGCTCGGCGCAGTAGCGCGCCGCCCGGGCCGGATGCCAGTCGCCGGTGCGGCCGCCCTGCTTCAGGAGGCTTGCCCAGCCATGCGTCGCGTTCCAGGCCAGCACGGGCAGCACCGCCGCCAGCGCCAGCAAGGCGCCCAGCCAGGGGCCGGGGGTGCGCAGCCAGCCGCGGCCCGCCCGCGTCGCCAGCAGCCATCCCGCCAGCCCGGCCGCCGTCAGCAGGGCGGTATACTTGCTGTCGAGCGCCAGCCCGACGGCGAGGCCGGCCGCCAGCCACCAGGCGCCGCGGCCGCTGGCGACCGCGCGCAGCACGGCGGCCAGCGCCAGGGTCCAGAAGAACAGCAGCGGCGTGTCCGGCGTCATGGTGACGCTGCCGACGCCGAGCATCAGGGTGGCGTTCAGCAGCGCGCCGGCGGCGATCGCGCGGGTGCGGCGCCGCTCCGGGTCGGCGTCATCGAGATCGGCCGCGGCGCGGCCCAGCAGCAGGGTGCCCAGCGCTGCCGAGAGCGGCGACAGCAGCCGGACGCCGAGCGGGCCGTCGCCGGCGAGCCAGGTTCCGGCGTGGATCCACAGCGCCACCATCGGCGGATGGTCCAGGTAGCCGGGGGCGAGCGCCTTCGACCAGACCCAGTAGTAGCACTCGTCCGGCGACAACGGCGCCAGCGTGCAGACCAGCAGCCGCAGCAGGGTGAGACCGGCCAGCGCCAAGAGCCAGGGTGCCAAGGGATGTCGGGTCAGCGCAGGCGCCAGATCAGGGTCGAGGACACCGCGTAGTTCCACACCACGCCGACCGCGGCGCCGGCGGCGCTGGCCGGCTGCCAGCTATGATGCTGCTGGTGCAGCGCCCGGGCGATGCCGACGTTGGCGACGGCGCCGACGCCGCAGACCAGCATGAAGAGGGCCAGCCCGGCGCCGAGCCGACGGCCGCGCAGCCGGCGGTCGCGATAGGTCAGGCTGTTGTTCAGCCAGAAGTTGACCCCCATGGCGACCAGGGTGCCCAGGATCTGCGCGGTCTCGAAGCCGGCGCCGAAGCGGCGCGCCACGTCCAGCACCGCGAGGTTCACCAGCACGCCGGCGAGGCCGACGCCGGCGAAGCCGATGAAGCGCACCGGCAGCAGGCCGCGGCAGGCCTTGTCGAGCAGCATGGTGCCGAACTGCGCCAGCACCAGCAGGTCGAGCTTGCTCTCGCCCGCCAGCCGCGGCCTGAACCGGGCCGGGACCTCGATCACGCGCGGCGCGCGCGGTGCGGAAAGCATCAGGTCGAGCAGGATCTTGAAGCCCTCGCCACTGAGGCGCGGTGCCGCCTGCTCGAAGAAGCGCTGCCGGCAGGCGAAGAACCCGCTCATCGGGTCGCCCAGCGGCGGCAGCCCGGATCGGCCCGGCAGCAGCAGCTGCGCGAGGCGGATGCCGCCCGCCGACAGCCGGTGCCGCCAGGCCGAGGACAACCCGGCCGCGTCGCCGCCGGCCACGTGGCGCGAGCCGACCGCGATGTCGCAGTCATCCGCCGCCACCGCGTCCAGCATGATCGGCAGCCTGGTCTCGTCGTGCTGCAGGTCGCCGTCCATCACCGCCACCAGGGGTGCGGAGGAGGACAGCACCCCCTCGATCACCGCCGACGACAGCCCGCGCCGGCCGATGCGGCGCAGGCCGCGCACGCGCGGATCGATCGCCGCCAGAGCGCGGATCTCGTCCGAGGTGCCGTCCGGGCTGTCGTCGTCGACGAACACCACCTCCCAGGCGCGGCCGGCCAGCGCCGCGTCGAGGGCGGCCACCAGAGGACGCACGTTGGGGCGCTCCCGGTAGCAGGGCACGATGATGCTGATGGTGGCGGGGGCAGGCATGCGGGCGCCAAGGCTCTAGATCGGCACGCCGACGAGGTCGCGGCTGGTGCGGATCGTCTGCAGCGTCTGCAGCCGGCTGACGTGCGCCATCTCGGTCAGGCGGCGGGTGAGCTGGTTCTCCTGCGCGGTGTCGCGCGCCACCAGGCGCAGCAGGAAGTCGCCGCCGCCGCGGATCATGTGGCACTCGCGCACCTCCGGCCAGTCCGCCACCTCCGCCTCGAAGCGGGCCAGCACCGCCTCCTTCTGGCTGTCGAGCCCGACCAGGGCGAAGAACGTGACCGGCCAACCCAGCGCCTGCGGATCGGTGTCGCCATGGTAGCCGCGGATGATGCCGAGCTCCTCGAGCCGGCGCACGCGGCGCAGGCAGGGCGGCGCCGAGATGCCGGCACGGCGGGCCAGCTCGACGTTGGTCATGCGGCCGTCCTGCTGGAGCTCGCCGATAATCCGGCGATCGATGGCGTCGAGTTCCGCCGCCGGGGCGGTCTTGTCTGCGCTCTGCATCGTGGGGGCAGGTGTATTGCACAAGGCAGCGGCCGGGAAGACGGGGCGCGGCACCCCGGCTGGCCGCCATCTTGCTTGCGCCGCAGCAAAACGCGCTCATATCCTGGCCCACCCTCCCGGGACCCGAATCCATCATCATGACCCAGACCATCGCCACCGACCTGCTCGTCATCGGCGCCGGCCCCGCCGGCTATACCGCCGCGATCTATGCGGCGCGCGCCAACATGAAGCCGGTGCTGGTGTCGGGGCTGCAGCCGGGCGGGCAGCTGATGATCACCACCGACGTCGAGAACTATCCGGGCTTCGCGCAGGGCGTGCAGGGCCCCTGGCTGATGGAGCAGATGGCGGCACAGGCCGAGCATGTCGGCACCCGGGTGATCTCGGACCTCGTCATGGAATGCGACCTGTCGCCGCGCCCGGCAGGCGAGCCGTTCCGCCTGGTCGGCGACGGCGGCGACACCTACCTCGCCCGCACCGTGGTGATCGCGACCGGCGCGCAGGCGCGCTGGCTGGGGCTGCCGTCCGAGAGCCGGCTGCACGGCTCGGGCGTGTCGGCCTGCGCCACCTGCGACGGCTTCTTCTACCGCGGCAAGCGAGTCGCCGTGATCGGCGGCGGCAACACCGCGGTCGAGGAGGCGCTGTTCCTCACCCACCACGCCGAGCACGTGACGCTGATCCACCGCCGCGACCGGCTGCGCGCCGAGAAGATCCTGCAGGCGCGGCTGTTCGAGCACCCGAAGGTCTCGGTGATCTGGAACAAGGTGGTGGACGACATCACCGACGCCGGCACGCCGCCGGTGGTGGACGGCGTGCTGCTGCGCGACACGCTCACCGGCGCCGCGAGCCGGCTCGACGTCGACGGCGTGTTCGTGGCGATCGGCCACACTCCCAACACCGCGGTGTTCCAGGACCAGGTGGCGCTCGACGAGGAGGGCTACGTCATCACCGAGCCCGGCAGCACCCGCACCTCGGTGCCGGGCGTGTTCGCCGCCGGCGACGTGCAGGACAAGATCTTCCGGCAGGCAGTGACCGCGGCCGGCACCGGTTGCATGGCCGCGCTGGAAGCGGAACGATACTTGACCGAAAAGGTCTCGGTCGTCATGCACGGCACCGTGCCCGTCTACGAGCCGGTCGCCGCCGAGTAGCCCCTGCCTACCTCGAAGGGGGACCGGAGCGGCCGCGATCCATGAAATTCTAGGCAAGAAGGCGACGCGCATGGATTGGGACAAGCTCAGGATCTTCCATGCGGTCGCCGAAGCCGGCAGCTTCACCCATGCCGGCGACGTGCTCAGCCTCAGCCAGTCCGCGGTCAGCCGGCAGATCTCGGCGCTGGAGGAGGCGCTGCAGGTGCCGCTGTTCCACCGTCACGCCCGCGGCCTGATCCTGACCGAGCAGGGCGAGCAGATGAACCGCACCGTGCGCGAGGTGTTCGCCAAGCTGGCGATGACCGAGGCACTGCTCACCGAGAGCAAGGAGAAGGCGGCGGGCCGGCTCAAGATCACCACCACCACCGATTTCGGCACCGCCTGGCTGGCGCCGCGCCTGCCGCGCTTCCTCACCACCCATCCCGACATCTCGATCACGCTGATCCTGGAGGATGGAGACCTCGATCTCGGCATGCGCGAGGCCGACGTCGCCATCCGCATGCACCCGCCGCGCCAGCCCGACCTGGTGCAGCGCCACCTGATCGATATCCCGATGCCGATCTGCGCCTCGCCGGACTACCTGGCCCGGCACGGTGCGCCGACCAGCCCCGACGACCTCGACCGGCATCGCATCGTGCTGTTCGGCAGCTACCACCCGCCCTCGCCCGACATCAACTGGCTGGCCGGTCTCGGCCGCCCGAACGGCGCCAAGCGGCAGTCGGTGTTCGAGGTGAACAGCCTGACCTCGATGGCCGAGGCCATCGAGGCCGGGCTCGGCATCGGCTCGCTGCCGCACTACATGCTGACCGACCGTCCCGGCCTGCAGAAGATCCTGACCGAGATCAAGTCGCCGACCGTGGAAGCCTACTTCGTCTATCCGGAGGAGTTGCGCACCTCGAAGCGGGTGGCGGTGTTCCGGGACTTCCTGCTCTCCGAGATGCCCGCACGCGGCTGACGCCGGCGCCCGTCCCGGCGATCCATGGCCGCCTTCCCCACCTGCGTCCTGCATGTCGGCTTCGAGAAGACCGGCTCGACCTCGATCCAGGCGTTCCTGACCGAGCATGTCGAGCGGCTGCAGCGCCTGGGCCATTTCGTGCCGCGCTCGCTGGCGCGCGGCGACGGCTTCTGCAACCACGTCCGCCTGCCGGCCCATGCCCTCGCCGACGACAAGCTCGACGACGACGTCCGCGTGCATTTCGGCCTGGCCTCGCACGACCAGCTGGCCGCCTTCCGCGGGGCCACGCGCCGGCTGCTGGCGAGCGAGATCCGTACGCGCGGCGGCGGCGGCACGATGCTGCTCAGCAACGAGCACCTGTCGAGCCGCCTCGACCAGGACGACGAGCTCGAGCGCCTGCGCGACCTGCTGGGCGGTTTCTGCGACGAATTCCGGATCATCGCCTACCTGCGCAACCAGGTCGACGTGCTGGAGAGCCTCTACGGCGAGGCGATCAAGGGCGGCCATTGCGACATCTCGCTGATCCCGGACTTTTCCGCGGATGCAGGCGACCCGTGGATCGGACAGGACTATTTCGAGTATGGCCGCACGCTGCGGCGCTGGGTGCGGGTGTTCGGACGGGACAGCGTCGAGGTCAGGCTGTTCGACCGCACGACGCTGCGGTCCGGCGACGTGGTCGCCGACTTCCTGGGCTGCCTGGGCATCGATCCGTCGCGCTTCGCGGCGCTGCCGCGGGCGAACGAGCGGCTCGACGCCCGCGCCCAGGCGTTCCTGCTGCGGATCAACCGGGCGCTGCGCCCGCTGCCGCCCGACGAGGCGAACCGGATCCGGGACGTGGTGACGGGCCTGCTCGCGGCGATGCCGCAGGGTCCGTCGCTCCAGCTCAGCGAGCCGGAGGCGCAGGACTTCATGGCGCTGTTCCGGGACGAGAACGAGTGGGTGCGCGAACGCTGGTTCCCGTCCAGCGCCACGCTGTTCCCGCCGGGACGGGCGCGGGAGCGATCCCGTCCAGCCGACGCGGAGGCCTCGCTCGCCGACACCGTCGAGCTCACGACGCTGCTGCTGCGCAAGCTGATCCCCGGCGCGTGACGGGCCTCCGGGCCGGGGAGCTGCGGCTTCGCCAGCCCTTCAGAGCAGCGCCGGGTCGCCGCCGTGCTCGGCGCCGGCCAGCCTCGACAGGCGGGCCAGGGCCGACGGCACGTCGGGCAGGTGCTCGAACAGCGCACGGGCCGAGGCGTCGGCGAAGCCGCCCTCGATCGCGTCGTCGATGGTCTCAATCAGGCTGCGTGCCCAGCCCGATACGTCGACGATCAGGATCGGCTTGTCGTGCAGGCGCAGCTGCCGCCAGGTGATGATCTCGAAGGTCTCGTCGAAGGTGCCGAGCCCGCCGGGCATGATCAGGAAGGCGTCGGCCTCGGCAAACATGCGCTGCTTGCGGTCGTGCATCGAGTCCGTGACGGTGAGGTCGGTGACGCCGGCATGCATGACCTCGCGGCTCTGCAGGAAGTGCGGGATGACGCCCGACACGGTGCCGCCGGCGGCCAGCGCCGCATCGGCCAGCACGCCCATCAGCCCGACCTTGCCGCCGCCATAGATCAGCCGGAGGCCGGCCCGGCCCAGGCCTTCGCCCAGCATCCAAGCCGCCGCACGATGCGCCGGATCGTTGCCGAAGCGCGACCCGCAGAACACGGCGACGGACGAGAGGGCGTTCGGCATCGGCATCGCAACTCCGCTGGATCGACGCCTGAGCGTATCCGACCGCCGGTGCGGACGCCAACGGCGGTGGCCCACACCGGCCGCCGGCCCTATCGTGATGCCGAGACACGCGTAGCCCAGGGGGATGGCCAATGCAGGATGACGGGAGCGCCGCCCCCCGGCCGGATGCCGGCGGCTACACCACGCTGTCGAGCCGCATCGCCTACGAGAACCGCTGGCTGCGGGTGCGCGAGGATATCATCCGCCGGCCGGACGGCGCCGACGGGCTGTATGGGGTCATCGTGCGCGACGACTTCGTGGTGGTAGCCGCCCTCGGCGACGGGGCCGGACCCGACCGGACACTGACGCTGGTGCAGCAATATCGCTATCCGGTCGGGCAGCGGCTGTGGGAGCTGCCGATGGGCATGTGGGAGGAGCGGCCGGACGCGACCCCGGAGGAGATCGCCGCCGGCGAGCTGGCCGAGGAGACCGGTCTGGTCGCCGCCCGCATGGCCCGCGTGGCGACGCTGTTCCAGGGAGCGGGCTACTCGAACCAGAAGGGCCACGTGTTCGTGGCGACCGGGCTCGGCGCCACGGCGTCCGAGCGCGAGCCGACCGAGCAGGACATGGTGGCGCACGCCTTTCCGCTGGCCGAGGTGGAGGCGATGATCGACGACGGGCGCATCACGTGCATGGTGACGGTGGCGGCGATCGGGCTGCTGCGGATCAAGGGGATGCTGTGACGATGGAGCGCATTCCGACCCTCGACCTGCGCCGGTTCGACACCGACCGGGCGGCGTTCGTGGCCGAGCTTGGGACCGCCTACCGGACCTTCGGGTTCTGCTGCTTCGACCACCACGGCATCGACGCGGCCCTGATCGCGTCGGCCTATGCCGACTTCGCCGCCTTCTTCGCGCTGCCGGCGGAAGCCAAGGCGCGCTACGCCGGGCGGACACCCGGCGGCGGCCGCGGCTATGTCGGGTTCCGGGTCGAGACAGCCCGGACGAGCACGATCCCCGACCTCAAGGAGTTCTTCCATATCGGCCGCGACGACGCGCCGGCGGACGACCCGGTGCTGCGCCCGAACGTCTGGCCGGACGAGGTGCCGGCGTTCCGGACCCATGGCGGCGCGCTGTTCCGGGCGATGGAGGCGGCGGGGTCGCGGGTACTGGCGGCGATGGCGCTCGATCTGGGCTTGAGCGACGGGTTCTTCCGCGGCGTGGTGGATCACGGCGACAGCATTCTGCGGGCGCTGCACTACCCGCCGATCGAGCCCGAGCACCTGCCGGCGGTGCGGGCCGAGGCGCACGAGGACATCAGCCTGATCACCCTGCTGGTCGGCGCCACCGCGTCCGGCCTCGAGGTGCTCACCCGAGCCGGCACCTGGCTGCCGGTCGAGGCGGAGCCTGGGACGCTGGTGGTCAATGTCGGCGACATGCTGCAGCGCCTGACCAACGACGCCTACCCGTCCACGACGCACCGGGTCGTCAACCCGGTCGGCGAGGCGGCGCGCGGCAGTCGCTACTCGATGCCGTTCTTCCTGGCGCCGAACATGGAGTACCGCATCGAGACCCTACCCGGCTGCATCGGCGTCGGCGGCGACCACTACCCGGAACCGATCACCGCGCACGACTACCTGCTGCAGCGGCTGCGCGAGATCCGCCTGGCGGCGTAGCGTCAGCATCAGTGATGGCATGACGTTGAACTGCACACGACCCTCGTGTCGTCTCGCGCCATTACAGGAGGCAGTCATGGGCGTGCCGGTCTCGATCCGGCCGGACGGCGACGTGCGGGACGAGCTGGAGGCGCAGGCTCGCCGGAACGGCGTCGGGCTCGCGACCCCGCTGCGCGAGGGGGCGACCGACGCCGCCCGCGACGCGCCCGCATCCGCGCGGCGAGCGAGCACGTGGCGGCTCATGTCGCCGGCTCCGCGGAAGGCCGGGCCTTCTACGAGGATCGGGGCACGCCGCGGCCCGATGCCGGCTGATGAGCCGCCGGCCTGGTTCCGGGCCGGGTCGATCGTGCTGGCGGACTGGCGCGGCGATGCGCTGCCGAAGCAGCCAAATAAACGGCGGCCGGCCGTCGTGGTCGAGGATGATGGCCTGTTCGCGCCCGGCTGCCCCAACGTGATCCTGGTGCCGACGACGGAGGACGCGGCGCGGGCGATCCCGGATCTGGCGGTGCCGATCGCGCCGACGCCGGAGAATGGCTGCGCGAAGCGCTGCTGGGCGGTCTCGCACCTGGTCGCCACCGCGTCGAAGCGCGGCTTCGGCCGACGCCGTCCCGGATCACGACCGCCCAGCTCGTGGCGATCCGGCGGCAGATCGCGGTTGCGATCGGGCTGGGCTGAGAGGGCGGAGGCGGATGGGAATCGAACCCACCGCCCGTTCTTGACGGGCCGCTGGTTTTGAAGACCAGGAGGGCCACCAGACCCCAATCGCCTCCCTATTCGTATATGGCGATGGTCGTGGACAAGTTATAGCCCCAACTTTCAGCATTCAGCATTTTCTATCCTAGCCCATCTCGGTGATCGAGCTGTTGTCGGAAAGGAGAGAAATGCAGGCTTGGATAGCAAGGTCATGCTCGTTCTCCATTGAAGAGCTTGATATCGGGTCAAGCTGCTCAGGCTGATCTGGCGGCGCGGTGCCCATCCCGACCTATGACGTGCTGATGTGCCTGTCCTGCGACTCTGCGCCGAGAGACTGTGGCTCATGCGGGATCTCGTTGGCCGCATCGCCAACGAACTGACCCTCAGTCGGCAAGAACGGGAACAAATGATTTCCAGTGGTACCATGACGGTGATTACCAGCCGGGTTCACTGGCCAAAACGTATCTGAAACAAGCTGGATTGGTAGAGCAGCCAAAACGAGCGCATGTCCAGATCAGCGCGCGCGGCAGGGAAGTTTTAAGCCGCAACCCTGTGAAGATCGACAACATACTGCTCCGAGATTTCAAGGAGTTTCGCGACTTCCTAGGCCGGACGAAATCAGAAGATGCGCCAGCCAGATCACTGGCATCTACCCAGATTGGCTCATCATCGACAGCGGTAGCTGTCGAGACCGTCGACACGCCAGAAGAACAGATCGCGTCGGCTTCCCGAACATTAAATGAATCGTTGCAAGATGCATTACTAAAGCGTGTCCTAGAAAGTAACCCAACCTTTTTTGAAGGGTTGATTGTTGATCTACTTCTCGCGACGGGGTATGGCGGGTCCAGATCAGATGCTGGCGAGCAACTCGGTGGCCCCGGCGATGGCGGTGTCGACGGTGTCATCCGAGAGGATCAACTCGGCTTGGATCGCATCTACCTACAAGCCAAACGCTACCAGCCAGGCAATACGGTTGGCAGTGAGACGGTGCAGGCTTTTATCGGTGCTCTGGTCGGCAAAGGAGCACAGAAAGGCGTTTTGATCACAACTTCGAACTTTTCGAAAGCCGCCCTCAATGTCGCAAGCCAATCGGGAAGCCTCCGTTTGGTTTTGATCGATGGCAGCGAGCTGACAAGGCTGATGATCCGCTTTGGAGTCGGCGTACGAACTGCACGAACAGTCGAGATCAAGCGCGTTGACCTAGACTATTTTGAAGACCTTGAGCCTGAATGAACAATATAGGCAGGCTATCGGCCTACGCATGGCGGGCATTGATTCCTCAGTCAGCATATGGATCGAATCAGTCATGCTCGTATGAAGAGCTATTGGATACCGGGATCAGACACGCGTCACGAAATGACGGTGATCTCCATTGGATCGTAGGGTTTAGAGATCGGGAAGCACCAGCAAGCGGCGGTCGCCGACCCGGCGGGTGTAGCGGACCCCGTCCAGATACTCCAGCAGCGGCACGCTGAACTTGCGGGAGATGCCCAGCGCCAGCCCGGCCTCCCTTACCAGAAGCCCGTCGCCGGTGCGCAGCAGCGGCGCCAGGGTGCGGCGGGCCAGGTCGATCGCATCGCGATGGAACAGCACGTCGCGCTTCAGCACGCGGTCGTGCGTGCGCACCAGCACGCCGGCGCGCACCAGCCGGTCCAGCATGCGCCTCGACGGCGCGTCGTCGGGCGCGTCCGGCGGGGCCAGTCCGCCCCGGCGGATGGCATCGGCCAGGCGGTCGGCAAGCTGGGTCTCGCGCTGCGCCTGGGCGCGCTCCTGGTCCGGGCGCGGCACCCGCACCAGCCCGCCCTCCTGGCGCAGCGTACCGGCGGCGACCAGGCGCCGCACCGCCTCGTCCAGCAGCGCCGGCGCCGCAGCCGGCACCAGCGTCGCCAGCCGCTCGTGGGACAGGCCCGCCGGATGCTCGGCGGCGCGGGCGGCCAGCAGGCGCGGCAGCGCGCCCATCAGCGTCTCGAACACCGCCCGGCCGGCGAGCACATCGCCGCGGGCGCGCACGATGTCGAGCCGGGGCAGCGCCGCCTCCGTCCGCGCCGGGGACAGGCCGGCGAGCCGGGCCAACTGCGGCAGCGACAGCCCAGCGCCGCCGGCGGTCTCGATCGCCTCCCGCAGCACCCCGTCGCCCGTGGCGGCCGCCAGGGCGCGCAGCCGGTCGTTGGTGCGCGGCGCATGCCGGCGCAGTCGGCGGGCGGCAGGGTCCAGCACCCGGCCGCCGGCGACGGTGGCGGCGGGCGAGGCGAGGCGCAGGATGAAGCGCTCGCGCGCCGGCAGCGTCACCCCGCGCACGGCATGCAGCTGCGCCAGCGCGGTCTGGCCCGGCTCCAGCACGTCGCGGTCGAGCAGGCGCAGCCGGACCGGGACCTCGTCGGTGCCGAACAGCAGCTGTAGCATCATCGTGGTGCGCAGCGGCGCCGCGCCCGAGACCGCGGCCAGCTCGACCGTCAGCCAGTCGGATGGAGCCAGCAGGCCGGGCTCGGCCAGCGCCACGCCGCGCGGCAGCTCGGCAGCCTCGACGCCGCGCAGATTGATGGCGACGCGCTGCCCAGGCTCGGCGGACGCCACCGTCCGGCCGTGCACCTGCAGAGCCCGAATGCGGACGCGGCGGCCGTGCGGCACGATCTCGATCTCGGCGTCGGCCTGGAGCACGCCACGGCGCAGCGTGCCGGTGACGACGGTACCGTGGCCAGCAATGCTGAAGGCGCGATCGACGGGCAGATACGCAAAGCCTGCGTCGAGGCGGTCGCCTGGTCCGCCGACGGTATGGGCCATGGCGGCGCGCACGGCATCGAGGCCGGTGCCGTCTTGGATCGAGGTGGCGATCGGCGCGGCCACCGGATGCAGCCCGGCCTTTTCCGCGAAGTCCAACATCGCCCGTGCCGCCGCCGCCGCCTCGTCCGCGGCGACCAGGTCGGCCTTGGTCAGCACCAGGATCGCACGGGTGATGCCGAGCAGCACCGCGATGTCGACATGCTCGACGGTCTGCGGCTTCACGCCCTCGTTCGCCGCCACCACCAGCAGTACGGCGTCGATGCCGGTGGCGCCGGAGACCATGGTGCGGACGAACCGCTCGTGGCCCGGCATATCGATGATGTCGATCTCGTCGTCGCCCAGGCGCAGGTGCGCGAAGCCGAGCGCGATCGAGATGCCGCGGCGCCGCTCCTCCGGCAAGCGGTCGGTGTCGATGCCGGTCAGCGCCCGCACCAAGGCGGTCTTGCCGTGGTCGACGTGGCCGATCACGCCGATCATGGCAGGAAGGCCAGGGCGCTGCCCTGGACCCGCCAAGGGCCGGCGGCCCTTGGATCCCATTCCTTAAGAATAGTTTCCAAAGGCTCCGCCTTTGGTGGGGTCAAGGGGCAAAGCCCCTTGCCTTGATAGCCTCAGCCAGAACCGGAACCTCGTCGTCAGCGACGGTCAGCATATCGAGCAGCAGTCTTCCACCGGAAATCCGCCCAACCACCGACGGCCGATACCGGCGCAGCCGCGCCGCCAGCATCTCGGCCTCGCCGTGCAGCGCGACGGCACGGCTCGAGATCACGCTCCCCGGCAGCGTTCCGCCGCCGGCATAGCCTTCCGAGGGCTCGATCACCGTCTCGATGCAACCGTCGAGCAGGCTCACCAGGCGCTCGGCCCGGGCGGCCAGGGTCGCCTCGTCCTGGTCCAGCATGCGCAGCAGCGGGATCGCCGCCACCGCGCCGTCGGGGTCGCGATACAGGCGCAGCGTGGCTTCCAGAGCGGCCAGCGACATCTTGTCGAGTCGGAGGGCGCGTAGCAGCGGGTGGCGCCGCAGCGGGGCCACCGCGGCTGTGCTGCCGACGAGGATGCCGGCCTGCGGACCGCCCAGCAGCTTGTCGCCGCTGAAGGCGACCAGGTTGGCGCCGGCGGCGAGCGCGTCGCGCACGGTGGGCTCGTGCGGGCGGCCGAAGCGGCGCAGGTCGAGCAGCGCGCCGCTGCCCAGGTCATGCATCAGCACCAGACCGCGTGCGCGGGCGAGCGCCGCCAGCGCGGGCACGGCCGCCTCGGCGGTGAAGCCGACGATGCGGTAGTTGCTCTGATGCACCTTGAGCAGCATGCGGGTCTGCGGCCCGATGGCGTCGGCGTAATCGGCGAGACGGGTCTTGTTTGTGGTGCCGACCTCGACCAGCCGAGCGCCGCCCTGACGGATCACGTCGGGGATGCGGAAGCCGCCGCCGATCTCGACCAGCTCGCCGCGCGACACGATCACCTCGCCGCCGCCGGCGAGCGCGCTCAGCGCCAGCAACACCGCGGCGGCGGCGTTGTTGACGGCAAGACCCGCCTCGGCGCCCGTGAGCTCGGCCAGCAGCGGTTCGATCCCCTGGGTGCGGGCGCCGCGACGGCCGGCGCCGAGGTCGAACTCGAGGTTGGAGTAGCCGGCGCCGACCTCCAGCACCGCCTCGAGGGCCGCCTGCGGCAGCGGCGCCCGGCCGAGGTTGGTGTGCAGCAGGACGCCGGTTGCGTTGATGGTGCGGCGCAGGCCGGACCACGCGCGCGCCTCGGCATCGGCTCGCAGCCGGTCGCCGGCGCGGCCGAGCAGCGCCTCGGCAGACGGCGCCGCCAGCCCGGGATCGGCGACCAGCGCCACGCGTGCCTCTTCCAGCTCGCGGCGCAGCGCCGCCAGCAGGACCGGGCGCGCATGGATCTGCAGCAGCGAAGCCGCCGCCGGCGCCTCCAGCAGGCGCTGCAGCTGCGGCAGGCCGCGGAGGTTGGACCGGGCCCCTGCTCCACCCCCTGGCCCGCCGTCGCTCAAGGTGTTCAGCCTGCATCCTCCTGGCGGGTAGCGACCCCACTTCCTAGATGAGGGCGCGGGGCCGTCAACGCGAGGGATGCCACTATGGACGACCAGGCCGTGCGGCTGACCACGCTTGCGCATGGCGGCGGCTGCGGCTGCAAGCTATCGCCGGCGGTGCTGGGCGATATCCTGGCCGGCATGCCGATGGCGGGCCCATTCGCGAACCTGCTGGTCGGCACGGAGACGGGCGACGACGCCGCCGTCTACCGGCTGAACGACGACCAGGCGCTGGTGGCGACCACCGATTTCTTC
>CALMVO010000123.1 GCA_937873205.1 uncultured Acetobacteraceae bacterium
AGAAACGCCGCCAACATATCCCTTCCACTCAGATATAATTGTCAATGAACAGACCCTCCTTGCCATCGCACGGAGGCCTCAGCCTTGAAGCAGAGGAGGCAGCAAGGGCACCGGACCAAGCCCGGTCCCGCCAGTCGCTGCGGTGGAGGGGATGTAGGCCCGGGTGATCCGAGCGTCAACCCAAAAATTTCGCTCAAGATTCACGGGAATCAGACGGGCTCGCCCCCTACCCCTTCAAGCCCGGAGTGGTCGTCGCGTCGGCAACCGGGAACGTGGTCTCCCAGCCGCCGCCGAGTGCCGTGTAGAGCTGCACCAGGTTGGCGGCTTCCGCCTCCGCGCTGGTGGCGAGCTGCTGCTGCGACGAGAGCAGCGTGCGCTCGGCATCCAGCACATTCAGGAAGCTCTGCAGCCCGTGCAGATATTGCTGCTGCGCCAACGACAGCGCCCGCTGCGCGGAGCCTACCGACTGCGCCAGCTGGCCATAGCGACGTTGTTCCGCGGCGTAGGCCGCGAGCGCATTGTCGACGTCATGCCACGCCGTGAGCACGGTCTGCTGGTAGTTGATCGCCGCCTCCTGCTGTCGCGCCTTGTTCAGCAGAAGCTCGCCGCGCAGCCGTCCACCCTGGAAGATCGGCAGGCTGATCGATGGGCCCACGTTGTAGGCGACGGACGACCAGAAAGCGAGATCGCGGAGCGACAGGGTCTGGAAGTTAAGTGCTCCGGTCAGCGTCACCTTCGGATAGAACGCCGCCACGGCAACGCCGACGCTGGCGGTCGCCGCGTGCAGCTGCGCCTCCGCCTCGCGGATATCGGGGCGGCGGCGCGCCAACTCCGAGGGTACGCCGACCGGCACCAGCGGCGGGATCGGCGGCAGCGGCGCGTTCGTCAGCAGCTCGGACCGCAGCGCCTGGGGCGGCTCGCCCAGCAGCAGGCTGAGCGCGTTCACCGCCTGCGACACCTGCTGCTCCTGGCTCGGGATCTGCGCGGTGGTGGTCTCGAGCTGCGCCTTGGCGTTGTCGACGTCGAGCTCGGTGGTGAGTCCGCCGACGAAGCGCTGGTGGCTGAGCGTCAGGGAGCCCTCGGCGGTCTTCTGGTTGGCGACCAGGATGGCCAGGATAGCCTGATCGCCGCGCAGCATCATGTAGTCGCGCGCGACCTCGGCCAGCTGCGCGATCAGCATCGAACGGCGATCCTCCACCGACGCCTCGACCGTCGCCTGCGCAGACTCGACCTCGCGCCGCACCCGGCCCCAGAGGTCGAGCTCGTAGGAGGCATCGATGCCGTCCTCATAGATGTCGAACGGCGGTACCTTAATGGAGCCGGCCGACTGCTGGAGGCCGGACAGCGTCGACGACGAGACCCCGGTGCCGCCCAGCAGCCCGCCGAGACTTCCCAGCCCGGCGCCGGCGCCGTTGCCGATTCCGCCCGAGATGCCGCCGAGGCCATCCTGCAGGCCCCGCTGCACCAGCTTCTCGCTGACCTGGGTGCGCATGTAGCTGCCGGTGCCGGTCAGCGTCGGATATTGGTCGGCGCCAGTGATGTGCAGCTGCGCCCGGCTCTCGGCCAGACGCACCGTCGCCAGTCGGACATTGAGATTGGTCTGTGCTGCGCGTGCCTCCAGTGCCGACAGCTCCGGATCGTGGAACACGTCCCACCAGTGCGGGTCGGGTGGTGCCGGATCGACGGTGCTGGTCATGGAGACCGGCTGGTTGCCCGCCAGCTCGTGCGAATGAGGCAGCCAGGCGCTGGGCGACCATAGGCTGGGGCGCTTGAAGTCGGGGCCGACGCTGCATCCGGAAACGGCCAGGACCGAGACCACGATCACGCCCGCGGTCGCCACCAGGCGGCACGCCGCACGTCCGGCCGCCCCGGTCCGGCTGCCACCGCAGCCGGGCTCGCGCGCACTCGATCTGGACGTCATCAGGCCGCTCCTGTCGCCGAGGCTACGCACGCTGCGTCGGACGCTGCCGGACCGCCGTGGGGAAGATGCCCGCCCCGGAGGACGGCACGGTGCCGCCGCGCCGGTTCACGGACCATCACCTTTGGCAACGCGCTGACCGATCCGTTCGGTCAGCGTTGACAAGCCGACAGTATCTGCTTTGCTCGCGCCGTCAACGTCGGACCGGTCCGGCGATGCGAGGCCTGTGGTCCGGTCGCGACGTCTGGCGAGACCTGGAGGCGCCCGGCGCAGCGTCCGGGCAAAGGAGCGCGATGGCGGCCCAGGAGGAGCATCCGGTCCAGAAGCGGCAGCAGATCATCCGGGGCGCCGAGACCGTGTTCACCGAATGCGGCTACGAGGGTGCGAGCATGTCGCGCATCGCGCTTCAGGCGGCGGTCTCGAAGGGCACGCTCTACAACTACTTCACCAGCAAGTCCGAGCTGTTCGCGGCCTTCGTGTCGCAGCGATCGCAGACCATGCTGACAGAGATGTTCGAGCCGATCGCTGACCCGGACGATCTCGGCGCCATCCTGCACCAGATTGCGCAGCGCATGGTGGCGTTGGTACTGGCCCCGGGCAGCCTGGTCCTCTACCGGATCGTCATCTCGGAGGCCGGCAAATTCCCCGATCTCGCCCAGATCTACTGGGAGAGCGGGCCGGAGCGGGTGCTGGCGCACATGGCCGGCTGGCTGGTGCAGCAGATGCAGGCGGGCCGGCTGCGTCAGGCCGATCCGGACGTCGCCGCCGGGCACTTCTTCGCGCTCTGCCAGACCCCGTCCTGCATGAAGCGGCGGCTGCAGCTGCTGCCGCCGATGAATGCGGGCGAGATCGAGCTGCTGGTCAGCGGCGCGGTGCAGATGTTCCTGGACAGCTACGGCCGATCCTTGACCGGCCCGTCCGAGCGGCGCGACGCCTCTTGCGGGGCCGGCCCCTGACGGCTACGAACCGGCCACGTCCGCCGGCGCCGCTGTTGTAGCTCAGTGGTAGAGCACTCCCTTGGTAAGGGAGAGGTCCAGGGTTCGAATCCCTGCAACAGCACCAGCCGTTTCGGCGCCGAATCTCTCCCCGCCCCTGCCGGAC
>CALMVO010000124.1:0-1345 GCA_937873205.1 uncultured Acetobacteraceae bacterium
TCGTAGGTGTAGGTTATGACCGTTCCGTTACTGTAGCTCGCCGTCGTGACGCGGCCCTGTCCGTCATAAGCGTATGTAACGCCTGCGGCTTCTGCCGGCGCGGCCGCGGCCAGCAGGGAAACGACGATGCCGGCGAGGGCAAGTCTGCGCCTCATGGCGGTGCTCCTGTCCGTGTTGATGGGCATACGATTCCGGTCAGAAAGCGTCTTGTCAATTTATCATCCGTCATGGGACCGTGATCGTAACATAGAGGCAAGGGCGGGACCGATGCGCTGGTTGCGTGAGAGGGGCAGCATGATGCTGTCGGCTGTCTTTCTGTGTCTTGCCTCCGCCAGCCCGCCCGCGCAGGCCCAGATCACATCCCTCTCGGCCAGCCACAACATCATCCTGACGTCTCCCGGGGGGACGAGTGCTACGGCGGCAGCTGCCAAGCCGTCCGCGGCGGCAGCCGCGAGGCCATCTGCCGCGGCTCAGCCGGCGGCCACCTCGTCCGGCGCGTCGGCGCCGATCCCGCCCGAGATCAACGAGCTCGCCCGGGCTCTGCGCTACAACCCGCAGCTGATCTACGAGTATGTCTACAACAACATCAAGATCCTGCCGGAATGGGGCAGCCTCAAGGGCCCCCTGGGCGCGATGCTCGACGGCAACGGCACGGTGTTCGATTCCGCCGAGCTGATGCTGCAGCTGCTGCAGCTGGCCGCGCAAAACAACAACACCGGCGTGACCATCACGAACCCGCAGATCGTCGTCGGCACGATCACCCTGACAGGAGCCCAGCTCTCGAACTGGCTCAACATGAGCTCGGCCAGCAGCATGCAGACACTGTTGTCCTCGGGTAATTTCCCTACAGCAACGTTCACCACATCCGGGGATACCGTGACCTCGGCAACGATCGAGTGGGCCTGGGTCACGGCCCAGGTCAACGGGACCACCGTCACCTATGATCCCTCGACCAAGTCATACACGACCTGGGCCGGCTTCGGCTCGGACACGGCGGGGACGTACGCGAGCAACAGCGGCTACAACTTCACCAGCTTCTATGGCCGCGCGACAAGTCAAGACAATGACGCCGGGTACTCGGTGTCGGCACTCGCCCAGGGTGCCGGCAACCTGAAGACCGACATCGTCAACTATGCCTCGAGCTTCTCCACCTACCTCAAAGCTAACCCGTCGATCACGGCCACGCAGGCCGTCGGCGGGTCCGACATCACCTATCTCCCCGCCCAGGTGGGAGGTCCACCGGTTCTTTCAGGCAACCCGAACCAGCTGACCACGCAGGCAAGCTACAGCTATGTTCCCGACGGGTATCGCGACATCATCACGGTCCAGGCGTTCGTCCCGAACG
>CALMVO010000124.1:1445-2798 GCA_937873205.1 uncultured Acetobacteraceae bacterium
GTCAGCGTCGTGCAGAGGACGCAGCGGAGTACCGGCGGCTATCCGACGCCGCTCGAGATCGGCACCTTCGCCACCGACAACATGCTGGGCAGCCGGATCGAGAGCGGCGTCATCGAGCAGTCACAGCCGAACACGGTGGCCGTGTCCACGACCAGCCTCTTCGGCTCGGAGGCGTCGCAGGGCTTCACCTTCTACAACGCGGGCGATCCGCAGGTCTCGGGCGACACCTGCGCCTTCTACGGCAGCACCATCCGGCCGAACCTGACGACCTACACGACGCCAGACCTCACCATCATGGATGAGGAGATCGGCTACAATCCGGATAGCCAGTCCTGTTCACCGGACGGCGGGTCCGGGCGCGTGATGATGACCCAGAACAGCTCGACGGTTCAGGGCGGGGTGAGCCTGGGCGCCTTCCTGGCCATCCAGACGCAGGGCACCTACATCCAGTCCTTCATCGCGGGCGGCTACTCGGGCGGCGATACGACGACGCCGGTCACTCCGGCGCAGGTCGGATCGAACGCCATGGTCACGGTCTACCCCGACAGCCAGACCCCGATCGCCGCCTCGGTGGGCGGCCTGCCGGGCGGAGTGGGCAACGGCGACAGCTACACCTACAGCCACACCGATATCTCGACCGGCAGCGGCAGCTTCCCCTACGCGCTGAGCTTCACCCGCAGCTACGACTCCAGCCAGCGGCTGACCGCGTCCAGCATCGGCAAGGGCTGGTCCTCCAACCTATCGATGACCGCGGTGCAGGGCAGCGACCCCTTCGAGGCCCTGGGTAGCAACTCGGCGCTGAGCGCCTCGTCCGCCATCACCGCGCTCCGCGCCGCCACGGACGTGCTCACGCCCACGCCCGGCGACCAGCTGCCGTCGGCGGCCCAGGTCCTGGTCGGCTCCGAGATCGTCGACTACCTGATCGGCTCGCTGCGGATCAACGACGTCGCCGTGACCCGGCCGGGCAACGTCGAGCATTTCATCCAGCAGACCGGCACCAGCACCTACGCCCCGCCGCTCGGCTCGGCCGATTCGGTCGCCATGGATCCCTCGACCGGCGGCATCCGCTACTACACAAAGGGCGGCGTCAGCCTGTATTTCGACGCAATCGGCAACCTGGGCACCTGGAACAGCACCAAGGGCCCGATCGTCTCGATCATCTACCAGAACTCCGGGACCGCGGGCGAGCTGCCGGTCAAGATCACCTCCAACATGGGCCCGAGCGGCGCGGGGCGGTCGCTGTCCCTCACCTACTCTGGGTCCACCCTGACGCAGGTGACGGACGACATCGGCCGGGTGGTCCAGTACGGCTATGCGGCCAACGGCGGCCCAAGCGGGAACCTGACCAGCGTC